>JAFKFS010000109.1 GCA_017308115.1 Bordetella sp.
GACGACCAGCAGGGCCACCTGCTCCAGCCGCGGATGCACCCGCGTCAACACCGGCCCCAGCGCCTTGGACCCGTCCAGCGGCGGCGCAGGCAGCAGGTTCAGCAGATTGATCATGGCGATGAAGAAGGCGCCCATCAGCCATTCCGGCGCCTTCAACGCCAGGCCCACCGCCACGAAGGGGATCATGGCCAGCAGGCCGAACGCTGGTCCCGCCAGCGACACCAGCACCCCGTGCCACTCGCTCTTCGGCTCGCGCCGGCCCTTCGCCAGCCCGCCCAGGAAGGGGATGATGTAGATGCGCGCCGGGCCCATGCCGACGCGGTTCATCGCCAGCACATGGCCGTATTCATGCACGAACAGGCCGAACAGCACCGCCCCCGCCACGACCCAGCTGCCGGTCAGGAACCACAGGAACCCCGCCATCAGCAAGGTCGAGACCACCGCCCAGACCGGGTGCTGCCCCTTGTCCTCCTGCGGCGTTTCATGGCGCGCGCTGTAGCGGGGCGCCTCGCGCGCAGGCTCAGGCGCAGACTTCGACCCGTCGCGAGACCCCCAAGGCCCCTCGACGCTCATCCTTCTCCCCTCGTGGGAGAAGGTGGGGCGCGCAGCGCCTCGGATGAGGGGGCGGCCGGATACAGACTCGACGTCGCGGACGAGGCGAACCTCCCCCTCATCCGTCCGGCTCCGCCGGCCACCTTCTCCCACAAGGGGAGA
The DNA here is from genome assembly GCA_017308115.1 of Bordetella sp. Lineage (GTDB taxonomy): Bacteria > Pseudomonadota > Alphaproteobacteria > Caulobacterales > Caulobacteraceae > Brevundimonas. The sequence goes on from JAFKFS010000109.1 coordinate 715, forward strand.
AGGACAGCAGAGCCGGCCATCAGATCAGCTCCACATCGACATGATGCCGCGCCTTGACCAGGTCGTAGCGCGCAGGCTTCGACGGCGGCGGCAGGTCGATCATCCGCTGCACCGCAAGTCGCCCCTTCTCCAGCATGTCTTCGGGGACCGTCACCTCGAACTGCATGTGCAGCAGGCAGTCGCGGATGTTCTCCAGCGTGATGCGCTTCATGTGCGGGCACAGGTTGCAGGGGCCGACGAACTCCACCTCAGGCACGTCGCCCTTGATGTTCGAGGCCATCGAGCATTCGGTGATCAGCACCACCCGCTTGGGCCGGCGCTGCTCGACGTATTCGGTCATGGCGGCGGTCGAACCGGCGAAGTCGGCGGCGCGCAGAATCTCTTCGGGACATTCCGGATGGGCCAGCACCTCGGCGTCCGGCCACGCGTCGCGCATGTCGGCGATGTCCTGCGTGGTGAAGCGCTTGTGCACCTCGCAATGCCCCGCCCAGGCGATGACGCCCACCGTCGTCTGCGCCGCCACGTTGCGCGCCAGATATTCGTCGGGGATCAGGATGACCTTGTCGACGCCCCATTCCCTGGCCGCCCATTCGACGACCTGAACGGCGTTGGCGCTGGTGCAGCAGATGTCCGTCTCGGCCTTCACATCGGCCGTGGTGTTCACATAGGTGACGACCGGCAGGCCCGGATGCCGCTCCTTGATCAGCCGCACGTCCGCCCCCGTGATCGAGGACGCCAGCGAACAGCCCGCGCGCAGGTCGGGGATCAGCACCGTCTTGTCCGGCGACAGGATCTTGGACGTCTCGGCCATGAAGTGAACGCCCGCCTGAACGATCACCTTGGCCTTGGACTTGGCGGCCTCCTTGGCCAGCCCCAGGCTGTCGCCGACATAGTCGCCCACGCCGTGAAAGATCTCGGGCGTCATATAGTTGTGGGCCAGGATGACCGCGTCGCGCTCGCGTTTCAGCCGGTTGATCTCGCTGATCAGCCGGGCCTGCTGCGGCCACTCCAGAGGGGTGACGTGGTCCTTGACCTTCTCCCACACCGGGGCGGTTTCTTCCGCCAGTTCCTGCGACAGACCGAAAGCGCCGTCCGCCATCGTTCCTACTCCCTATCGGCCGTCTGCGCGGCCCCGACTTATGCTCAAACTTAGCATAAGCAGGAACAATGTAGGCCCTTCCACACGGGGCGCAAGGGGAAAGGCCTCAGTCCTCGAGGATGAACAGGGCGTCCAGCGGCGCGCCCAGCGCCTGCGCCAGCGTCAGGGCGACCAGGACGGACGGGGTGAAGACCCCGTTCTCCACCGTGTTCACCGTCTTGCGTGACAGTCCGGCCCGGTCGGCCAGCTCCTGCTGCGTCAGGCCCGCCGCCGTGCGCACGGCCTTCAGATTGACGACCAGACGGGGATCAGCCACCGGCGGCCCGCCGATCCAGTTGCCAGTAACGCAACCCCGCCGCCGAGGCCGTGACGAACATCAGCCCCGGCATGGCCGCCACAGCCGCCTGCGGCTTCCACAGGCCGAGGGCGAAGACCACGACCATCCCCGCCAGAGCCACGCCCAGGGCCGCATTCAAAGCCGAACGCCGGAACGACAGGGTGAGTTCGTCCTCCAGCAGCCGCTTCATCTTCTTGTCGCCGGGATTGTCGAGACCGGCGACCATCATCAGATGCACCGCCGACATCATCGGCGACAGCGCCACCATCATCCAGTTCAGCGACTCGCCCTGACCTCCGGCGATAGCCCAGGCCGAGATCGTGCCCTGATAGACGAGAAAGAGCGACGTTAACGGCATCAGCGCCATCGACACGGCGCGCTTCTTCTGGACGTTGTCGCGATAGCCGCCCCTGGCGTTCTCGACGCGAATGGTGTCGCTGTCGGGCAGATAGCGACCCGCCAGAGGGAAGGAGGCGATGGCGACGCCCAGTCCCGCCAAGGCCAATACGACGCCGGCCGCCGCCGCCCAGCCCTCGCTGCTGCTGGCCAGCCCAACGCCAAGAACGCCTGCCGTCGCGCCCACGCCGCCCAGCGCCGCGACCATCTGCAGCCGCCGAACCCGGCGTCGCTCGTTCGCCTTCGCTCTTTGGAGTTCGTCACTCATTCGCCCCTCACATGACACCTACAGGTTACATATCACCTACGGGTTACATGGCAAGCGCCAAAACGGCCTTCTCCCCTTGTGGCAAACGCCCTCCCTAGGGGAAAAATCAGGAAAACCGAAGGAAATTCAATCATCAGCCTTGTGGAAAACCAACACTGATTGTTGAAGCTGAAAAAGGCGAACCACCGCCTGAGCCACCTCCCGAGAATTATGGCCGTTGCCGGCCTAGGCCAGTCTAATGGAGACGTCCGTTCAGGTCGAGGAAGCGACGAAGTGCTTCATGCTGGATTGATCGATCGCCCCACCTGCTTGCACCGCCTCACGCATGCGCGTGAGGCGGTGTCGGGTTAGCTGGAATGGGGACGAGGATCGGTCAGCAAGCGGACCGACAGCTAGACGGTCTATCTCACGCCAACCGCAACGGGCGCGTCGGTCGGCGCAGCGTCATCGGCGAATGCTCGGAGGCGTAGGAGATGCGAACGGTCCGCGCCTCACGGGTGTTTGACACCATCTGAGCGGCCATGTGGTCCATCAGGTCGGACAGGCGATAGCGCGGGTCGCGCCGCAAGGCAGCCGAGTAGCGAGGACCGTGGCCGCGAAGACGCCATTTCGAAAGCGTCTCGACCTTCACCCCGATGTAGGCGGCGGCTTCTTCGGCTGTCAGCCAACGGTTCTCCAGCGGGCTCAAGCTGGGCGTATCACGTTCGTCGTTCTTCATGGCTTCTCCTTGCTTCGTTGCACATCTCCTGTGGGTCAGTGCGAGTTGATAGTGAGATTTACAAAAACTTAACCGACAAAGTTAGTCAAGAAAAAATAGCAAAATCAGAATATTTCCTTAGTTAATTCAGTATTAGTGTAAATGAAATCTGCAACTCTTCGCGGCTATCGAGGCATGTATTCGCGAAAGCGGCTCTCCAGGAAGTCAGCGATCACCTGCCAGGGCTTGCTCGGCGACGGGTCGATCGCCGCCTTTCGTTTCACCTCGGCCAAGAGGGCTTCCCGCTCCATATAGGCAGCAACGGCGGCGTATTGCGCTCGTCGTTCAGGCGCCCCTCGTTGGCTCAGCTGGACGACCTGTTCCAGGCTGCGGTTGCTTTTCAGACGGTTGGCCTGATCGCTGATCACCCTGACATTGCCGGGTCGGTACCCTTCGGCGGGATTGATCCGGTCAAGCGAGGGAGAACTGGCAGACCTAGCCGCACCCACGGTCAGGGGCAGACCAAGGACGGGACAACGGCGCGGCATGGAGATGTCCTGCCGACGAAGCGTGTAGGGCACGCCCTGGCGGACAGCGCGCTGACGCGCCCGCGTCAAAAGCGCGGATGTTGGGCGAGTTTTACGCGCAACGCTAAGATAGCCGCGCATATAGGCAGCGTTGCAGCTTCGGCAGGTCCGGCGATGACTCGGCTTTCCATGGAGCGGACAAGCCGGTTGATCCGGTTTAACGTCATTCATAGAGGCACCTCCTTTCACTTATTGGTGCTATTTATCAAACATGGTGCTATTGGTCAATCATGAATTCTGAGCGCGATACAAGCCCCTCCGGCGCCGCCGTTACCGGGGCGCAGTTGCGCGCAGCGCGTGGGCTCTTGAACATGTCCGTGTCCGATCTCGCGGAGCGCACTGGACTTGCGCTGAACACGGTCCGAAAAGCCGAAAGCACCAACGCCGCCGCTCCCGTCACGACGGCGAATGCGCGGTTGCTCGTTGCGACCCTGGAAGACGCAGGCGTCGTGTTCATTCCTGCGGGAACGCTCGGCGCTGGCGTGCAACTACGCTTCCCAGACCAGGAACCGCTGAAGCGACGGCGCGACTCTAAAGGCGAATAGGGCCAACCGGCTGCGACCTTCATGCCGTTGCATCGTGGGCGGTTTCCCCGTAACGGAATTCGATCGGGGAATTTTCGATTTGCCACGCTTGTTCCGCCTTCTCTGCGTCTGCCTGGGCGTGACCGTCATGGTCGCGGTGCAGATGCATGGCGTGCAGAACAACCAGCACAGAATTGAACACGGCCTCCAGTTCCCCGGCGTTTCCTATGAAGATGCGGCCGACCTGGCTCACGACCATGACCACAGTCACAGCCACGACGCGGTGACGAGCGACGACGCATCGACGGCCGTCCTGGCGGTTGATGTCGCCGATGACGGCGGCAAATCCCCTCTCAGCCATCACCATCACAACGGCGGCGACATTCATGTGGCACTGGCGACGCCTGTCCATCCGACCGGCGCAGGGGTCGTGACCACGCTCGATCTCGGCCCGGCGCCCGACGCCGTGCCGCCTGGCGCTATCCTCGATGCGCCGCACCAACCTCCCAGACAGAACGCCTGATCGCCTGAAAAGCTGATCCTGCGCGGCCTCACGGCCGTGCGCGTCCTGTTGGAGACATCCCTTGAAACCTTCCAAGTCCGGCTATGCCGGATGGCGAGGGCGAGGCGCGGCTGCATCCGCCTTCGCGCTCGTCCTGACGGCGGCCTGGTCGCCGCCTGCAATCGTGCTCGCCCAATCGCTGTCCCCTGCCGGGGTCACGGTCGGCGGGCAGCCGCTCACCTTGAACGCCGCGCTTCGACGCGCCGTCGAAGCCGACCCCGCAAAAGCGGGCCTCGATGCGCGACTGCGCGCGGTCGATGCCGGTGTTCGCCAGGCCGACCTCAAGCCCAATCCCACGCTCGGTCTGACGGTAGAAAACCTGCCGACACTGGGTGGCGGCGACATCCTGGGACGCACCGAAACCACCCTGTCCTACGAGCAGAAACTGGAACGCGGGGGCGATCGTCCGGCGCGGACCACCCTGGCGCGGAGCGAAGGCCTTCTGGTCGTCGCCCAGGCCAGGATCGCGCAACTGGACCGTATGGAATCGGTCCAGCGCGCCTGGGCCGAGGCCATGGCCGCCCAGGCCACGCTGGAGATCGCGCGCGAGCGGCTTTCGCTGGCGGAGCGTTTCCAGACTGAGGTGCAACGTCGGGTCAACGCGGCCCGCGATCCCTTGTTCGCCGGCGCTCGCGCCGAGGCTGAACTGGCCCAGGCCCAGATCGACTTCGACCAGGCCGAGATCGCGGTCCGCGTGGCGCGGATCGTCCTGGCCAAGTTCTGGGACGGGACCGCCGATTTCCACCTGGGTCAGTCCGACTTCGAGGACACCAGCGCCTCGCGCGTCGCCGCCGGCGAAGTGGCCTCGACCGACCTGGAGGCCTTCCGCGCCCGTCAGGCCATCGCCGACGCCCAGGCGCGGCTGGAGGAGGCCCGCGCCGTGCCTGACACCACGGTCAGCGTCGGCGTCCGGCACATCTGGGACAATGAGGTCGCCTTCGTCTTCGGCGGATCGATCCCGTTGCAGCGCCATGACCGGAACCAGGGCGCCATCGACCGCGCCCGCGCCGAAGGCCTGGCGGCCCAGGCCGACCAGAACGCCCTGCGCCAGGAACGCGAACGCGAGATCGCCCGCCTGCAGGTTCAATTGCTGGCGCGGGCGAACGAGGCTCGTCGCATCGCCGAGGAAACCCTGCCGCAGGCGGAGCGGGCCGTGACCCTGGTCCGGGACGGCTTCGCGCGCGGCGGCTTCACCTACAACGACGTGATGAGCGCTCACACGGGGCTGCTGCAGACCAAGGCCCGCCGCGTGGCCGTGCTGCAGACCTTCCACAACGACCGCGCGCGGCTGGACCGCCTGACCGGCGCGCACGCCGACCTGCTCGGCCTGGAGACCCAACCATGAAGATGTCTCGCACTTCAGCGACCGCGCTGGGCGGCGTCCTGACCGCCGTGGCCCTGACGTTGAGCGCCTGCAGCGGCGGCGATCAGGCCGCCAAGCCGGAAGGCGAAGCGGCGGCCGCCGCCGACTACGAGCGCGGGCCGCACAACGGCCGACTGCTTCGTGACGGCGATTTCGCCATCGAGGTGACCATCTATGAGGAAGGGCCGGAGCCTCTGTTCCGCCTCTACCCCTACCTCAAGGACAAGCCGGTCGACCCGAAGCTGGTTCAGGCCAGCATCGCCCTGACCCGCCTCGGGCCGAAGGTGGATCGCTTCACCTTCACGCCGGAGAACGACTACCTGGCCAGTCCGGGCGTCGTGTCCGAGCCCCACTCGTTCGACGTTTCGGTCGCCGCTGTCCAGGCGGGCAAGCGCTCGACCTGGTCCTATCAGTCCTATGAGGGGCGGACGGTCATCAGCGCGGACGCCGCGCGCGACGGCGGCGTCACGACCCAGCAGGTCGGCCCCGCCGTCCTGGGCGAGACCCTGCCGCTCAGCGGCCGGGTCGAGATCACGCCCGAGGGCCAGGCTGAGGTCCACGCCCGCTATCCGGGGCGCGTCATGTCCCTGACCGTCCAACTCGGCCAACGCGTCTCGCGCGGTCAGGTCGTCGCCCGCGTGGAATCCAGCGAAAGCCTGCAGACCTACGCCGTCACGGCGCCCATCTCCGGCGTGATCACGGCCAAGAACGTCAACCCCGGCTCGATCACCGGCAACGGCGCGCCCATGCTGGTGATCGGCGACCCGACCCGACTGCACGCGGAGTTCTTCCTCTATCCGCGCGACGCTGAACGGGTTCGCGTCGGTCAGCGGATCGAGATCAAGAGTCAGGCCGGCGAACACTCGGCCAGCGGCGTCATCGAGGCGATCCTGCCGTCGGACGACGTCCTCAGCCAGACCCTCGTCGCCCACGTCGAGTTGCCCTACCAGGGCGGCGTCTGGCGGCCGGGCCTTGGCGTGTCGGGCATGGTTCAGGTCGGCGAAGGCCAGGTTCCGTTGGCGGTGCGCACCAAGGCGCTGCAGCCCTTCCGCGACTTTACCGTGGTCTACGCCAAGGTCGGCGACACCTATGAGGTGCGGATGCTCGACCTGGGCCGGCGCACCGAAGAGTGGACCGAGGTCCTGGGCGGCATCGCACCGGGAACGACCTATGTCGTCGACGGCGCCTTCCTCATTCGCGCGGACATCGAGAAGTCCGGCGCGAGCCATGACCACTAGGAGAATGCGTCACCATGCTTGAACGCATCATCAGCCTGTCGATCCGGCATCGCTGGATCGTGCTTGCGCTGGTCCTGGCCTCAGCGATCATCGGCGTCTGGAGTTTCCAGAAGCTGCCGATCGACGCCACGCCGGACATCACCAACGTCCAGATTCAGATCAACACGGAAGCGCCCGGCTATTCGCCGCTCGAAGCCGAGCAGCGCATCACCTTCCCGGTCGAGACGGCCGTGGCGGGGGTGCCGGGGCTCTCCTACACCCGCTCGGTCTCGCGCTACGGCCTGAGCCAGGTCACGGTCGTCTTTGAGGACGGAACCGACATCTACCGGGCGCGCCAACTGGTCAACGAACGGCTTCAGACCGCGCGAGACCAGTTGCCCGCCGGGCTGTCGCCCGAAATGGGGCCGATCGCCACCGGCCTCGGCGAAATCTTCATGTACACGATCGAGGCCAAGCCGGGCGCGCGCAAGGCGGACGGCACGTCCTACACGCCTGAGGATCTTCGGACCCTGCAGGACTGGGTGATCCGCCCGCAGATGCGCAACACGCCCGGCGTCACCGAGGTCAACACCATCGGCGGCTTCGAGCGCCAGTATCACGTCACGCCCCACCCTGACCGTCTCGCCGCCTATGGCGTGACGATGAGCGAGGTCGTGTCGGCGCTGGAACGCAACAACGCCAACGTCGGTGCCGGCTACGTCGAACGCTACGGCGAGCAGTGGCTGATCCGGGTGCCGGGCCAGGCGTCCACGGCGCAGGACCTGTCCAACATCGTCATCACCACGCGCGGCGGTGTGCCCATCCGCATCGCCGAGGTGGCCGAGGTCGGTCTGGGCGAAGAACTTCGCACCGGCGCCGCGACCGAGAACGGCAAGGAAACCGTGCTGGCGACCGTCTTGATGCTGGCCGGCGAGAACAGCCGCGTCGTCGCCCAGGCGGCGGCGGCTCGTCTGGAGGAAGCGGCCAAGGCCTTGCCGAACGGGGTCGTCGCCTCGCCCGTCTATGACCGCACCGACCTGGTCGAGCGCGCCATCAAGACGGTCGAGAAGAACCTGGTCGAGGGCGCGCTGCTCGTGATCGTGGTTCTGTTCCTGCTGCTCGGGAACTTCCGCGCGGCCCTGATCACGGCGGCGGTCATCCCGATCACCATGCTGATGACCATCACCGGCATGGTGCGGACCGGCGTCTCGGGCAATCTGATGAGCCTGGGCGCGCTGGACTTCGGTCTGATCGTCGACGGCGCCGTCATCATCGTCGAGAACTGCCTGCGTCGTTTCGCCGAGGCCCAGCACCAGCAGGGCCGCCTGCTCACCCGAGAAGAACGCTTCTCCCTGGCGGCGCGCGCCTCCAGCGAAGTGATCCGGCCGTCCCTGTTCGGCGTCCTGATCATCACCCTGGTCTATGTGCCGATCTTCGCCCTGGACGGCGTGGAGGGCAAAACCTTCCATCCCATGGCGATCACCGTGGTGATCGCCCTGACCGCCGCCCTGGTCCTGTCGTTGACCTTCGTGCCGGCGGCCGTGGCCATGTTCGTCACGGGCAAGGTCCAGGAGAAGGACAGCTTCCTGATGCGCTGGGCGCGCACCGGCTACCAGCCGGCGCTCGACTTCGCTCTGAAGGCCCGCGTCGCCATGGTGGCGGTCGCCATCGCCCTGGTGGCCGGCGCGGCCCTGGTCGCTTCACGCATGGGTTCGGAGTTCGTGCCGAACCTGGACGAAGGCGACATCGCCATGCACGCCCTGCGCATTCCGGGCACCAGCCTGAGCCAGGCCATCGAGATGCAGACCGCGCTCGAAGCCCGTCTGGCCAAGTTCCCGGAGGTCGAGCGCGTCGTCGCCAAGATCGGCACGGCCGAGGTCGCCACCGACCCTGTGCCGCCGTCGGTCGCGGACACCTTCATCCTGCTGAAGGACCGCAAGGACTGGCCTGATCCCCGCAAGCCGAGGCTCCAGCTCGTTCGCGAGATGGAAGAGGCGGTGAACGAGATTCCGGGCAGCAAGTACGAGTTCACCCAGCCCATCCAGATGCGGTTCAACGAACTGCTGTCCGGCGTTCGCGCCGACGTGGCCATCAAGGTCCACGGGGATGATCTGGACCAACTCGTCGCCCTGGGCTCCCAGATCGAGGAGATCGTCGGCTCCGTTCGCGGCGCCGCCGACCCGCAGTCCGAGCAGGTCACCGGCCTGCCCATGCTGCTGATCACGCCGAACCGCGACGCCATCGCGCGTCTGGGCCTGAGCATCGACGATGTTCAGTCGGTGATCTCGACCTCCATGGGCGGTGCCACGGCGGGACAAATCTTCGAAGGCGACCGACGCTTCGACATCGTCGTGCGCCTGCCCGAAGACCTGCGGCGCAACACCGACGCCATCGGCCGCATCCAGGTGCCGCTGCCAGGCGCCAACGGTCAGCCGCGCGGCTTCGTGCCGCTCAGCGAGATCGCCGTGATCGCGCTGGAGACTGGTCCGAACCAGATCAGTCGCGAGGACGGAAAGCGTCGCATCGTCGTCACCGCCAATGTCCGTAACCGCGACCTCGGTTCCTTCGTCAGCGAGGTGCAGGAACGGGTGGATCAGGAAATCGACCTGCCCGCCGGATACTGGGTCTCCTACGGCGGCACCTTCGAGCAACTGATCTCGGCCGCCAAGCGGCTGCAGTTGGTGGTGCCGGGGGTGCTGTTGCTGATCTTCGGCCTGCTGTTCGCCCTGTTCCGCTCCTGGCGGGACAGCGCCATCGTCTTCTCCGGCGTGCCCCTGGCGCTGACCGGCGGCGTGGCGGCGCTGGCCCTGCGGGGCCTGCCCCTGTCGATCTCGGCCGGCGTCGGCTTCATCGCCCTGTCGGGCGTGGCCGTGCTGAACGGGGTGGTCATGGTCAGCTTCATCCGAGGCCTGATCGAAGAGGGCAAGCCCGTCGGACAGGCCATTCGGGAAGGGGCGCTGACGCGTCTTCGTCCGGTGCTCATGACGGCGCTGGTCGCCAGCCTCGGCTTCGTGCCGATGGCGGTCAACGTCGGCGCGGGCGCGGAGGTCCAGCGCCCGCTGGCCACCGTGGTCATCGGCGGGATTGTCTCCTCGACCATCCTGACCCTGCTCGTTCTGCCGGCCCTCTACAGCCTGGTGCATGGACGCGACGCCCCGAGCGACCGCCCCAAACCCGCCTGGCTGGACCATCTGCCCTTCCGTCGTCGCCGCGCTCTCTGACGCGATCGGCCGCCCCGTTCAGGGGCGGCTGGTCTTCAGCGCCGCTTCCTCTACGCGACCGCCGCCATGACGGCGGGTGTCGTCTCATTGTTCCAATCGCAAGGATGCCCATGACTTCCGCACCCTGCCGCGACCGACTGTCGTGGCTTCGATCACCCTGGACCCTGGCGGTCCTGGTGGTCGGCTTCCTCTTCCTCGAAGGCCTGCTCAGCCAGGTCCTCGCCCATGGCGTCGCCGAGGGCGACAAGGGCTACATCCAGGAAACCTCCGGCTTCCTGTTCTGGCCCTTCGTCTACCTGGGGGCCAAGCACATGGTTACCGGATACGACCACCTGCTGTTCCTGTTCGGCGTGATCTTCTTCCTCTACCGGATGAAGGACATCGGCATCTATGTGACCTTGTTCGCCATCGGTCACTCCTCGACCCTGCTGCTGGGCGTCCTGACCAACATCAGCGTCTCCAGCTATCTGGTCGACGCCATCATCGGCCTGTCGGTCGTCTACAAGGCCCTGGACAACATGGGCGCCTATCAGAGGTGGTTCGGCTTCCAGCCCTCTACCAAGGCCGCCACCATGATCTTCGGCCTGTTCCACGGCTTCGGACTGGCGACCAAGCTGCAGGACTTCCAGTTGTCGCCCGACGGCCTGCTCTGGAACCTCGTCGCCTTCAACATCGGCGTGGAGATCGGACAACTGCTCGCCCTGGGCGGCATCCTCATCCTCATGGGCTTCTGGCGCCGCACGAACGGCTTCTGGAAGCACGCCTACCTCACCAACGTCGTGCTGATGACGCTCGGCTTCATCCTGACGGGCTATCAGCTCGGCGGCTTCTTCGTCATGTGATCGGAGACACCCTCATGTACAACGCAAACCGTCCCTCCAAAGCCGACCTGCCGTCCACGGGCCAACTGCTGAAGTCCACCGGCGTCGCCGCGCTCGTCGCCTCCGCCCTGCTGGTCACGGTCGTCCTGCCCGCCGAATACGGCGTCGATCCCACCCGCATCGGTTCGGTGTTCGGCCTGACGGAAATGGGCCGCATCAAGCGACAACTCGCCGAAGAAGCGGCGGCTGACGCCGCAGCCGACGCGGCGGCGGTCAAGGCAACGCCGGCAGCGACGCCGTCCGTCACGACGCCTCCCACGACTGCAGCCGCAACACCTGCATCCCCCGCTGCGACGCCGGGCGCGGCGCGTACCGACGAAACCGTCCTGACGCTTCAGCCCGATCAGGGCGCCGAGATCAAACTGGTCATGGAAGAAGGTGCCACGGCGCGGTTCACCTGGATCAGCAGCGGTGGAAAGATCAACTTCGACACCCACGCCGATCGACCGGGGGTGTCCTACCACGGCTACGGCAAGGGTTCGTCCCAGCGTGAGGAAGGCGTCCTGACCGCCGCCTTCACCGGCAGCCACGGCTGGTTCTGGCGCAATAGGACTGGCGAGCCTGTCACCATCACCCTCAAGACCGAGGGCGCCTACACTGAGGTCAAACGCGTCGTCTGACGGTAATCACGACCGACACGACGAGGGGCGCGCCGATCTGCGGCGCGCCCTCATTTCTTTACGGCGCCTACTGACGTTGCTTCGGCCACCGGCGGTGATTGTCGTCAATCACGACAGGGTGGGCGTGCGAAACACCGGCTGCATCGGGGCGCATCCCTTCATTGAGATGCTCGTGGTCCGGTTCCAGTTCATCGTGGTGGTGCAGCAGGTTCAGCGGATCATGGGCGGGCCAGACGATCAGCGCCAGTAGCGCCCCAAGACCACACAGCGCCGCAAGCACGACGAAAGCCGCTTGGGGATCGGCCTCAGCCGACACCAGTCCCGCCATCGGATAGGCGATCAGCCAGCAGGCGTGTGACAGAGCGAACTGGGCCGCGAACAATGCGGGACGTTCGCCTGCCGTCGATGAGCGCCGCAAAGCGCGACCGGCAGGCGTGATGGTCAGGGAATAGCCGAAGCCCATGATGATCCAGAGCGCGATCAGCACCAGATAGCTGCGCGCGAACAGAGCGCCTGCGATCAGCACCGCAGTCATCAGCAGTGCGCCAGCAACCATGGCGCTGCGGTCGGTGACACGTTCCAGGGTCTTGGGTAGAAACACCGCCGCCGTCATCGACCCGCCTCCGAACGCCGCCAAGGCCCAGGCGGTCGCCTGTTGCGACAGGCCGAAGTTCGACTGCACCAGGACGACCGTGTTGACGAAGACCATGGCGCCGCCCGCCGCTGTCGCCAGGCTGACCGCCAGCAATCCACGCAGACGCGGCGTCAGCGCGAACAGCCTCACGCCTCCGGTCAGGCGGCGCAGGAACGGCAGGGTCGGAGCAACGGACAAATGAGGCAGGATGGCCGTCACGACGAAGCCGGCGGACAGGATGAAGCCGAGCGCGGTGCCGACGAACAGGTTGTGATAGCTGATGACGGACAACAGGACGGCCGCCAGCACAGGGCTGGCGACGCTTTCCAGATCGGAGGCCAGCCGGGACAGCGACAGCGCCTTGGTGTACTCGCCCTCGTCGTCCAGCAGGTCGGGAATCATGGCTTGGAACGCCGGCGTGAAGGCGGCGGAGGCGACATAAAGCACCGTCATCAGGCCATAGACCTGCCATGCCTCGTTCACGAACGGCAGAGAGGCGGCGACAGCGGCGCGCACCACATCCAGCGAAACCAGCAAGGTCTTGCGCGGCAGCTTGGCGGCCAGGGCGCTGGCGAAGGGCGCCACGCCGACATAGGCGATCATCTTGATCGCTAGGGCGACGCCGAGGATTTCGCCGGCTCCAGCCCCCGCTAGGTCATGGGCGAGCAAGCCCAGGGCCACAGTCGCCATGCCGGTGCCCAACAGAGCCGCGACCTGGGCGATGAACAGGTGGCGATAGGCGGTGTTCCGAAGCGGGGAGAACATTAGGGGCCTTTCCCATGCGGCGTTTCGACGTTTGACCTATCCCCACCGGGGGGATAGGTCAAACCCATGGCACACATCTCTCATGCGTCTCATCCCGAAGTCATTAAGCGCCTCAAGCGAGCCGAAGGGCATCTGCGAACGGTCATTCAGATGATGGAGGACCAGCGCGCCTGCGTTGATCTCGCCCAGCAGCTTCACGCCATCGAGAAGGCGGTCGCGGCGGCGAAGAAGACCCTGATCCACGACCACATCGACCACTGCCTGGCCCATGCTGCCGACGGCGACCCCGTCGAGGCGCGGCGGGCGATGGGGGAGTTCCGCGAGATCACCAAGTACCTGTAGCGAACCGCCGTTCTGAAAACGCGGACGCCACCTGCCAATTCACCGATGGTGAAGCTACTATGGGCGTGCGCGCGGTCGCGGCCGCTCTCTGAGGCGACGTATCTGGCGCCGCCTTGTCGTCAGTGTCCGCGCGACCAGTGAGACAAGGCCATGACCATTTCTTCCGACGCCGTTGGACCGCCCCGCCTGACCCTGGCGGCTCTGTTCCTCAAGTTCCTGCGGTTCGGCTTTCTGGCGTTCGGCGGTACCGTGGCCCAAATCGCCATGATCCGCCGCGCCCTTGTCGATGAAGAGCGGTGGATTTCCAGCCCGCGCTTCAACCGCCTCCTTGCCGTGATGCAGGCGCTTCCCGGCCCCGAAGCCCACGAGTTGTGCGTCCACATGGGCATGATGGCGCGCGGGCGGATCGGCGGTCTCCTGGCGGGCCTTGGCTTCATGTTGCCAGGCTTCGTCCTGATGCTGGCGGCCGCATGGTTCTATGAGCGCTTCATTGTCGGCCAAACCGGCCTGACCGGGCTGCTGCTGGGCGTTCAGATTGTCGTAGTCGCCATCATCATCCGCGCCGTCCAGCGCATCGGCGCCCATGTGCTGGAAGACCGTTTGTTGTGGATGCTGGCGATCGGCGCCTTTGTCGCCTCCTTGCTTCACGCACCCTTCTGGATACCGCTTGTGGCGTGCGGCCTGATCTACGCCGTGGCGCAACGTCCTTGGACGGCCGTGGGCATCGCTGCCGTCGCTGTACTCGCTGCGATCCTGCTGGGCGTCGGCTTAGACGTCAGGCCGCCCGCGGTCCCGATCTCGTCCGAACCGTCGCCACAACTCATCGCCCTCTTCATCGCTGGACTGAAGGGCGGCCTGCTGACATTCGGCGGTGCCTACACCGCCATCCCCTATGTACGGGCTGACACGGTGGGGCGCGGCTGGCTGCCGGACGGGGTCTTTCTGGACGGCGTAGCGATCGCCGGCGTCCTGCCGGCGCCCCTGGTGATCTTCGGCACCTTCACCGGCTACGTCGTCGGCGGGTGGTTCGGCGCCCTGGCGGTCACTGCCGGGATTTTCCTGCCGGCCTTCGCCTTCTCGATGGTGCTGTTCAATCACCTGGAGGCCGTGGTCGAGAACCCGGCGCTGCACCGGCTCTTGGCGGGCGTAGCGGCCGCTGTCGTCGGCGTGATCGCCGCCACCTCGCTTCAACTGGCCTGGACCACGGCCCGCTCGGCCCCGTCGCTATGGATCGCCGGAGCGATTTTCCTTGTCGCCTTGATCGCCGCCTGGCGGATCAAACCGCGCTGGACGCCATTGCTGATCCTAGGGGGAGGCATCGCTGGCTTTGTGGCGTTTGCCTGGAAGTGATCAGGGTGTTGGAGTGCAGCTAGGTGATCGGCTCCAACTGCGCTCGGTTTACATCCCGCCTTTCAGTTTACTTTTCTGAGATCAGTTGACAAATTTTCCATATCGCCCACGATACGTTCATGGATCGGAGCCGAATCATGACGCCTTGGGAACACCATCCCGACCTGCAGCGCGACCGCCTCATTGAGATAGCGCGCCTCATCCACCAGGCGCGTAATGACGCGCTCGACAGGCAGGACCTCTCGGTAGGCTCCAATCCCTGGACGGTAGGATGCGAGGCCTACGCCTTCGGCATTCATCAAATTATTCAGGCCGAGCCTGAACATGAATGGCTGACAGTGCTTCAGCCTGGAATGCAGTTTGTCTTTGCGATCGGCGACGTTCGTGTCCGGTTTTACAAGGGCGCGCCGGATGAACCCACCAAACGCACGCTCCGTCAGACCTTCTCCGAGCTCCACCAGCCTTCATTGTTTGGCCTAGACGAGATGTCGCCTACCGAGCTGCTCTACAGAATTGCCGTAGAGACTGATTTCGACGGTCAGGTCGCAGCCATTTCGTTTGTCATCCTTGATGGCGAAAGCCCCATCCTGACCTGGAGCATCCCGCTGGATGAGCCGGTCACGCGCATCGCTGCAGTCGATATTCCCGACGCTGAAGGAGTGGAACTTTCGAAGCCTCGGGTGATTGTGCCGGGCGTCGATCAGGACAAAAAGGACGGCACGGAGGACGATTGATTCTTCTGAGGCGGGGCTGGGAACAACGGCTGTCTGGGGCCGGTTTGTATGACGATAAAATTCGATCTTGTGGGCGAGCAACTACGACTCGCCCGACTGGCCCATGGGCGCTCTCTTGAGGAGGTGGGTGAGGCTGTAGGCACCACCCGCCAGTTCATTCAGCAATTAGAAACCGGCGCCAAGGCGGCATCTCAAGAAATGATCGCCGCGTTGGCCGATGTCCTCGGAGTAACGCGCGAATTTCTTTGCCGCGCGACGCCCTCTACTGTCCGACCTGAGCAGTGCCACTTTCGTGGACAGGCGGGACGCCCCGCCTCCATCACCAGCCAGGTATTGGCTCGGGGCACAATCCTGGATTCCCTCACCGAAGCGCTCGAACGTCGACTGGGCCTCCCGGTGGTGAACTTTCCGGACATTCCGGTCCATACGTCGGAAGACATTGAAAAGGCTGCTGAGCAAGCTCGTCTTTTTTGGAGTCTGGGCTCTAACGGGCCTATCACCAGCATGATGCGTGTCGTTGAGAATGCTGGCGCTATCGTCACCTATTTCGGCGATCTCTCCGAGCGTGTGGACGCATTCTCAATGGACCGGCGTCGCCCCATCATCGTTCGCAGCTCGCTCAAACAGAGCCTCGGCCGCCAGCGTTTTGATTTAGCCCATGAATGCGGCCATCTCATCATGCATAGGGGCATTCAGACCGGCGACACCGTAACGGAGAACCAGGCCCATCGTTTCGCAGGAGCTTTCCTGTTTCCGCGCGGTGCGGTGCTCCGTGAGTTTCCCCGCAGCAGCAGAGCGATCGATTGGCGCGCCCTCTACGCTCTGAAGCTTCGATGGAAGATGTCCGTTCGGGCAATTGTCCGACGTGGCTATGACTTGGGGATTCTGAGCCCTGCCCAATATAGAACGGCCAACATCCACCTGATGAAGACGGGCCAATCCAAGGTCGAGAAGTACGACGATGACCCCTCCATGCCAGTCGAGCAGCCGGAGCTGCTGGTAGATGCCTTGGAGGCTATGGCCAGCGTCCACCACCTAGGCGCCAGGGCCTTGGCAGAGGAAGCCGGGCTGTCAGATGGAATGTACCAGTTAGTTACGGGCGTGCCGCTTCCGCCCCTACCCGGTGCCTATAAAGATGGCATCGTCGTTCCGTTTAAACTTGGCAGCAATTGAGCAAACTTAGGAGTGGGTAATGGGTGCGATTGTGTATTTCGATCAAGATGTTAAATGCGCTGACACCGCACGCGACACCACTATCGAACTCGGCACAACCGGCTACGCAGGTAATGGCCCTCAGCTATTCTTGGCATTTGGCGATCACCGCATCATCATGTCCCACGAAGATGCCAAACAGTTCTGCGCTGCCGCCGAAGGTATCGCTAATTATTTCGGATATGATGATGCCTAGCCCCCATGCCTTGGCGGCTAGGCTTTCGAATGTCGACCGCTTGGCAGTGACTTTGGCGCAGCCTCGCCTTTTTCGGGCAGGATGAAGAAGGCCGAAATCGACACCCCCAGCACGCCCGCGAGTCGATCCAGCAGATCGACAGACGCGTTGCCCAACTGGCGCTCGATCTCGCTGAGATAGGCACGATCTATACCCGCGTCAGCAGCCAAGCGCTCCTGCGAAATGCCGCGCTCAGTCCGCAGCTTCTTGAGATTCCACGCCACCAGCGCCCGTCCGTTCATGGCGGCAAGCGACAGCTTCACCGCTCGTTAAACCACGGGATATATCCTACAGATTAAATCTGGAGGGTTCTGATGAAGAAGATCGTCTTCGCCATTTCGGTTCTGACTGCGGTCGTTGCGTTCGGAGGCACCGCATCTGCACAAGCCGACGCCTGCTCCACGAATGGCGGCTACCCGCCCGGCAGCCCCAATGCGGTGATGGCGCGGATGCGGGACATCGCCAGCGGCGCCTATGCGGCCTGCGTTGAGGCCCAACGCGCCCGCACGCCACCCGTGAACTGGACGCCGACGCGCATTCGCGCCGCCGCGCGTCAGGCGGTGACGGACAAGCTGCGCGATCCCTCATCAGCCCAATTCCGCAATGTGCGCCGCATCGAACACTCCAACGGCTCGACCATGTTCTGCGGTGAGGTGAACGGCCGGAACGCCTATGGCGGCATGTCCGGCTTTCAGCGGTTCGAGGCCGGCGTGGATCGCACAGGCGACGCCTCTGCGCTGATCGACGGCAGCGAGGAACTGAACGCCACCTACTTCGAAGGTGCCTGGAACCAGTTCTGCGGCCGTATCGCCGGCACGCCGGTTCAGTTCTGACGGAGAGGGGCGGTTATGGGGATGAAGTCGATGTTTCCTAAGGCTGCGGTCGTCGCAACCCTGGCTGCACTGGCCGGCTGCGCTGCCACGCCGCCACAGGAGGTGCGGATGATCCCCACGGCCGATCACGGCGTGGGCGTTCGCTTCTCGCGCGGCAACGCCCTGATGGTGTCGAACGGGCCATCCGGCGCGATCATGCTGTTGCCGGTCCGGTACAACGACACCCAGAAGTTCTACTTCTCAGTCGCCGCCTTCAACACCTCGGGCTATCCGATCAACATCGGATCGGAAGACATTCGTCTCTATCTGGACGGGCAACCCTACGGCGTTCAGGACTTCGACTATCTGCGCCACACGGCGCGCATGACCGCCCAACGCGAGATTAACCTGGCCTGGGCCGACGCGGCGGTGGAGTACTTCTTGACCCTCCAGGAGATGGAGGAGCACCCACGCCGCCACGACATCGCCTACCGCCGCGCCTCGGGGGAGTTGCAGGCGTCGCACGACCACATCCAACGACGTCTGCGCCAGACCATCTCCACCTTGGGACGGACCATGCTGGAGACGACGACCATCGACCCCGGCACGGCCCACGGCGGCGCCATCCTGGCGGAACAGATCGTCATCCCAGACGGCACGATCCGCGACATGGTCATAGAGGTGCGCTTCGGGGGCTTCCCTCATCGGTTCAGGTTAAACCTGGCGCCGTCGGGGACTTACGCTCCGACGCCCGTCGATATTCCGGCCGTCCCCGCCCAGGTCACACAGGAGCTGATGCGCACCCGCGAGACCTGGCACTGGACCGACGGTCCGCCGCCGTCGCCGGCGATCTTCAAGGGCATGCCCGTGATCGAATGATCAACTTATGGGACCATTCACGCGGCTAATCACGGACGAACGCTACGTATTGAAGAGATCGGTGCGGTCGATCTCGACCATGCGCATGATTTCGCGGCCCCAGGATTCCTGTGCGTCGCGAACTTGGTCATCGAAGTCATGGACATCGTAAAGGGTTTCCATCTTCGAATTGTCGTGGTGATTAATGACAGCCTCTGCCACATCAAGATCATATCCCAGCTTGTGACGAATCTGGGTGCGGCCGAACCGTCGGCAATCATACAGTTGGACGTCCGTATCCATCAGGATGCAGCTTTGTTCCAGTTGAGTGCGCACACGGAACCAGCAGTTCGTCATGGACGCCTGGATCATGTGGCCGCTCCGTCCGAATGCTTTCGGGAAAAGCCATTCGCTGTCACTGCGCTTGAAGGCTTCTTGCATCAAGGCGACGGCTAGATCAGAAAGCGGCACAAAGTACTCGACGCCGGTTTTGGTTTCGGAGGGGCGCCACGTTCGGGTTTCGAGGTTGATTTCGCTCCGACGCGCTCTCGCGACATCGACTGGCCGTTGAAGGGTGACCATGTAGATCAAGACTGCCAACGCCACGGCCACGCGATCGGTATCCACACACGCCTTCAGCATTTCATCCCAGTAGAGTTTGAAGCGCTCCTCATTCAGGCGCCCCCTACGCTTGGGAACTTTGTTCGCCATACCCTGAAACGCTGCGGGGTTTCGCGAGGCGCGTTCCGTCGCCATCGCATACTTGAAAACTCGCTTGATGGCCTTGTGGCAGATGTTGGCGGTTGTCTTTCCAGTAGCCCGTTTCCGCGCCCGACGTTTCAGAACGCCCAACTGAATTTCATCGAGCAGTGCAACGATGTCGGACTGCTTAATGGTGTCGATGTCCATGTTTCCTAGGACGGGATAGACGTGCTTTCGAAGATCATTCCCTTCCGGAAGCTGGCGCTTGCCCACCCGTCGGTTCGCCTTGGCTTCCAGGTACGCCTCGGCCACAGCGCGAAAGGAATTGTCCACTTCCTGAATCACTGCTTGTTGCCGTCCTTGTCGGCGCGCTTCGACCGGGTCGACGCCGTTCAAGGTCAAGTCAGCCATCCGCTCTTTAGCGGCGGCCCGTGCGGCGTCGGCCGAAATGAAACTTGGCGAGCCAATCGCAAAGTCGCCGTCCCGACCGTCACGCTTTGTGTAGCGCATGACATAGCTGGCTGCGCCGGCGCGGCTGAACTGGAGATACAGAGGCGAAAATTCGGAATCCCAGTACCGACGGGAGCGCTGCTCCGGCGGCAATTTCAGCAAGGCATCAACGGATTTGTTCGTCAGCCTTAGCCGGGTAGAACTGCGAGTCTTTTTCATGTGGGCATTCACTTTCCAAGTTGGTGAGACTCGGAAAATGGCAAGGGCTGGACCACCGGATGAGCCACCTGAAGTGGTCGTAGGTCGTCCTAAATGGTCACCTTTGGTCCCTTCGATGAAACTGCACTAAGCCTATGAAAAGTGTCCCGTTTTGATCGATCACATTGATTAAAATCGCCAATTTGAAACACCTTCACTACTGCCAGTGCAGGACCGTTTTCTTCCCTTGTGGGAGAAGGTGGCAGGCGGAGCCTGACGGATGAGGGGTGATGGCGGGGCGGCTTGAAGATTCAACCGTGACGTCGGCCCCTCATTTTCAAGCGAGGCGCCGACACCCCTCATCCGAGCGCCTCCGGCGCCCACCTTCTCCCACAGGGGGAGAAGGCTCAGGTGCAATTTTCATTCTCATGCGCCGTCGCATCGCCTAGACGAAGACACGTATCCGCCTCCCCGTCCTCGCCTCATCGAGATCATCGTGCAAGACACCGTCCGCCGTATCCTGACCGCCCGCGTCTATGACGTGGCCGAGGAGACCCCGCTCGATCCGCTGAAGCGGCTGTCGGCGCGGATCGGGCGCCCTGCCCTGCTGAAGCGCGAGGATCTGCAGCCGGTCTTCTCGTTCAAGATTCGCGGCGCCTATAACAAGATCGCGGCCCTAAGCGAGGCCGAACTGGCGCGCGGCGTCATCTGCGCCTCGGCGGGCAATCACGCGCAGGGGGTGGCGCTGGCGGCGGCCAGACGCGGGGCGGCGGCGACCATCGTCATGCCAACCACCACGCCGGGCATCAAGGTGGCGGCGGTCCAGGGTCTGGGCGGTCAGGTCGTGCTGCACGGCGAAAGCTTCGACGACGCCTACGCCCACGCCCGCACGCTGGAGAAACAGACCGGCGCGACCTTCGTCCACCCGTTCGACGACCCCGACGTCATCGCCGGCCAGGGCACGGTCGGGCTGGAGATCCTGCGCCAGCACCCGGACCCCATCGACGCCGTCTTCATCCCCATCGGCGGCGGCGGGCTGGCGGCGGGGGTGGCGGCCATCGTCCGCTTCCTGCGGCCCGAGACACGGCTGATCGGGGTCGAACCCGCCGAGGCCCCGACGATGAAGAGCGCCATCGAGGCCGGGCGCGTCGTCGATCTGGATCAGGTCGGCCTGTTCGCCGACGGGGTGGCCGTGCGCCGCGCGGGCGACGAGACCTTCCGCCTGTGCCGCGACCTGCTGGACGAGATCGTTCTGGTCGACACCGACGCCATCTGCGCGGCGGTCAAGGACATCTTCGACGACGTGCGCGCCGTGGCCGAGCCGTCGGGCGCCGTGGCGCTGGCCGGGCTCAAGGCGTGGGCCGCGCGCAATCCCGGATCGGGCGCGCTGGTCGCGATCAACTCGGGCGCCAACGTCAACTTCGACCGCCTGCGCCACGTCGCCGAGCGAGCCGAGATCGGCGAGGGCGCCGAGGCCCTGTTCGCCGTCGCCATGCCCGACCGGCGCGAGGACTATCACCGCTTTCTGCAGAGCCTGGACGGCCGCTCGATCACGGAATTCAACTACCGCTGGTCCGGCGACGGCACGGCGCAGATCTTCGTCGGCGTGGCCCTGCGCGACGGCGCCGCCGAGCGCGAAAGCCTGCTCAGACATCTGACCGCCGACGGCTATTCCGTCGTGGACATGAGCGACAACGAGACCGCCAAGCTCCACGTCCGCCACATGGTCGGCGGGCGCACCATCGGCCTGCCGCACGAGCGGCTGCTGCGCTTCGAATTCCCCGAGCGGCCGGGCGCCTTCCTGCGCTTCCTCAACAGTCTTCAGCCCGCCTGGGCCCTGACCCTGTTCCACTATCGCAACCACGGCGACGACGCGGGCCGGGTGCTGGCGGGCGTCAGCGTCCCGCCGGACCAGGCGGCGGCCCTGAGCGCCGCTCTGGACGCCCTGGGCTATCCCTATGTGGACGAGACCGACAATCCGGCCTGCCGCCTGTTCCTGGACGGGGCGGCCTGAAAAAGTCCGACGGCGAGCTCTGGTCCCGGCCCCTCCACCACTTCGTGGTCCCCCTCCCCACAATGTGGGGAGGAAAGACGGCGTGCGTTTCTCCTCCCCATTCCCTGGGAAGGTGGATCGGCGGCGATAGCCGCCGAGACGGAGGGGCCTCCTGGTTCCTGAAGGCAGGCTCTCAGGCCCGGCTGATCGCCTCGGCGATCTCTTCGGCCGGGCGGCCGGCCAGGGCCTTGGGGATCTCGCCGACCAGACGCTCCTCCAGCGCCTTGTGCCAATGCTTGCGCAGCTGGCCCAGGGTCTTGGGCGCGGCGACCACGGCCAGGGCCTCGATCTTGTTGGTCAGGGCCATGTGGTTCAGCGCCTCGGCCACGCCCATGGCGAAGCCGTCCTCGGCCTGGGTGTCGTTGTCGGGGTTGGCGTCGCTGGAGCGGCGGCCCGGCGCGCCGGACAGGCGTTCGGGGATTTCGGGCGTCGCCATCGGCTTGAGCTGGATGTCGAGGTTGTGGCCGGTGTTGCGGAACAGGCTCAGCTTCTCGCCGTCGGCGACGGCGACCAGGGCCCCGTTGGGCAGGTTCATCATCAGACTCCCGAAATGAGCGCCCAAAGGCAGGGCGCTGTCAGTCCAGCGCAAACGCCCCCGTTCCTGTTCCCTGCTGCGACGCTTCGTGCGCCAGCAGCCAGCGCTTGCGCTCCAGTCCGCCCGCATAGCCGGTCAGGGTTCCATCGGCGCCGACGACCCGGTGGCAAGGCACGATGACGCCGATCGGATTGGCCCCGTTGGCCAGGCCCACGGCCCGCACGGCGGCGGGCTTGCCGATGGCCTGGGCCAGTTGGCCGTAGCTCCAGGTCCGCCCCGCCGGAATGGTCCGCAGCGCCGCCCAGACCGCGCGCTGGAAGTCCGTGCCGCCGGTCTTCACCGCGAGCCCGTCCAGCGCCGTCAGATCGCCGTCGAAATAGGCGGCCACGGCGTTCCGCACCGCCTCCGGCGCCCGCCCCGGCGTCAGTTGAACCTCGCCGTAATGACGGGCCAGCAGCGTCATCATCCGCGCCTCATAGTCGGTGAAGTCGAAGGCGCGCACGGCGCCCTCCGCGTCCGTGACCAGCAGCACCTCGCCGACCGGCGTGGCGATGCGGTCCAGCGTAAAGGCCTCAGGCTGCGTCTTTTTCATCGTCGTTCTCCATGATCGTCATGCCGTCGATCCCCGCCTCGCGCAGGTGCAGTACGCCATAGGCCCGCCAGGGCCGCCATCGCTCGGCCCGCCCCGCCAGCCGTACGTCTTCCAGCCGGTCGCTGGCCATGTCGGCGGCCTCATCGAGCCAGTCGCCCGGCAGGCGCAGGCCCGGCCGCGCCTTCACCAGCGGCGCCAGCACGGGGTCCGCCGACAGGTCGCGCCGGATCGCCTCGGGGTCGGCCGACAGGTCGAACAGCCGCCGCACCCGCGCCAGCACCCCCGGCAAGGCCTTCAGATCGTCCAGAGCCGCCGTGACCGCCAGCCGGTGGCCCGCCTCGAACCGGGCCGAAACCTCGCCCGTCGCCCCGTCCGTCGCAGGGGCCAGGACGCGGCGCCAGACCCCGCCTTCGACCGTCTCCCCCTTCGCCTTCAGGGCGGCCAGAATGGCCTCGACGTCATAGGGCGGGCGATAGGGCAGGCTCAGCCGCACCCCTTCATTCGACCTGGCGTCCCACGGCCGCTCGGCCCGCGCCCGCAGCGCCGACGGGGGCCGCCCGTACAGGGCTTGGAACGTCTCGTTGAACCGGCGCACGCTGCCGAAGCCGGACGCCATGGCCACCTCGGCCATCGGCAGGTCGGTCTGGTGGATCAGGGCCTTGGCCAGCAGGACGCGGCGCGTCTGGGCCACGCTGACCGGGGCGGCGCCCAGGTGCCGGCGGAACAGGCGGCGCAGATGCCGCTCGCCCACCCCCAGCCGCGTGGCCAGGGCGTCGAGGTCGCCTTCATCGAGCGCGCCCGCCTCGATCAGGTTCAGCGCCCGGCTGACGGTGTTGGAGGTTCCGCGCCACGCCCCCATGTCGGGCGCCGTCTCGGGCCGACAGCGCAGGCAGGCGCGAAAGCCCGCCTCCTCGGCCGCCGCCGCGCTGATGACGAAGCGCATGTTCTCGCGCTTGGGCGTCCGCGCCGGGCAGACCGGGCGACAGTAGATTCCGGTGGACTTCACGCAGGTGAAGAAGCGCCCGTCGAAGCGCGGGTCGCGCGTCAGGACGGCCCGGTAGCAGGCCTCCTGATCCAGCATGTCGCGGGCGTTTTCCCGAGCGGCGTCCATGTCCGCAACATGCGCCCGCCGCGCCGCCCTGTCTCGCGGTTTTCGGACATGACGGCGCCGCACGATGATGCTGCGGTCTTACTGTCGTCGCTTCCTTAGCGGCGCCGGCACGGCTAAGGTCGCCGCTCCGTAGGGGGAGTCATCTTATGTCGTATCGTCGCCGCGCCGCCTGTTCCATGCTGGCGCTGAGCCTGGCCCTGGGCGCCGCCGCGCCCGCCCTGGCGCAGCAGACCCCGCCCGCGCTTCAGGCCGTCGTCGGCCACGACAGCGGCGAGCGCATCACCCGCTCGGCCGACGTGCGACGCTATTTCGAGGCCCTGCGGACCGCCAACCCGGACCGGGTGGTCATGGGCGACTACGGCAAGACCTGGGAAGGCCGCCCCCTGTTCTGGGCCGCCGTCGGCTCGCCGCGCAACATCGCCCGGCTGGAGGCGATCAAGGCCGCGACCCACGCCCTGGCCGATCCGCGCAAGACCTCGCCCGAGCAGGCCCGCGCCCTGATCGCCGACACCCCGGCCGTCGTCTGGATGGCCTATTCCGTCCACGGCAATGAGATCAGCCCCGCCGACGCCGCCCTGATCGCCGCGCGCCGCCTGACCGACGCCGCCGACGCCGAGGCGCAAGGCTGGCTGGAGAACGTCGTGGTCGTCTTCGTCCCGACCCAGAACCCCGACGGGCGCGAGCGCTTCATCAACAGCTTCGAGGCGGGCCTGGGCGTCCAGCCCAACGGCGATCCCCTGTCGGCCGAGCGGGCCGAACCCTGGCCGTCCGGCCGCTACAACCACAATCTGTTCGACCTGAACCGCGACTGGTTCATCCAGTCCCAGCCGGAGACGCAGGGCCACTCGGCCCTGATCCGCGAATGGCGTCCGCAGGTGGTGGTCGATTCCCACGAGATGGGCACCGATTCCAGCTTCTTCTTCCCGCCCGAAGCCCAGCCGCTGAACCCGTGGATCTATCCCCCCATCCTGGACGCGCGCGAGCGGTTCGGCCGCAACACCGCCGGGCGCTTCGACCAGGCCGGTCTGGATTACTTCACGCGCGAAACCTACGACGCCTTCTATCCCGGCTACGGCGACGGCTGGCCCGCCTATTTCGGCGCCGTCTCCATGACCTATGAACAGGGGTCGTCGCGCGGCCTGCTCGCGCGCCGTTCGTCGGGCGAGATGCTGTCCTACGCCGACACGGTCAAGGGTCATCTGACCGCCACCCTGTCGACCATCGAGACCGCCGCCCGCGACCGCGAGAAGCTGCTCAACGACTTCTACGCCTTCCACCGCGACGGGATTTCGGGCGGACGCGGCGCCTATGTCCTGTCGCGCTCCGCCGCCGCCGACCCGGCCGCCGCCGACAAGCTGGCGGGGCTTCTGGTCCGCTCGGGGCTGGAGGTCGGGCGCGCCACCACCGCCTTCTCCGCCTGCGGCCAGAGCTATCAGGCGGGGGACTACGTCGTGAACCTGTCCCAGCCCCAGCGCCGCATGGCCGAGACCCTGCTGGCCAGGGACGTGCCGCTGGACCCCAAATTCCTGGCCGAACAGGAAGCCCGCCGCGCGCGGGGCCTAGGCGATGAGATCTATGACCTGACCGGCTGGTCCCTGCCCCTGCTGTTCAACGTGCCGAGCCAGCGCTGCGCCGGCGTCCCCTCGGTCCAGACCGCCGCCGTCGGTCCCGAGCTGATCCGCCCCGCCGCCGTGGCCCAGGGCGACGCGACCTTCGGCTACGCCATCCATCCGGGCACGGCGGGAATGCGCTTCCTGACGGCCGCCCTGACCGACAGGCTGCCGGTCCGCTCGATCGAGGAGCCCTTCACCCTGGACGGCCGCGCCTATCCGGGCGGGACCTTCATCGTGCCCCGCGCCGGTTCGCCCGCCGACCTGGACGAGCGCGTCCGCCGCCTGGCCGCCGCCAGCGGCGCCCAGGTGACGCCTCTGGCCACCTCCTGGGTCTCCAGCGGGCCCAGCGTCGGCTCGGACAAGGCCGCTCCGATCACCGCCCCGCGCGTGGCCATGGCCTGGGACGATCCGACCGAGGCGGAATCGGCCGGCTCCATCCGCCATGTGCTGGAGCGCGAATACGGCTGGCCCGTCACGGCCGTGCGCACCCGCCGCCTGGCGAACGCCGACCTGTCCCGCTACCAGGTGCTGATCCTGCCCTCGGGCGGAAATTATGAGCAGGTTCTGGGCGAGGGCGGCGTCGCCAACCTGCGCGCCTGGGTCCAGGCGGGCGGCGTCCTGATCGGCGTCGGCTCGGCCAGCCGCCTGCTGACCGATCCCGATTCCAAGCTGCTGGACAGCCGCCGCGAAAGCGCCGCCTCCGGCGACGGCGACAAGGACAAGAAGGACGGCGGAACCGAGATCGCCACCGACGCCGAATACCTGGCCCTGACCGGTCACCACGGCGGCGCGCCCGATCCGGTCGCCGGCGTCCTGGCCAGCGCCGTGGTCGACAACGAACACTGGCTGGGCGCGGGCGTCGCCCCGACCCTCAGCGTCATGGTGCGCGGCTCGGACATCTACACGCCTCTGGCCCGCGACCAGGGGACCAACGTCGTGCGCCTGGCCGGCCCGGACCAGTTGCTGGCGTCCGGCCAGCTGTGGGCCGAGAACCGCCGTCAGCTTGCCTACAAGCCCGTCGCCATGGCCTCCGAAGTCGGTCGCGGCCAGGTCGTCGCCTTCACCCAGGACGTGACCATGCGCGCCTTCCTGGAAGGGCTGAAGCCTTTGTTCCTCAACGCCGTCTTCCGCGGCCCGGCGCACACCTCGGGCGTGAAGGGGAACTGACCGGCCGTCCCCCTGTCGCGGGGCGGCCGCCCGCTTTGACAAGCCGCCCCCGCACAGGCTTTCCTGCACCCTCCAGCAGGGGAGCCGACCGCATGACCATCCAGACGCCGCGCCCGCCCGCCGACGAGGGCGACTGGACCCTGCTGCAAAGCCGGATCGACCGCAGCTTCTGGCAATGGGATCGCCGCCGCGAGCCGGGCGCGCCCGTCCTCAGCCGCTTCGTCATCCTGCGCCCGCCCGAACGCCTCGACTACGACGACTTCGACGAGGCGGAGGCCATGTTCGAGGCGATGGAGGCGTGAGCCGCGCCGCCTAGCCCGTCCTTACGGCGGGCGCCGCCCTGGTCAGCGGCTGCGCCTCCAGCATCGACGGCCGGGCCGTGCGATGGCGCGGCGACGGCCCGCCGCTCGACGGCGCCTACGACTCGATCGACCAGGCCCATGGCGACGGGACAAAGGCGACCGCGCTCCAATCCGTGCTCGGCCATGATCTCGGCCTGACGGCGCTTCTGGCGGCGAACGCCGAACCCGCCGCGACCGTGACCATCGCGCACGCCGCAGGACAGCAAGACCTGGCGTCTGTCCGACGCCCACGGCGAGGTCCGGCTGACGACTGACGGGGCGCCCGCCGCCCTGGACCCCGAAGGATCGGCCCACGGCTCGCGTATCGCCGGCTGCGCGGACGAACGACTGTGGATCGGCCTCAGCGCAGCCAGCATCCAGTTCGAGACCATGACCCGGACCCGCGCCCTGGGGGTCCTGTCCGTCGGCCCTGACGGCGACCTGGTCATCGAGACCCGGACGGAACGACGCCACTACGCCCTTCTGCCCCGGCCCGCCGTCCAGCGCGGCTCGGTCCGCTACGCCTTCCCGGCCATCGCTGGGCCAGGCCCGCGGACCGCCTACTGAGCCCGCGTCGCCAGAGGCGGGGCGGCGGTAACGCTCCAGGCCCGAGGCGCGACCAGAGGACGGTCGCACTTCGCCTCGATCACCTGCCCCGCCTGCGTGCTGTAACGCACCGGCAGGGCTGCGGCGCAGCGCGCCTGGACGGCGAAGAACATGGCCGTCGCGTCCGCCATCGGGTCGCGCCCCTCGACCGCCGTCAGCAGCGGATCGCCCGACAATACGCCGCACTTGTCGCCCGTATCCAGCCGTACGCCCTGCTCGGTCCGGTAGAAGCCGGTTCCGCCGCCGCTGCAATTTTCATCGTTCAGATGGAACAGGGTCGCCGTGCGATATTCGTCCGGCGACGGCTTTTCCTCCAGGGTGACGCCCAGCGCCGCCAGCCGCGCGGCGACGCCTGCCCAACGCGCCGCCCCCGGGCCCTCCATCACGGCAGCGACGGCGCGTTCGCCCTCGGGCCGGGCGCGGAACTCGGCGACGCCGTAGCCCTGGCCCGCCATCCCTTGATCCAACACGTCCTTCCATAAGTCGAAGATGTCGCGCGCGCCCGACGAACCCTGGCGCATCTCCAGATCGGCCAGCCACTGAACCACCGCCCCGCAATCATAGACCGCTGATCCCGAACGCAGCCGCACCGGGTCGTAATCCCGGTCGCCCAGCGCCTTGCGGCACCCGTTCAACCGTTGCGACAGGGACTCCCGCGCCGCCGTCTCCGTCACCGCGCCCGTTGAGACCGCCGCCGCCCAGGCTCCGTATTCGGCCGCGCCCTCGTGCAGCCAGGGCATAGCCTCGCCGTCCCGGTTCTCCAGCCGATGTCCGTTCCACAGATGAAAGGTCTCATGCCAGACGAAGGTCGCCAGAGCGGACGCCACGTGCGCCGGCGGATCATCCCAGGCCGCGCCGTGAAAGCGGGTTGAAATGACGCCGCTGTCGCTCACATCGCCGCGGAAATCCACCGGCCCCGGACTGTCGGTCGTCACCAGCAGCACCGGCTCATACGGCAGATCCCGTCCCAGCCGCGCGCCGTAGAAGGCTTGGGCTGCGAAGAAGCCGTCGCGCATGATCCCGGCCAAGGTCGGCGACACCGTCTCGCCGGTCGCCAGCCTGGCGCCTGGATAGGTCTCGACCTGACTTTGAGGGCCTAGATAGACAGACCCCCTCTCCGCCTCGGTCGTCGGCAGGGTCGTCTCGCCCGCTGCGGGGCGCGCCGTCAGTTCGGCGTCCATGCCCCGCAAAACCAGGGCGGGTCCATACAGGATGTTGCCCGATCCGATCCGCACCAAGGCCAAATAGCCGCGATCCCGCTCGGTCGTGTCAGGCGCGATCAGAATCTCGAACGTCTGGAACGGCGCCTCCGCCTCGACCGCCCCATCCGTCAAGGTCAGGCCCGGCGTCGTCATCGTCCATTCGGTGCGGACGATGTTCTGGTCGAGAAACGCCGCCCGTGTCGTCGGCTCGGCCAGGCGCCAGGTCACGGCGACGCCGCCGGGGGCCGAGCGTGCTTCGATGGCGGCCGATTGTTGCGCCAGGGCGGGCGCCGGCAGGCCGCAGGTCATCGCCGCAACCGTCGCCATCGCGGCGGCCGCGCGCAGAATCGTCTGGTTCATCATCGCTTCCTACGCCCCTGAGGCAGAGTTTGGCCTTGCCGCGCGCGGTCCGTCAACCGGCGTTCATTCAGCAGGTTCGGCCTCGCCGCCCTGGACGATGCGGACCACGGCCAGGTCCGCGGTGACATTGCCCAGGGTGCGGAAGATGTCGGGCACGACCTCGACCGCCAGCAGCAGGGGCAGCAGCTCCAGCGGCACGCCCATGGCGATGCAGATCGGGGCGATGGAGGCGAAGAAGCTCGCCTGACCCGGCAACCCCACCGTGCCGATCGAGATCAGCACCGCCGTCAGCATGGCGGCCAGCAGCTGTCCCGCCGAAGGCTCCAGCCCGAACAGATGGGCGCAATAGATGGCCACGCCCAGGTTGGCGACCGGGCTGGTGATGCGGAACACCGCCACCGCCAGCGGCAGGACCAGGCCCGCCGTCGCCCGCCGAACGCCCAGGTCGTCGACCGCCCGCTCGACCATGACCGGCAGGCTGGCCAGCGACGACTGGGTCGAGAAGGCCACCACCTGCGCCGGCGCCGCCGCCCGCGCGAACCGGCCCAGGCTCACCCGCCCGAACACGACGGCCAGCGGATAGAAGATCAGGCCGATGCCGATGCAGGCGATGGAGATCAGCGCCACATAGTGCAGCAGCACCCCCGCCGCGCTGGCCCCGGCCGTCAGCCCCACCCCGATCGACAGGGCGAAGACGCCCAGCGGCGCGACGCTCAGCACCCAGCGGACGATGACGATCATCGTCTCGCCCACCGCCTCGAAGAAGGTGATCAGGGGAACCCGCAGCCGCTCGGGCAGCCCCGAAGCTGCAAAGCCGAAGAAGACGGCGAACACCACCATGCCCAGGATGGCGTCCTCGGCCGCCGCGCGGATCGGGTTGGACGGGGCGATGGTCTTGACGAACTCGCTGAACGGCGCGCCGGCGCCCAGGCCCTCGGCGCCCTCCGGCTTGATGGCCAGCAGCAGGCGTGCGCCCTCCGGATCGATCGGCCAGACGGCGTGCAGCCCATAAGCCGCCGCGACGGCGTAGATGGTCGCGAAGACGATCAGCCCGCCGAACCACGACACCGCCTTCAGCGCCAGCCGCCCGGTCCGCGCCGCATCGGCGATGGAGGCGATGCCCGTCACCAGCAGGCTGAACACCAGGGGGATGATCGTCATCCGCAGCGCATTCAGCCACAGCTGGCCCAGCGCCTGGATGAAGTCCGCCGTGACGTGGCCGCCCGGCAGGCCCCACGCCTGCGCCGCCGCGCCGGCCAGCAAACCCAGCACCAGCGACAGCAGCACCAGCGTGCTGAGAGAGGTCAGGAAGGAGCGCGCCGATTTCATGACGGCCACGCTAGCAGCCGCCGCGCCGCGCGCCAGCGGAAAACAGGATGGCTCCTCCCTTCCCCCTCAATGGGGGAAGGGCCGGGGATGGGGGTGAACACGCGGCCGCGCCAATCATGCATAGGAGACACGGCGCCTCACTGCGCTCTACAGGGCGCCACCTGCCTACACCCCCACCCAACCCTCCCCCATCGAGGGGGAGGGCTTTTACTTCGGCGCGCCCGAGTTGGACGGGTCCAGCGGCAGGCCCGCCGCCTGACGCGCCTTCATCACCCGCAGCCAGCCGTGCATGGCCTCCGAATCCAGCCCGTGCATCATCAG
>JAFKFS010000102.1 GCA_017308115.1 Bordetella sp.
GCCGTCGCCGTCGCGACTGAGCCTCGGCGTCAGCGCTGAACTGAGAAGGCCCCGGCGGAGCGATCCGCCGGGGTTTTTTCTTGGGCGCTATCGCGCGCGACGCGGTCGCGCGCTGCTTGAGCGCAGTTTTTCATGAACCCTCTCCCGGCGGGAGAGGGCTTGAGCCTCCAAGAGCGCAGCGATTGGCTTAGGCGAAAGGGTGAGGGGCTTGTCTTGTCAGTCGGCGTCAGCCGTCGCGTAACGACCTTCGGTCGACTTCACCGGCGAACCCTCACCCTTTCGGCTGGCGGATCGCCTTCGGCTCTCCGAGCCTCAAGCCCTCTCCCATTGGGAGAGGGGGTCAGCCCTTGCACTCCTTCGGCGGGGTTTCGCCGTCGCGGGTCCAGAGGGCGCAGGCGCGATCGATCTCGCCCTGGATCATCTCGCAGGGGTTGGCGGCGTTGCAGGGCGGATGGGTCGCCGGACTGACGGCGATGCAGCGCTGGACCAGGCGGGCCGAGGCCGCGTCGCCCAGGGTCTCGCGGCAGGGGCGCTCGTCGAGGGGAACGCGCCTGGGCGCCATGTCCGGGCCTTCGGGCAGGCGGGCCTCGGGGTCTCGGGTCGGAGGAGGCGTCGGCGACGCCGCCTCGGGATGCGGCTGGCAGGCGGCCAGAAGGCCGCCGAGGAACAGGCAGGCCAGAAGGGGCGGTCGGGTCATGCGCGGGCTTTCGGATCGGGGTTCGCCTTCGCAACGACGATGACCCCGATCCGGCTCCCGGAAAAGCCTCAGCGGCGGGCGGCCTCGACCGCCGCGCGCTGCAGGGCGAACAGTTCGCCGCAGCCGATCTCCGCCAATTCGAACAGGCGGTCGAACTCGCCGCGGGAGAAGCCGCGCTTCTCGCCGGTGGCCTGGATCTCGACGATCTGGCCCGCGCCGGTCAGGACGAAGTTGCTGTCGGCCTCGGCGGTGGAGTCCTCCTCATAGTCGAGGTCCAGCACCGGCAGGTCGTTGAACACGCCGCAGGACACGGCCGCCACCTGATCTAGGATGGGGTCGGTCTTCAGCACGCCCTCGTCCTTGAGGTAGTTGAGGGCGCAGGCCATCGCCACCCAGGCGCCGGTGATGGAGTCGGTGCGGGTGCCGCCGTCGGCCTGGATCACGTCGCAGTCGATCAGCACCTGACGCTCGCCCAGGGCCTTGAGGTCGACGACGGCGCGCAAGCTGCGGCCGATCAGGCGCTGGATCTCCTGGGTGCGGCCCGACTGCTTGCCGGCGGCGGCTTCGCGGCGGCCGCGCGTGTGGGTGGCGCGCGGCAGCATGCCGTATTCGGCCGTGACCCAGCCCTGGCCCGAGTTGCGCATCCAGCCCGGGACCTTCTCCTCGATCGAGGCCGTCACCAGAACCTTGGTGTGGCCGAAGGCGACCAGGCACGAGCCCTCGGCGTAGCGGTTGACGCCGGTCTCCAGGGTGACGGCGCGGAGTTGTTCAGGGGTGCGTTCGGACGGGCGCATGGGAATTCCTTGGAAGCGGGATGGCGCGTGCTTATCCTGAAACCATGAGCCTGTCCCGCGCCGCGAACCCGATCGAGCGTCCTGGGCCCGTCCCGCCGGGACGGAGGGCGGCGCCGTGAGCCTGCTGCATCCCTCGCCGGGCCTGGCGACGCTGGACGCGCGGGCGCGCGACATCTTCCGCCGGGTGGTCGAGACCTATCTGGAGACGGGCGAGCCGGTGGGGTCGCACACCCTGTCGCGCGCCGGGCTGGATCTGTCGCCCGCCTCGATCCGCAACACCATGCAGGCCCTGGCCCAGGCCGGGCTGCTGGCCTCGCCGCACACGTCGGCCGGGCGGGCGCCGACCCATGCGGGCCTCAGGCTGTTCGTGGACGGCCTGCTGGAGGTCGGCGACATCGGTCAGGACGAGCGGCGCGAGATCGACGCCCGGCTGGCGGTGCTGGGCGCCAAGGGCGGCGGCCGTAATGTCGAGGAGGCGCTGGACGCGGCCTCCTCCCTGCTGTCGGGGCTGGCGGGCGGGGCGGGCATCGTCGCCAGCCCGGTGCGCGAGGCGGGGGTGCGCCATGTGGAGTTCGTCGCCCTGGGCGGGGATCAGGCCCTGGCGGTGCTGGTCGCCGACGATGGGGTGGTCGAGAACCGGCTGATGAGCCTCCAGCCCGGCGTGACGCTCTCGACCCTGCAGGAGGCGTCCAACTTCCTCAGCGCCCGATTGAAGGGGCGCCCCCTGGCCGAGGCCCGGCACGAGATGAAGGCCGAGATGGAGGCCGCCCGGCGCGATCTGGACGCCGCCGCCGCCCGCCTGGTCGAGGACGGGCTGGCGGCCTGGAGCGGCGGAGGGCATGACCGCAACCTGATCGTGCGCGGGCGCGGCAATCTGTTGCAGGACGCCCGCGCGGCCGAGGACCTGGAGCGGGTGCGCGTCCTGTTCGACGATCTGGAGCAGAAGGAACAGCTGATCGGCCTGCTGGACGACGTCGGCGCGGCCCAGGGCGTGCGCATCTATATCGGCGCGGAAACGCGACTCTTTTCGCTTTCGGGTTCCGCCGTGATCGCGGCGCCCTATATGTCGGGCCGGCAGCGGGTGCTGGGCGCCATCGGCGTCATCGGGCCCGCGCGGTTGAACTACGCCCGTGTCATCCCGTTGGTGGACTATACCGCCCGGGTGCTGGGCCGGATTCTGGACGGACAAGAGACGTGAACGACATCAACGACGAGACCCGGGATCAACTCGAGCAGGACATCAAGGAGTCCGAGGCGGATGCTGCGGCGGAAGGCGCCGACGGCGACATGGCCGTGGTCGACGCCCTGATCGCAGAACGCGATCAGTGGAAGGACCGCGCCCTGCGCGCCGTGGCCGAGGCCGAGAACGTCAAGCGCCGCGCCGAGGCGCAGCAGAACGACGCCCGCGCCTACGCCATCCAGCGCTTCGCCAAGGATCTGCTGAGCGTGGCC
>JAFKFS010000110.1 GCA_017308115.1 Bordetella sp.
CTATCCCGGCGTCATCAAGCTGGACGTCGACGCCACCGACATCGACCGCCGCCTGATCCAGGTGCGCCAGACCATCCCCGTCAGCGGCCCCGGCCCGCTGATCCTCTTCTATCCCCAGTGGATTCCCGGCAACCACGGCCCGGTCGGGCCTGTCGCCAACGTCGGCGGCCTGACCTTCACGGCGAAGGGCAGGCGCCTCGAATGGGTGCGCAACACCGTCCAGCCCTGGGCCTATCAGATCGAGGTTCCGGCCAGCGTGACCGAGGTCGAGGCCGCCTTCCAGTGGCTGACGCCGATCGAGGGCGCTCAGGGCCGCGTCGTCGTCACGCCCGAGATGCTGAACATCCAGTGGGAGAAGGCCCTGCTCTATCCGGCGGGCTACTACTCGCGCCGGATCACCTTCCAGCCGACGCTGAAGCTGCCCCAGGGCTGGAACTACGGCGCCGGGCTCGACACCGTCAGCTTCGAGAACGGCCTGGCGACCTTCGCCCCGATCACCCTGGAGCACCTGGCCGACAGCCCGGTCTTCGCCGGGGCTCATTATCGTCAGATCGACCTCGATCCGGGCGGGCGGTCGCCTGTGCGCCTGAACGTCGTGGCCGATGACGCCAAGATGCTGGAGGCGACGGACGAGCATATCCAGCTTCACCGCAACCTGGTGCAGCAGGCCGACCGCCTGTTCGGCGCGCGCCACTATGACCACTACGACTTCCTTCTGGCCGTGACGGACAAGCTGGGCGGCATCGGCCTGGAGCACCACCGCTCGTCCGAGAACAGCGTCGATGTGAAATACTTCACCGAACGCGAGGCCACCCTGGCTGACCGCGACCTGCTGGGCCACGAATACACCCACAGCTGGAACGGCAAATGGCGCCGTCCGGCCGACCAGCTGACGCCCAATCTGAACGAGCCGCTGCAGAATTCCCTGATGTGGGTCTATGAGGGCCAGACGCAGTATTGGGGCCTGATCCTGACCGCCCGCGCCGGACTGATGAGCAAGCAGCAGGCGCTGGACGTCCTGGCCATGAGCGCCGCCAGCTTCCAGCACATCCCCGGCCGCCAGTGGCGCGCCATGCAGGACACCACCAACGACCCCATCATCAGCCAGCGCCGCCCGCAGCCGTGGAGCAGCTATCAGCGCAGCGAGGACTATTACCGCGAGGGCTCGCTGATCTGGCTCGACGCCGACACCCTGATCCGCGAGCAGACGGGCGGGAAGAAGTCGCTGGACGACTTCGCCAGGGCCTTCTTCGGCGTCGAGGACGGCAATTGGGACCCGGCCCCCTACACCTTCACCGACGTGACCTCGACCCTGAACGGCGTTCAGGCCAACGACTGGGCCGCCTTCCTGCGCGAACGGCTGGACGCGGTCGGCCCCGGCTCGCGCGGGCCGCTGGACGGCATCGAACGCGGCGGCTACCGCCTGGTCTTCAAGGAGGAGCCGTCCGGCTACATGGGCGCCCTGTACAAGGAGCTGGGCCGCAACGACTTCACCTATTCGCTCGGCTTCATGATGAACAAGTCGAACAAGATCACCTCCGTCCTGTGGGGCGGCCCCGCGTTCGACCAGGGCCTGACCTCGGGCTGGGAAGTCATCGCCGTCGGCGACCGCGCCGCCTCGGCCGAAGCGCTGAAAGAGGCCGTCACCGCCGCCAAGGGATCATCCGAACCGATCGCGCTGATCCTCAAGAACGGCGACCGCTTCAAGACCGTGCGCTTCGACTATCACGACGGCCTTCGCTACCCGCACCTGGAGCGGATCGAGGGGACCCCGGACCGCCTGGGCGATATTCTGTCGCCGCGACGGCGGTAGAGAACGCGCAACGCCTCTCCCTCCCCTTCATGGGGAGGGTGGTCGCGAAGCGACCGGGTGGGGAGGGCCAGGCGATCCTCCTAGCCTCGGCGGCTGAATGCCCTGCCGCCCCCGCCCGGCTTCGGCCTTTCGGCCTCAGCCACCCTCCCCATGAAGGGGAGTGAGAAGGTCGCGCTTGAGCGGAAACGCCGCTACAGCTTCTGCATGACCCTGACTCGCCGCCTGCCCGCCGCCGCCCTCGCCCTGCTGCTGACCTCGGCCGCCTCCACCGCCCTCGCCCAGGAGTGGACCGGCCCTCAGGCGCCCGCCGCGCCGACGCCGCAGAACACGCCCCTGGCCCTGCCCCGCGCCCTGCCGCCCATCCCGGCGCCGACGGCCGAGGCCTATCCCGGCGTCATCCGCTATGAGGTCGACGCGACCGACGTCGAGAAGAAGATCGTCCGCGTGCGCCAGACCATTCCGGTCACGCCCGGCCCTCTGGTCTTGCTCTATCCCAAATTCCTGCCGGGCAACCACGCGGCGACCGGCCCGATCCAGCTGGTCTCGGGCCTGACGGTCCAGGGCGGCGGACAGCGCATCGACTGGCTGCGCGACACCATCGACCCCTACGCCTTCCACCTGGACGTGCCTCAGGGCGTCAGCGAGATCACCGTCGACTTCCAGTGGCTGACCCAGCCCGACAACTCGACCTGGCGCGTGGTCATGACCCCCGAAATGGTCAATCTGCAGTGGGAGAAGGCCCTGCTCTACCCGGCGGGCTATCGCTCGACCGGCATCACCTTCGCCCCGTCGATCCGCCTGCCGCAGGGGTGGAAGTACGGCGTGGCGCTGGACACCGAAAGCTTCGTCGACGGCCTGGCGACGTTTGCGCCGACCGACCTCTACACCCTGATCGACAGCCCCCTGTTCGGCGGCGCCCACTTCCAGCGCATCGCCATCGACCCGCGCCGGGGGGCCGGCGAAGGCGCCGTCCACCTGAACATCGTCGCCGATGCGGCCAAGGACCTGGCCCCCACGGCCGAGCAACTCGGCTGGTTCGAGAACCTGGTCGTCCAGACCGACCGCCTGTTCGGCGCCCGCCCCTATGACCGCTACGACTTCCTGGTCGCCGCCACCTCCAAACTGGGCGGCGTCGGGCTGGAGCATCACCGCTCGTCCGAGAATTCGGTCCCGGCCGACTTCTTCACCAACTGGGGCAAGAACCTGGGCGCGGTCGGCCTGTTGCCGCACGAGTTCACCCACGCCTGGAACGGCAAGCGCCAGCGCCCGGCCGACGAACTGACCGCCAACCACAATATTCCGACGCAGAACACCCTGCTGTGGGTCTATGAGGGCCAGACGGAATACTGGGGCGACGTGCTGACGGCGCGCTCGGGCCTGGCGTCGAAGGAAGACATCCTCGTCAGCCTCGCGGAGAACGCCGCCTTCTACGACAACCAGCCGGGCCGCGAATGGCGCTCGCTGCAGGATACGAACAACCACAACCTGCTCGGCTATCGCACCGGCAATCCCTATTCGTCGTGGATGCGCGGCACCGGCGACTACTACCGCGAGGCCCTGCTGATCTGGCTGGACGCCGACACCCTGATCCGCGAGGCGACGGGCGGGAAGAAGTCGCTGGACGACTTCGCCAAGGCCTTCTTCGGAGGCGACGACGGCTCCTGGGCGCCGCGCGGCTATGTCTTCGAGGACGTGGTCGCGGCGCTGAACGCCGTCCATCCGCATGACTGGGCGACCTTCCTGCGCACGCGCCTGGACGCCGACGGCCCGGACGCCAGGGCCCCGCTGGACGGGCTGGCGCGCGGCGGCTACCGCCTGACCTACACCGACGCCCTGACCGCCGACGAGAAGCGCATCCAGTCCGGCTGGGCCAACGACTTCCAGTATTCCCTGGGCTTCACCCTGTCGTCCTCTAACAAGCTGACCGGCGTCCTCTGGGGCGGCCGCGCCTTCGCGGCCGACATCGGCCCGGGCTGGGAGCTGGTCGCCGTCAACGACACGGCCGCCTCGGCCGAGAAGCTCCGCGACGCCGTGACCGCCGCCAAGGGAACGGAGGCGCCGATCCGCCTGCTGCTGAGGAACGGCGACCGCTACCGCACGGTCGATTTCGACTATCACGACGGCCTGCGCTACCCGCGCCTGGAGCGCATCCCCGGCGCGCCGGACCGGCTGGGCGACATCCTCAGCCCGCGCCGCCGCTGAGGGTCCCGGACGCGCCGAGCAGATGACGGCTTGGCGCGATGGGCCGGGGCGGTTTAACCTGTCCCGGACGGGCGCCGCTTCGGACCGCCCACATGAGAACTCGGCCCATGCCGGAGACCCCTGGCGCGCCCGGACGGCGCGACGCGCGGTCCCTGCCTCGGAGGCCCCGCAACAGCGGGACTTTCGATCGAGAAGCGCCCCTCTACGGCGCGCTCGACCTGGGGACCAACAATTGCCGCCTGCTGATCGCGCGTCCGGCGCGCGACGGCTTCCGCGTGGTGGATTCCTTCAGCCGCATCGTGCGCCTGGGCGAGAGCCTGTCGCGCACCGGGCGCCTGGACGACCGGGCGATGGACCGGGCCTATGACGCCCTGGCCCTGTGCGCCGAACGTGTCGTGCGCAAGGGCGTCGATCCCAAGCGCCTGACCGCCGTCGCCACCCAGGCCTGCCGCATGGCCGAGAACGGCCCCGCCTTCGTCGAGCGGGTTCGGCGCGGCACCGGCCTGCGGCTCAGGATCATCGACCCGTCCGAGGAAGCCGCCCTGTCGGTCGCCGGTTGCCTCAACCTGTTCGACCCTCGCGCCGAGGCGGTGCTGGTCATCGACGTCGGAGGCGGCTCGACCGAACTGTCGTGGCTGATGAGGGGGCCGCGCGGCTTCGAGACCGCCGCCTGGATGTCGGCGCCGCTGGGCGTGGTCAGCCTGGCGGAACGCCACCCCGAACCCGAAGGCAGCCCGCCCGAGTGGTATGAGGCCATGGTCGCCGACTTCGGCGCCGCCATCGCCCAGGGCGGCCCCGAAGGCCCTGACTTCCTGACGCGCGTCGGCGCCGGGCGGGGGCACATGGTCGGCACCTCGGGCGCCATCACCAGCCTGGCGGGGATTCACCTGGGGCTGAGACGGTATCAGCGCGACCTGGTCGACGGCCTGTGGATGACGCGCGGCGACTGCGAGAAGGCGGCCGACCGCCTGATCGCGCTCGGCCCGGCGGGCCGTGCGGCCGAAAGCTGCATCGGGCCGGACCGCGCCGACCTGGTCCTGGCCGGCGCGGCGATCCTGGAAGCCGTGCAGCGCGCCTGGCCGTGCGAACGGGTGCGCGTGGCCGACCGGGGCCTGCGCGAAGGCCTGCTGCTGCAGAAGATGCGCGAGGACCGCCAGCAGAAGCCCCGTCGCCGCCGCAGGCGGCGGCGCAACGGCGGCGCGTCCAGCGAGTGAACACCGCCGCCACAGCGGGCGCCGCGTCATGGATGGGCCTTTCGGCGCCGTCTCGGCC
This sequence comes from Bordetella sp., assembly GCA_017308115.1. GTDB lineage: Bacteria > Pseudomonadota > Alphaproteobacteria > Caulobacterales > Caulobacteraceae > Brevundimonas. Next base: position 5,288 of record JAFKFS010000110.1, read on the forward strand.
GTGGAGCAGGTCCATGGGAGGAAGAATTTGAACTGGCGTTTCTGGATCGATCGCGGCGGCACCTTCACCGACATCGTCGCCCGCGCGCCCGACGGCGCCCTGAAGACCGGCAAGCTCCTGTCGGTCAATCCCGACCAGTACGCCGACGCCGCGGTCGAGGGCGTGCGGCGGATGCTGGGCGCCGCGCCCGGCCCGCTGGCGGCGGGTCTGGTCGATGAGGTCCGCATGGGCACCACGGTCGCCACCAACGCCCTGCTGGAGCGCAAGGGAGAGCCGACGGCGCTGGCGATCACCGCCGGGTTCGGCGACGCCCTGCGGATCGGCTGGCAGGCCCGCCCCGAACTGTTCGCCCGCCACATCCGCCTCAACGACCAGCTCTACGACCGCGTGGTCGAGATCGACGAGCGGCTGACCGCCGACGGCGCCGTCGACCGCCCGCTGGACGAGGCGAAGGCCCGCGCCGACCTCGCGGCGGCCCATGCGGCGGGCTTTCGCGCCCTGGCCGTCGTCCTGGTCCACGGCTGGCGGTTCACGGCGCATGAGCGGCGGCTGGCCGAGATCGCGCGCGAGGTCGGCTTCGAACAGGTCTCGGTCAGCCATGAGGTCGGCGCCCTGATCAAGCTGATCGGACGCGGCGACACCACGGTGGCCGACGCCTATCTGTCGCCGATCCTGCGCGCCTATGTGGAGCGGGTCGGCGCCGATCTGGGCGCGGCGACGCCGCTGCAGTTCATGCAGTCCTCGGGCGGGCTGACCGCCGCCGACGCCTTCCGCGGCAAGGACGCCATCCTGTCGGGACCGGCGGGGGGCGTGGTGGCCATGGCCGAAACCGCCAGGGCCGCCGGATTCGACCGCGTCATCGGCTTCGACATGGGCGGCACCTCGACCGACGTGTCCCACTTCGCCGGGGATTATGAGCGGACCTCCGACGCCGTGGTCGCGGGCGTGCGTCTGCGCGCGCCCATGCTGAGCATCCACACCGTGGCGGCGGGCGGAGGCTCCATCTGCCGCTTCGACGGCGGACGGTTGAGGGTCGGGCCGGAATCGGCGGGCGCCTCGCCGGGACCGGCGGCCTATCGGCGCGGCGGGCCGCTGACGGTGACGGACTGCAACGTCATGATGGGCAAGCTGAGCCCCGACTTCTTTCCTGCCGTCTTCGGCCCCAACGCCGACCAGCCGCTGGACGCCGAAGCCGTCCGGGCGAAGTTCGAGATCCTGGCGGCCGAGGTCGAGGCCGCGACCGGCCGTCCCGTCGCGCCCGCCGAGCTGGCCGAGGGTTTCGTCACCATCGCCGTGCAGAACATGGCCGAGGCGATCCGCTCCATCTCGATCCAGCGCGGCTATGACGTCACCAAATATGTGCTGAACTGCTTCGGCGGCGCGGGCGGCCAGCACGCCTGCCTCGTGGCCGACGCCCTGGGCATGACCCAGGTGCTGCTGCATCCTTTCGCCGGAGTCCTGTCGGCCTACGGCATGGGATTGGCCGAGGTGCGGGCCATCCGCCAGACGACCACGGCCCTGCCGCTCTCGCCTGACGCCGACCCCGCCTTGGCCGAACGGATCGAGGCGCTGACGAAGGCCGCGCGCGGCGATCTGGCGGCCCAGGGCTTCGACGAGGCGGCCGTCTCGACCATCGCCCGCGCCGAGATCAAGTTCGCCGGCTCCGACACGCCCCTGACCGTGCCGTTCGGCCCGGCCGCCGACATGGCCGCCGCCTTCGAGCAGACGCACCGCCGCCGCTTCGGCTTCTTCGCCGACGACAAGGCTCTTGTGGTCGAGACGCTGGAGGTCGAGGCCGTCGGCCGATCCGACCAGACGCCGGACACGCCGCAGGCCGCTGTGGGCGAGGCCTCGGCGCCCGAACCCGTCGCCGCCCTGGCCGTTCGCATGGCGGGCGCGGATCACAATACGCCCGTCTATCGCCGCGACGCGCTGAAGCCCGGCGCCCATGTCGACGGCCCGGCCATCCTGCTGGAAGACACCGGCACCACCGTGGTCGAGCCCGGCTGGCGCGCCACGGTCGATGCGGCGGCCAACCTGCTGCTGAAGCGGGTCGTCGCCCTGCCCGCCCGCACGGCCATCGGCACGGACGTCGATCCGATCATGCTGGAGGTGTTCAACAGCCGCTTCATGGCCTGCGCCGAACAGATGGGCGAGGCCCTGCGCGCCACAGCCTATTCGGTGAACATCAAGGAGCGTCTGGACTTCTCCTGCGCCGTCTTCGATGCGGGCGGGTCGCTGATCGCCAACGCCCCTCACATCCCGGTGCATCTGGGCTCGATGGGCGAGAGCATTCGCACCGTCATCGCCTCTCGCGGAGATCAGCGAGACGGGCGAGGCATGAAGGCGGGCGACGTCTACATGCTGAACGCCCCTTACAACGGCGGCACCCACCTGCCCGACATCACCGTCATCATGCCGGTGTTCCTGGAGAATGACGACGCGCCCGCCTTCTTCGTCGCGGCGCGCGGCCACCACGCCGACGTCGGCGGGATCACGCCCGGCTCCATGCCCGCCAATTCGCGCAGCGTGGACGACGAAGGGGTGCTGATCGACGACTTCCTGCTGGTCGATGCAGGCAAGCTCTGCGAGGCCGAGACGCGCGCCCTGTTCGCCTCCGGTCCCTGGCCCTCGCGCAACGTCGACCAGAACCTGTCGGACCTGAAGGCCCAGGTCGCCGCCTGCACGCGCGGCGCCCAGGAGCTGATCCGCATGACCGGCGAGTTCGGCCGCGCGGTCGTCACGGCCTATATGGGCCACGTCCAGGACAACGCCGAAGAAGCCGTGCGCCGCGCCATCGCCGCCCTGAAGCCCGGCGCCTTCGCCTATGAGATGGACGACGGCGCCGTCATCCGCGTGCGCATCGATGTGGACGCGCAGGCCCGCAGCGCCGTGGTGGACTTCACCGGGACCAGCGACCAGTTGCCGAGCAACTTCAACGCCCCGCTGTCGATCGCGCGGGCCGCCACCCTCTATGTCTTCCGCACCCTGGTGGACGACGCCATTCCGCTGAACGAAGGCTGTCTTAAGCCCATCGAACTGATCGTGCCCGAAGGCTCCATGCTGAACCCGCGCTATCCCGCCGCCGTGGTGGCGGGCAACGTCGAGACCAGCCAGGCCGTGGTCGACGCCCTGTACGGCGCCCTGGGCGTTCTGGCCTCAAGCCAGGGCACGATGAACAACTTCACCTTCGGCGACGACGCGCGGCAGTACTATGAGACGATCGCGGGCGGTTCGGGCGCCGGGCCTGACTTCGACGGGACCGCCGCCGTCCAGACCCATATGACCAATAGCCGCCTGACCGATCCCGAGGTGCTGGAGACGCGCTTCCCCGTCCTGCTGGAGGAATTCTCCATCCGGCGCGGCTCGGGCGGCGCGGGCCTGCATCGCGGCGGCGACGGAGCCGTGCGGCGGATGCGCTTCCTGGAGCCGATGACGGCGGCCATCCTGTCCAACCATCGCCGCACGCCGCCCTTCGGCGCGGGCGGCGGCGGACCGGGCGCGGTCGGGATCAACCGGGTCGAGCGGGCCGACGGGCGCGTCGAGGCCCTGGGTCCGACGGCCGAGGCGGCGATGGCGCCGGGCGACGTCTTCGTCATCGAGACGCCCGGCGGCGGCGGATTCGGCGCGAAAGACGCTTCCGCAGACTGACGATCCGCGCGACCATTCGGCGGGGACGATTTCAAGACGGATTCCGGGGGAGGATCTGAGTTCATGCTTGTGCTGATCGGCATCGCGATCGTGGTCGCGGGCTTCGTCGCGCGGATCAATCCGCTGGTGGTCATCCTGGTCGCCGCCATCGCCACCGGGGTTCTGGCGGCGGTCGGGCCGGGCGCGGACGCGCAGAGCCTCCTGCGCGCCGGGATCGACACCGTCTCGCGCTTCGGTCAGGCCTTCAACGACAACCGCTATTTCCACATCACCTGGCTGGTGCTGCCGGTGATCGGCCTGCTGGAGCGCGCGGGCCTGCAGGAACGGGCCCGCGACCTGGTGACCCAGGTCAAGGCGGCGACCGCCGGGCGGCTGATGCTGATCTATCTGCTGGTCCGGCAGGCGACCTCGGCGCTGGGCCTGACCTCGCTGGGCGGCCATCCCCAGATGGTGCGTCCCCTGATCGCGCCTATGGCCGAGGGCGCCGCCGAGAGCGAGCACGGCCCCCTGACCGACAAGGCCCGGTTCCGCATCCGCGGCATGGCGGCGGGCACGGACAACATCGGCCTGTTCTTCGGCGAGGACATCTTCATCGCCATCGGCTCCATCGTCCTGATCGTCGGCTTCCTGGAGCAGGCGGGCATCCGGGTCGAGGCGCTGCACGTCTCCCTGTGGGCCATCCCCACGGCCGTGGTCGCCTTCCTGATCCACGGCGCACGCCTGCTGATGTTCGATCGGCAGGTGAAGAAGGACATGGCCGCGCCCGACGCTCGCATCGAAGCGGAGGGCGGCCGATGATCACGCTTGAGCATGCCTATGTCGCCACCGGCCTGATGTTCGCGGCCTTCTCCATTCTCAGTCTGCGCGATCCGTTGAACCCGACACGGTTCCGCAGCGCCCTGTTCTGGGGCCTGATCGCCCTGTCCATGCTGTTCGGCAGCCGGCTGGGCGGGTTTGGCAACGGGATGCTGGTCATCGCCCTGGTGGTCATCGCCGCCACCGGCAAGCTGGGCGTCGGCAAACCCGCGACCACGACGCCGGAGCAGCGACAGGCCGGCGCCGCCCGCTGGAGGAACGCCCTGTTCGTCCCGGCCCTGATGGTGCCTCTGGTCGCCGTCGGCGGCACGCTTCTGGCCAAGCACACGACGGCGGGCGCCTGGCTGATCTCGCCGGTGCAGACCACGCTGATCTCGCTGGGCCTGGGCTGCGTCATCGCCCTGGTCGCCGCCATGGCCTGGTTCCGGCCGCCGGTCATGGCCCCGGTGCAGGAAGGGCGGCGCCTGATGGACTCCATCGGCTGGGCGGCCCTCTTGCCGCAGATGCTGGCGTCTCTGGGCGCGGTCTTCCTGGCCGCAGACGTGGGTCAGGTGGTCGGCGACCTGATCGCCCGGGTCATCCCCATGACCTCGGCCTTCATGGCGGTGTTCGCCTATTGCGCGGGCATGGCCCTGTTCACGATCATCATGGGCAACGCCTTCGCCGCCTTCCCCGTCATGACCGCCGCCATCGGCCTGCCCATCGTCGTGCATCAGTTCGGCGGCGACCCGGCCATCGTCTGCGCCATCGGCATGCTGGCCGGATTCTGCGGGACGCTGATGACGCCCATGGCCGCCAACTTCAACGTGGTGCCCGCCAATCTGCTGGAGCTGCCGGACCGCAACGCCCCCCTGAACGGCGTCATCCGCGCCCAGCTTCCCACGGCGGTCATCATGCTGTTCGCCAACATGCTGCTGATGTACTTCCTCGCTTTCCGGTTCGGATCATGACGCCAAGCCTCGACGCCGCCCTCGCCTCCCGTTTCGCCGCCACGGCCCTGGGCCATGTGACGCGGGAATATCCCAATCACATCATGCATGTGCTGACCGGGCCGCAGGACGCGCGCACGCCGCGCGACATGCACCCCGTCTTCTTCGGCAGCTTCGACTGGCATTCCTGCGTCCACGGCTGGTGGACCCTGTTCACCCTCTATCGCCTGCATCCCGACATGGCCGAGGCGCCCGCCATCCGCGCCCTGGCCGATGAGCTGTTCACGCCCCAGAACGTCGCCGGAGAAGCCGCCTATCTGGACCGGCCCGAGGCGCGCGGCTTCGAGCGTCCCTACGGCTGGGCCTGGCTGCTGATGCTGGCGGCGGAACTGGAGCGGCACGAGACGGACGAAGGCCGCCGCTGGGCCCAGACCCTGCGCCCGCTGGCCCGGGTCTTCGTCGAGCGCTTCAAGGCCTTCCTGCCGCTGGCCGACTATCCCGTGCGGACGGGCACCCACTACAACACCGCCCTCGCCCTGCGGCTGACGCTGGACTACGCCGACGCCCACGACCCCGACCTGGCCACCCTGTGCCGCGCCGCCGCGCGCCGCTGGCACGCCGAAGACCGCGATTGCCAGGCCTGGGAGCCGTCGCAGGACGAGTTCCTGTCGCCCGCCCTGATGGAGGCGGCCCTGATGCGTCGCGTGCTGTCGCCCGGCGACTTCTGCGCCTGGTTCGACGCCTTCCTGCCCGCCCTGTCCGAGGGACGGCCCGCCGCCCTGCTGACCCCGGCCCGCGTCAGCGACCGCACCGACGGCAAGATCGCCCACCTCGACGGCTTGAACCTGAGCCGGGGCTGGTGCTGGCGCGAGATCGTCGCCGCCCTGCCCGCCGACGATCCGCGTCGTGCCGTCGGAGAAACGGCGGCGGCGGTTCACCTGCAGGCCGCCCTGCCTCACGTCACCGGCGACTACATGGGCGAACACTGGCTGGCGAGCTTCGCCCTGCTGGCCTTGCTGAACGCCTGAACCGTGTCACGGCCCCCTCTTCCCGACCGCGACGGGATCGCCAAAGCGCGCCTGTCGCCTGAACGCCTTGGGGACGCCTCATGAACGCGCTCGAACTGGGCCCCCTCGTCCTTTCAGGCGAGCGCGCCGCCATTCTGGCGGGCGTGTTCCTCTTCATGATCGGGGCCGGCCTCCTGGCGACCCGGATCAGCGCCCGCTTCAATCCGTGGAGCACGGCCGTCGCGATCGGCGGAATCGCGGCGGCCCGGCTGGGTCACGTGGTCGCCCACTGGGAATATTTCGGCGACGATCCGTTGCGCGCCTTCGCGGTCTGGCAGGGCGGCTTCGCCTGGATATGGGTCGTTCCCGTGGTCCTGCTCGCGACCTTCGGCCTGCTGAAGACCCGCCAGGAACGCATCTGGTCGCTGGCGCCCGTCGCCGTCGGCGCTCTGGCCTGGGTCGCCGCCCATCAACTGACGTCGGCCACGGAGCCGTTGCCCCCGGCCGCGCTGACGCTGCAGCGGCTGGACGCATCGCCGCTCGATCTCGCCGAACCCGCCGGTCGGCCGACGGTGATAAACCTCTGGGCGACATGGTGTCCCCCCTGCCGCCGCGAGATGCCCGCCCTCGCCCAGGCCGAGCGCGCCCATCCGCATGTCCGGTTCCTCTTCGTCAACCAGGGCGAAAGCGAAACCCAAGTCCGCGACTACCTGGCCCGCGAGGGCCTTCAACTCGACCACGTCCTGCTCGATCCCGCCATGGCGCTGCCGGGCCACTATCGGACGGCGGGCGTCCCGGTGACGCTTTTCCTGCGATCGGACGGTCGTCTCGCCAAGACGCATTTCGGCGAGATCAGCCCGGAGCGGATATCCGTGGAGATCCGGCGGCTCGAATGACGCCGTCGCCCTCACCCAGTCATGACGTCGACTCCGGCGTGGCGGCGCCGGTCTTCCCCGGCTAGAGCACGGTTCGCGCAGCCGTCCCCGAAGGCGTCCCCAAAGGCCGCGACATCATGACCAGGAACGAGGTTCGCCTATGAGCGATCAGGCCGGGCATTCGCCCAAGGAAGCAGAACGCAACGTCTGGATTCTGACCGCGGCGCAGTCTCTGGGCGGCGCCAGCACGCCGATCGTGATCTCCCTCGGCGGCCTGGTGGGGCAGCGCCTGTCGTCCGATCCGGCTCTGGCCACCCTGCCCGTCAGCCTGCTCAACCTCGGCCTGGCGCTAGGCGCCATTCCGGCAGCCCTGATCATGCGGCGCTACGGGCGGCGGTCGGGCTATCTGCTCGGCGCCGTCCTCGGCCTGCTGTCCGGCCTGATCGCGACCTTCGGGATTCTCCAGGGCAGTTTCCTGGTCTTCTGCCTGGGCACGACCCTCGCGGGCTTCTACGCCGCCTATGTTCAGAGCTATCGGTTCGCCGCTGCGGACAACGCTCCCCCTGGCGAGAGCCACAAGGCGATTTCGCGCGTGATGATCGGCGGCCTGGTCGCCGCCGTCATCGGCCCGCAACTCGTCATCTGGACGCGGGAAGCCATGCCCGGCGCCCCGTTCGCCGGCAGCTTCCTGAGCCAGGCCGCGCTCGCCGCCCTGGCCCTGCCTGTCCTTCTCCTGCTTCGCCGTCCCGGCTCGGCGCATCGCGCGCCGGCGGCGACGGCCCAGGATCGCCCGCTGCTGAAGATCCTCGCCACGCCGGCCTGCGCCCTGGCGATCGCCACGGGCGTCGTCTCCTACGGCCTCATGACCTTCGTCATGACGGCTTCTCCCATCGCCATGGTCGCTCACGGACATTCGGTCGAACAGGCCGCACTCGGGATTCAATGGCACATCCTGGCGATGTACGGCCCGAGCTTCCTGACAGGCCGGCTGATGGCCCGGTTCGGCAAGCCTCGGGTCGCGGCGGCGGGCCTCCTCCTGATCGGGATCTCGGCGGTCGTCGCCCTGGCCGGGAGCGACCTGGCCCATTTCTGGATCGCCCTGATCCTGCTCGGTCTGGGCTGGAATTTCGGCTTCATCGGCGGCACCGCCATGCTGACCGATGTGCATACGGAGGGCGAACGGACCAAGGTGCAGGGCGCCAACGACTTCCTGGTTTTCGGCATCGTCGCCGCCGGCTCGTTCTTCGCCGGCTCGCTGCTCCACAGCTCCGGATGGCGCATGGTCAACTGGTGGGTCCTTCCGTTGGCCGCCCTGGTCCTCGTTCCCCTGCTGTGGCGCTCCGCCCGTCCGGCCCGGCCTGCGCCGGCGCTCTGATCCAGCCAGGCGCCGCAAGAATCGTGCGCGAGACGCGCCCTCAGCTCGCCCAAGGGCGCCCCTGCGTTCGCTCCGCGCGGAGCGACGCCCGGGTCGCGTCCGCTCATAGGAGAAAGCTACATTATTCATAAGAATAATCAGTTTGCGTAATTATGTATGTAACTGTGAAGTGAGACCTCTCAAGGAGACATCACATGAACGGACTACCCCGCCTCAACGAACCCGCGCCCGAGTTCAACGCCCGCACGACCCACGGCGATCGCAGCCTGGCCGATTACCGCGGCAAGTGGCTGATCCTCTTCTCCCACCCCTCGGACTTCACCCCCGTCTGCACGACCGAGTTCATCGGTTTCGCGAAGCACGCCGATGATTTCGCGGCGATGAATTGCGAGCTCTTGGGGCTCTCGATCGACAGCATCTTCTCCCACCTGGCCTGGACCCGGAACATCAAGGAGAAGTTCGGCGTTGAAATCCCCTTCCCCATCATCGAGGATCTCAAGATGGAGGTGGCCCAGGCCTATGGGATGATCCATCCGGGCGCGGCCGACACCTCGGCCGTCCGCGCGACCTTCCTGATCGATCCTGAAGGCAAGCTGCGCGCCATGGTCTATTATCCCATGAGCAACGGCCGCAGCATCGAGGAGTTCGTCCGACTGCTGACGGCGCTGCAAGCGTCCGACGCCAACGGCGTGGCGACACCCGAAAACTGGCGACCGGGCCAGGCCGCCATCGTCCCCCCGCCGAAGACCGCCGCCGCGGCCGAGGCCCGCGCCTCGGAAGGCTACGACTACACCGACTGGTACTTCTCGACCCGCGAACTCCCCGAGCCGCCGAAAGCCGCCTGATCGGACGCCGGGCCGGACCGCGTCAGCCGTCCGGCCCCTTCACAAGCCCTGGAACGGAGCCCTCATGCAGATCATCGAACACGGCGGCGCCCGCATCGGAGCCCTTCACGACCCGAAGACCGGCAGTTGGCAGTACGTCGTCTCCGACCCGCTCAGCCGAAAATGCGCCGTCATCGACCCCGTCTGGGATTTCGACGAGAAGGCGGCGGCGACGTCGACCCGCAACGCCGACGCCATCCTTGACTACATCCAGGCCGAACGCCTGACGGTCGAATGGCTGCTGGACACCCACCCCCACGCCGACCATTTCTCGGCCGCGCCCTATCTCAGGGAAAAGCTGGGCGCGCCGACCGCGATCGGGGAAAAGGTCGTCGGCGTGCAGGCGCTGTGGAAGGATATCTACGATCTGGACGACCTTCCAGCCGACGGCCGCCAGTGGGACCGGCTGTTCAAGGCGGGCGATACGTTCGCCGTCGGCGGCCTGCCCGGGCGCGTGCTCTTCTCGCCTGGGCACACCATGGCGTCCATCACCTATGTGATCGGGGCCAACGCCTTCGTCCACGACACCCTCATGATGCCCTACGCCGGCACATCCCGCGCCGACTTTCCGGGCGGCGACCCCAGGACCCTGTACCGAAGCATCCAGGAAATCCTGGCCCTGCCGGACGAGACAGGAGTCTTTGTCGGCCATGACTATGGCCCCGATGGGCGCGAGCCCGCCTGCTTCAGCACCGTGCAGGCCCAGAAGACAGACAACATCCACGTCGGCGGCCGACGCGGCGAAGCGGACTTCGTGCGCCTGCGCGACGGGCGCGACGCCACCCTGCCCCTGCCGAACCTGATGCTCTACGCCCTGCAGGTGAACATCCGCGGCGGCGCCCTGCCGCCGCCGCAGGCCGACGGGCGCGTCTTCTTCAAGATTCCCGCCAACCGGTTCGCCCCGCCCCGAGAGGCCTCATAGCCAAGAACCTCGGCGGACCTCGCGGGAAGGCCGGGGAACTCCAAGGCGCCCCCTTCACGTCCCGCGACCAAATACACACTTTCGCGCATTATGAAGTGTGTGCATCCGATAGATTCTCGAAACGGAGACACGCCATGCCCCGGCAAAACCCCGACCCCGTCCGCGACCATGCCGTCGCCGTCGTGCGCGCCGCGCTGGATTCTCCGAGCCGGCGCCCCGTCGTCAAATCCTTCTTCGACGAGGCCACCTTCACCGTCAGCCACGTGGTCCGCGACCCCGGCTCGGATGTCTGCGCCATCATCGACAGCGTCCTGGACTACGATCCGGCGTCCGGCCGGACCTCGCACGCATCAGCCGACGCCCTGATCGACTATGTGAAGTCGGAAGGCCTGACGGTCAGGTGGCTGCTGGAGACCCACGCCCATGCGGATCACCTCTCGGCGGCGCCCTACCTTCAGGAGAAGCTGGGCGGCGAACTGGCCATCGGTCATGAAATTCTCGTCGTGCAGGAGGTGTTCGGCAAGATCTTCAACGAAGGGACCGAATTCCGTCGCGACGGCAGTCAGTTCGACCTGCTGTTCAATGACGGCGACCGGTTCGAGATCGGCGGTCTACAGGCCGCCGTCCTGCATGTGCCCGGCCACACGCCGGCCTGCCTGGCCTATGTCATCGGCGACGCGGTCTTCCCGGGCGACACCATGTTCATGCCTGACTACGGCACCGCGCGCTGCGACTTTCCGGGCGGCGACGCCCGGACGCTGTACCGCTCCATCCGCCGCCTGACCACGCTGCCGGACGAGACCCGCGTCTTTCTGTGCCACGACTACAAGGCGCCGCCGGGCCGCACCACCTTCGCCTGGGAGACCACGATCGGCGCTCAACGGACCGGCAACATCCACATTCGCGACGGCGTCGGCGAAGACGAGTTCGTGGCCATGCGCACTGAACGCGACGCCACCCTGCCCATGCCCAAGCTGATCCTGCCGTCGGTGCAGGTAAACATGAACGGCGGGCGCCCGCCCGAGCCCGAGAACAATGGGGTGCGTTATCTGAAGGTGCCGCTGAACCTGCTCTGACAGCCCCCTTTGCATCCGCGCTCGCCTATTCGATCCGCCCGAGCCTCGCCCGAACAACCTCGACCAGAAAGCCAATGCATGGATATCCGTCCGCTCGACGAGACCCTCTCCATCTCGCCTCAGATCGCCCCGGAAGACCTGCCCGCCGTCGCGGCCCAGGGATTCCGCTCGGTGATCTCCAATCGTCCCGACGGCGAAGAAACCGGCCAACCCGGCGCCGCGGAACTACAACAGGCCGCCGAGGCCGTCGGTCTCGTCTTCGCCCACCTGCCCGTGGTCGGGTCCGCCATCTCCGACAAGGACGTGGCGGACTTCCATCGACTTCTGGTCGATCTTCCCAAGCCCGTCTTCGGCTTCTGCCGCACGGGCACCCGCACCACCACCCTGTGGGCGCTGGCGAAGTGCGGCGACGAGAGTCCCGATCATCTGATCCGCTGCGCACGATCCGCCGGCTACGACCTCGACGCGCTGCGTCCTCGTCTTGAAGGCGGCTCGTGATGAGCGACGGCGCCCGGCCAGCCTGGCGTCTCAGGGCCGCGGCGCCGCCGAAAATCGCCGGACGCCCCAACTGACCGGTCGCGAGCGGCCGACGGGGCCCGGGCGCCGGTTCCCGAATCCGTCCCCGCGACCGACAACCGCCTGACCGCCCCGTTCTATCTCGACGGACCGAATTTCATGCCCACCTCCCTCGCGCGCTGGTTCCCGATCCTGGATTGGGGCCGGCGCTATAATGGCGCGACCCTGACCAGCGACCTCCTGGCCGCGGTCATCGTGACCATCATGCTGATCCCCCAGAGCCTGGCCTACGCCATGCTGGCGGGGTTGCCGCCCCAGGTGGGACTCTACGCCTCCGTCGCGCCGCTGCTGGCCTACGCCGTCTTCGGGACCAGCCGGACCCTGGCGGTCGGGCCGGTCGCGGTGATCTCGCTGATGACGGCGGCGGCGGTCAGCCAGGTCGCGACGCCGGGGTCGGCCGAATATCTCGCCGCCGCCGTCGTCCTGGCCCTTCTTTCGGGGATCATGCTGATCGCAATGGGCGTGCTCAAACTCGGCATGCTGGCGAATCTTCTGTCGCATCCGGTTATTTCGGGCTTCATCACGGCCTCCGGCGTCATTATCGCAGCCAGCCAGCTGGGCCATGTCCTGGGCATTCGGACATCGGGCCAGACGTTGCTGGAGATCGGCGCGAGCTTCATCAAGGGCGTGAACGGCTTCAATCCCTGGACCGCCGCCATCGGCGTGCCGACCGTCGCCTTCCTGTTCTGGGTCCGCAAGGGCTTCAAGCCGCTGTTGCTTCGCCTGGGGCTGAAGGGGCGCGCGGCCGAACTGGTCTCCAAGACCGGCCCCGTCATCGCCATTGTCGCCACGACAAGCCTGGTCCTGCTGCTGGGCCTGGAAGCCCGAGGCGTGCGGATCGTGGGGGATATCCCAGCCGGCCTGCCCCCGCTGCTGATGCCCTCGCTTGACCTCGACGTCTGGCGCTCCCTGGCGGCGCCCGCCGTGTTCATCAGCCTGATCGGCTTCGTGGAATCGGTTTCGGTGGCCAAGACGCTCGCGGCCAAGCGTCGCCAGAGGATCGCGCCCGATCAGGAACTGGTGGGCCTCGGCGCCTCCAACGTCGCGGCGGCCTTCACCGGCGGGTTTCCGGTCACGGGCGGGTTCGCCCGCTCCGTCGTCAACTTCGACGCCGGGGCCCAGACGCCGGCGGCGGGCGCCTACACCGCCATGGGGATCGCCGGGGCCGGCCTGCTTCTGACGCCGCTGCTGTACGCCCTGCCCAACGCCACCCTGGCCGCGACCATCATCGTGGCCGTGCTGAGCCTCGTGGACTTCAAGTCCATAGGCCGGGTCTGGACCTATTCCCGCCGCGACTTCTCGGCCATGGTCCTGACCATCGGCGCGACCCTGCTTGCCGGGGTCGAGGCGGGGGTGATCGCAGGCGTCGTTCTGTCGATCCTGTTGATGCTCCATCGATCGTCCAAGCCGCATGTCGCCGTGGTCGGACGCGTGCCCGGCACCGAGCATTTCCGCAACATCGACCGACATGCCGTCGAGGTCCGACCCGAACTCCTCAGCCTGAGAATCGACGAGAGCCTGTCTTTCACCAACGCCGCCTGGCTGGAGGACATGGTGCTGGCCCGCGTCGCCCAGGACCCTCGCATCACCGACGTCGTCCTGATGTGCTCGGCGGTGAACGATATCGACATGACGGCGCTGGAAAGCCTCGAAGCGCTCAACGCGCGCCTCAAGGACGCCGAGGTCCGACTTCACCTGTCGGAGGTGAAGGGACCGGTCATGGACCGCCTCAAGCGCAGTCACTTCATCGAAGACCTGACCGGCGAGGTGTTTCTCAGCCAATTTGACGCCTGGCGCGCCACGGCGGCATCCGGCGCAGGAACTCGGCGATCGACGGACGGAGCCTGAGGCGGCGGCGACGTAAAGGGCGGCGAGATCATTCTCGCGATCCCCTCCTGTGGGCTCGCCATGAAGCACGCAAAAAGGCGCTCCCAGGAACGGGCGCCTCCGGTGGTCGTTTCAGATCATCGCCCAGCAGGGAGAAGGATGGTCATGAAAGAGCAAGAGCAGCAGAGGATCGCTCCGGATCGGACCGAGGCGCAGGAGCCCGGCGTCATCGTCGCCGGACCGGAGGCGCACGAGCGGGAGCAAGGCGGCGAAACCGAGGAAGGCGAGCCTTCGAAAGAAAGGCGGCCGGACGCGTCGGACCATGGCGTCATTGTCGCCGGACCAGAGGCTCATGAGCGTGAAGCCAAAGGCGGCGCTTCATCGCCGGACCGCTCGGGTTAAGGCGCGCCGCGTGAACCTGTCGGCGAATGAGCGATAGAAGGCGGCCCAAGAGCGGTCGGATCACCCCCCAGAGCCGGGGATATTGAGTCTCTCTATACCGGCCTTTCTGTTCACCCCCACCTCGCGCACCACCTCGGCGATCTTGCTGAACTGCTCCGAGAGGGGGTTGGTCTTGCGCCAGATCATCCCGATCGTGCGCGTCGGTCGGGGCTCGGCGAGTCTCGTCACATGAACGGTCGGGGCGTGCGCTTCAGCCCCGATCGCCATCTGCGGGATGAGGGTCACGCCGATGCCGGCGCCGACCATCTGGACCAGGGTGGAGAGCGAGCTTCCTTCTATGAGATCCCGGGGCAAGGCCCCTTCGATCTTGCAGACCGAAAGCGCCTGGTCCCTGAAACAGTGCCCCTCCTGAAGAAGAAGCAGGCGCATTTCGTGAAGGCGCTCGATGGCGGGCGGCGGCTTGTCACGATCCCCGACCGGCCGGACCAGCAGGAATTCCTCCTCGAACAGGGGGACTTCCCTCAATGTCGGCTCCGAGACGGGCAAGGCGACGATGGCGGCGTCAAGCTTCGCATCCGAGAGCTCTTCGATCAGCCGCTGCGTGACGGCTTCCCGAGGCCGCAGGTCGAGGGTCGGATAGAGCTCCGTCAACGCCTTCATGACGCCGGGCAGCAGATAGGGCGCGGCGGTGGGGATGACGCCCAGCCGAACGCGGCCGGTCAGATTCGCCTGGGCGGATCGCCCTAGATCAGCGAGTTCGTCGATCGAACGCAGGATGGCGCCCGTGCGCTGGGCAAGCTCTTCTCCCAAAGGCGTCAGTCGTATCTGGCGCCCGCCTCTTTCGACCAGCGGGGCGCCGACCAAGCCTTCAAGATCCTTGATCTGCAGGGAAAGCGCAGGCTGCGAGATGGCGCAGCTCTCGGCGGCGCGCCCGAAATGACCGGAGCGCGCGAGGGCGTCGAAATAGCGGAGGTGCTTGAGCGATAGGCCAATCATGAGGAAAACCTATCAGAGATTTCAGAAGATACTATTAGAACCAATGATCGCCGAGGGTTACCAAGCTGAAGCGGGGAGATCGTCAGGACCGGGTGGCTTTCAGGTTCCGGTCTGAACCCGGACACGCAGCTTTCGCAAATCCAACCCAATCCGGCGGAGAAACAAATGAACTCGATGTCACAACCGGCAGGCCAATGCCCCGTCGCGCACGGCGCCCTGACCACGGCCGGCGCGTCCGTTACGAGTTGGTGGCCGAATGCGTTGAATCTGGACATCCTCCACCAGCACGACGCCAAGACCAACCCCATGGGCCCGGCCTTCAACTATCGTGAGGCGTTGAAGACGCTGGACGTGGAGGCGCTCAAGGCGGATCTGCGGGCGCTGATGACGGACAGCCAGGCCTGGTGGCCGGCCGACTGGGGCAGCTATGCCGGCATGATGGCCCGCGTCAGCTGGCACGCCGCCGGCTCCTATCGCGTGACCGACGGCCGGGGCGGTTCCGGGACGGGCAACCAGCGCTTCGCGCCGCTGAACTCGTGGCCGGACAACGTCAACACCGACAAGGGCCGCCGTCTGCTTTGGCCGATCAAGAAGAAGTACGGGAACAGCATCAGCTGGGCCGACCTGATCGCGCTCGCCGGCACCATGGCCTATGAGGCCGCGGGTCTGAAGACCTTCGGCTTCGCCTTCGGCCGCGAAGACATCTGGCACCCTGAAAAGGACATCTACTGGGGCGACGAGAAGGAATGGCTGGCTCCCAGCGACAGTCGCTACGGCGAGGTCGCCAAGCCCGACACGCTCGAAAACCCCCTCGCCGCCGTGCAGATGGGCCTCATCTACGTCAACCCCGAAGGCGTCAACGGCAAGTCGGACCCGCTCGCGACCGCCCAGCAGATGCGCGAGACCTTCGCCCGCATGGGCATGGATGACGAGGAAACGGTCGCCCTGACCGCGGGCGGACACACCATCGGCAAGTCCCACGGAAACGGCGACCCGAGCGATCTGAGCCCCGATCCGGAAGCCGCCGGTCCCGAGTTTCAAGGGCTGGGCTGGATGAACACCAAGGGCCGCGGCATCGGTCGCGACACCGTCGTCTCCGGCATCGAGGGCGCCTGGACGTCGGAGCCGACGAAGTGGGACAACGGCTTCTTCGAAATGCTGTTCAAGCACGAATGGACGCTGACCCGCAGCCCGGCGGGCGCTTCCCAGTGGGCGCCGATCACCATCGCGGAAGAAGACAAGCCGGTCGATGTGGAGGATCCCTCGATCCGTGTCATGCCGATGATGACGGATGCGGACATGGCGTTGAAGGTGGACCCGATCTACCGTGAAATCTCGCTGCGTTTCCTGAACGACTTCGACGCCTTCTCCGACGCCTTCGCGCGCGCCTGGTTCAAGCTGACCCACCGCGACATGGGGCCGAAGTCCCGCTATTTCGGCCCCGACGCGCCGCAGGAAGATCTGGTCTGGCAGGACCCGATCCCGGCGGGCCGCACGGACTATGACGTCCAGGCGGTGAAGGCCCGGATCGCTTCCTCCGGGCTGTCGATTGGCGACCTGGTCGCAACGGCGTGGGACAGCGCCCGCACCTTCCGCGGCTCCGACAACCGCGGCGGCGCCAACGGCGCGCGCCTGCGCCTCGCCCCTCAGAAGGACTGGGAAGGCAATGAGCCCGAACGGCTCGCCCGGGTGTTGTCCATCCTCGAGCCCATCGCGAACGACACGGGCGCCAGCCTTGCGGACGTGATCGTGCTCGGCGGCGCCTATGGGGTCGAGCAGGCCGCGAAGGCGGCGGGCTTTGATGTCGAGGCGCCGTTCGCTCCCGGCCGTGGCGACGCCGCTGCGGAAATGACCGACGTCGACAGCTTCGCGGTTCTTGAGCCCCTGGCGGACGGTTTCCGCAACTGGGAGAAGAAGGACTATGTGGTCAGCCCGGAGGAAATGCTGCTGGATCGCGCCCAGCTCATGGGCCTGACCGCTCCCGAAGTCGTCGTTCTGATCGGCGGCCTGCGCGTCATCGGCGCAAACCATGGCGGCGCTTCGCATGGCGTGTTCACCGAGCGCCCGGGAGCCCTGACGACCGACTTCTTCACCACGCTGACCGACATGGCCTACAGCTGGCATCCGACGGGGCGAAACACCTACGATATCCGCGACCGGACGACCGGGGCGACCAAGTACACGGCCACGAGGGTCGATCTCGTGATCGGGTCGAACTCCATTCTGCGCGCCTATGCCGAGGTGTATGCTCAGGACGACAATGCGGAGAAGTTCGTCAAGGACTTCGTCGCCGCCTGGACCAAGGTCATGAACGCGGATCGTTTCGACCTCAGAGCTTAAGGGCCGGAACGGCTCATCTTCCCTGATGAAACGAAGGAGCGCCTTTCCCCACGCAAGCGGGGAAAGGCGCTCTGCTTTTGTGGCGGATTCTCCGCTTGCGCCATGCGCGCCCGCGCACGCCTGCAAGGCGACGACGAGGATCGGCGCGTATGGATGGCCGAGATGGAAGGAGGCCAAGGGTCAGCCCCCAGCCTTCCCTGCGCCCGTCGGCTCAGCCGAGCTTGAGCGCCTCGGCGATCAGGCGGGCGTCTCCGGCGCGGCTGGAGCCCGGACGCCAGCCCAGGATGATGTCCCGCGCCGGCGCAGGCGACGCGATCGGCCGCACCCTGACCGCCAGTCCCTCGACCAGGCCCGCCCGGATCGCCATGGCGGGAACGAAGCAGACGCCCATGCCCGAAGCCGTCATCTGGATCAGGGTGTGCAAGGTCTTGGCGACGCAACCCTCGTTTCTCGGCGCCTCCAGCCCCGCCAAGGCCAGAGCCTGCGCCCTGAAGCAATCGCCATCCTCCAGGAGCATCAAATCCTCCGCCTTCAGCATCCCTTTCGGAAGGGGGCCCTCGCCCGCCAGGGGATGGCCGACCGGCGCCGCGACCATGATTTCATCACGCCCGATCGACTGATGATCGATCCCCGGCGCATGATAGGGCAAGGCGATGACGACGCCGTCCAGCTTGCCCGCGGCCAGGGACTTCAGCAACGCGGGCGCGTGATCCTCACACACCCGGATGTCGAGGGCCGGATAGCGCGTCTTCAATTCCACGAAACCGTCGGACAGCAGGAAGGGCGCGACCGTGGGAATGATCCCCAGCCGGAAGCGGCCGAACAGGGCCCGGTTGCCGATATGCGCCGCCTCGACCAGATCCTCGACCTTGGCCAAGATCTCCGCGGCGCGCTGGACCGCCTCCTCGCCCGTGGGCGTCAGAAGGATGTCGCCGCGTCGCCGCTCGAGCACCGGCGCGCCCAGAAGCCTCTCCAGTTCACGCAGCCCGGACGAAAGGGCGGGCTGCGTCACGCCTGCGACGTCAGCCGCCTGATGGAACGAGCCCTGCTCGACCAGCAGCAGCAGATATTCCAGTTGCCGAAGCGTCGGAAGCGCGGTCATGGGCGCGCCGCCCCGCCCCCGCGCGCGGCCTGATCCCGGAAAGATAGCTCCATATCGCCCCCGCTGCGCTCCGCCCTATTCGACCGGTCTGACGCCGGCTGTATTCAGCTCGGGACACGTGAAAATCCGCCGCCCAGCCTCACCAAAATAGGTCAGGACAGCAGATCATCCATCTCAATAATATTTCTGAAGACGCAATGCTTATCTTATCGTGGCAAACCCCATGCCTTGCGATCAAATGACGATGAAAATACACACTAAAAATAATTCCTATCGCAGCTATAATCTAAGTTAGAGAAAAATATTCCGTCGTTTATGCAGGATTGGGTCACAAACATACTCACTTCTGCTCCATTCTAGTACCTTTGATCTCTTGACGTCTTGCCGCCGGCGCCGCAGAACGACCGCCGGCGGACTGGCTTCAGACGCATCGCGCAAGGCTCATAGGCGATGGCGAGGGCGCCAGCCGTTCGCCCCCCCCTTCCCTTGCCCAGGCGCACCACGAACCGATGCCGGACGATCCGCGCTTCAGCGGCCAAATCCACAAGCGGCGGACAGCCCCTTTCAACGAAGCTCGATGCGCAGCGGCCGCGACATGGCGCCCCAGTTTAATTCCGCCTGCCTGCTTGCCTGAGCTCCGCAAATTAATCATAATATTATACGTAAATTCATAACTGTTGGTCGATCCGATGTGCAGAGCTGTACGGTGCCGCAAGTGCGGAAAAATGGGATGGGCGGGCTGCGGCATGCATGTTGAGCAGGTGTTGCGCGGCGTCCCTCAGTCCGAACGCTGCCAGGGGCACCCGAACGAACCGGGCGGGAACTTCTTCGCCCGCTTCCTTGGACGATGATCCGCCCACGCCTCGCCGAGACAGAACAGGACCCCCGCCGATGACCGCCGCTCAGGAATACTGGAATACCCGCTACGACCGGGAAGACTACCTGTTCGGAGAAGCGCCCAACGCCTTCCTGGCCGCCCAGGTCGATCGGCTGCGCCCCGATATGACCGCCCTGTCCATCGCGGATGGCGAGGGGCGGAACGGCGTGTGGCTGGCGCAGCAGGGACTGGCGGTCGTCACCACCGACATCGCGCCGCGCGCCGTGGAGAAGGCCCTCGCCCTGGCGCAGCGTCGGGGCGTGACGATCGACGCCCGCCTGGCCGACCTAGAGACCTGGGACTGGCCGGAGGCGGCCTTCGACCTCGTCGTCGCGGTCTTCATTCAATTCGTGGGGCCCGCAGAACGTGACCAGCTCTTCGCCCGCATCAAGGGCGCCCTGAAGCCGGGCGGCCTGATCCTGCTGCAGGGCTACCGCACCGAACAGCTCGCCTATGGAACGGGCGGCCCGGGCCAGGTCGAGAACCTCTATACCGAAGCCCTGTTGCGCGACGCCTTCGGGGATTGCGACATCCTGCACCTGGAGAGCCACGACACCCACATTTCCGAGGGCGTGGGCCACGCCGGAAAGTCGGCCCTGATCGATCTGATCGCACGGCGCCGCTGACGTCGTCGTCCCAGCTTTGGCCTGGGCCTCAGGAGACGCGGCCGAGGCCCGGGCTCCGAGCGGTCAGCACGGACGCCGGGGCCGCCTCGTCGCAGTCTGCGGGCCTTTTGACCCCGCCTCCACTTTTGCCGACGCCTGAGGCCCTCGCGCCGGCGCGGAGGGCGCCCATCACCTCTCGGGGATGATCCGCGCAAAGCGGGCCGCGTCCCCGGCCGGAGGGGCGTCCAGGCGCGCGCCCTCATCCGTCAGGCGCCGGGTCACAGCCCCGGCGTCCTTGCAGAAGATCTCATACAGCATGGCCATCACGGCCTCGGCGCGGTCGTCGGAGATCGAATAATAGATCGAGCGCGATTCCCGCCGCGTCTTGACCAGGCCCGATTGCCGAAGCTCGGCCAGCTGTTGCGACAGGCCGGGCTGGCGGATGCCCAGGTCCAGCTCAAGCTGCCCGACCGAACGCTCGCCCTGGGAAATATGGCAGAGGATCAACAGACGGTTGGCGTTGGCGAGCTGACGCAGCAGTTCGGCCGCCTGCGGCGCCTTCGCCTTGAGTTGCTCCATCAGCGAAGGATCGACCGGCGTCACTTTCGGAGCTCCCGATAGTACCAGGCCTCTCCCCCCGCCAGGGCGCCATCGAGATCGACCGGCGCCGCCTCCAGCATCGGCCGCCCCTCGGTCCACCCCTCGGGGGTCGAGGCGCCCTCGCGGTCGGCCGCCTGCAGGGCCTTGATCAAGCGCAGCAATTCCTCGACCGAGCGGCCGACGTTCATCGGATACCAGCTGATCGCGCGGATCACACCCTGGGGATCGATCACGAAGGTCGCCCGCACGGTCGCGCTGTCCGGCGACGCGGGGTCCAGCATGCCGAACGCCTGGCCGATGACCATGGAGGGGTCCTCGATGACCGGGAACTCCACCTTGACGCCGAAGCGGTCGTGAATGTCCTTCACCCAGGCCAGATGGGAATAGAGGCTGTCGATCGACAGGGCCATCAGCTCGCAGTCGAGCGCCGCGAACTCGGCCTGACGCCGCGCCAGGGCGACGAACTCGCTGGTGCAGACGGGAGTGAAGTCGGCCGGGTGCGAAAAGAGCACCACCCAGCGGCCGCGATAGTCGCTTAGGCGCTTCTGTCCGCGGGTGGTGCGCGCCGAAAAGTCCGGGGCGCGGTCATTGACGCGCAGTTGCCGAGGCTGAAGGGGATCGGTCGTCGCATTCGTTTGCATGACCTCCTGACTACGCCAGGCCCCGCCGGAACGCCACCTTCAAAATACATAGTTGCACCAACAATGAAGCTCTACACCTCTGCATTCGAGCTATCATCAGCGGGCCGGGATCGGTCGGACCACGACTCCATGAGCCCGCCGCCGCGCCCCGTCAGGCGCGGACCCGACGAATATCCGGTTTCACGGCTGGATATTTGGTAGGCGGCGACGGGTTCGAACCGCCGACCCTCTCGGTGTAAACGAGATGCTCTGACCAGCTGAGCTAGCCGCCCACATCACCCGACTCAGCGGCGGGAACAGGCTTCATGCCCTGAGGCGGTCAGCCGTTCAAGGCGCTTTTCAGGCCCTCGCCAGGACGAAAGCGCGCGGTGCGCGAGGCCGGGCGGGCGATCTCCTGACCCGTCTGGGGATTGCGGGCCACCCCCGCCTTGCGGTCCACGGCGACGAAGCTGCCAAAGCCGACCAGGCGCACGTCGCGGCCCTGGACGAGGGAGGACGTCACCTGATCGGTGAAGGCTTCCAGCGCCAGCCTGGCCTGATCGCGGCTGATGCCCGCCGCCTCGGCCATGCGGCCGATCAGTTCCGTCTTGGTCATGCGTGCGGCTCCCCCTCGCAAACGAAGCGCGCACTTAAGCGGCTGTCGGCGTGCGGGTCAAAAAAGAAGGCGATCCGGGGCGCCCCGAGCCGCCTTCCCTTATCCAACGGAGACCCGGCGTCAGTGGCTGACGCTGGCCCCCTCGCCCGCGGTCGGGGCGGGCGGCGTCGGGTTCATGGGCTCGGCCGCCTCGTCCCATTCGACGGGGGTCGGCGTGCCGGTCAGGGCCCATTTCAGCGCTTCGTCGGCGGTGGAGATCGGGACGATCTCGAGGGCGGCCTTCACATTCTCGGGCACGTCCTCCAGGTCCTTCTCGTTCTCCTGCGGGATCAGCACGGTCTTCACGCCGGAGCGCAGGGCCGCCAGCAGCTTCTCCTTAAGGCCGCCGATGGCCGTGACCCGGCCGCGCAGGGTGATCTCGCCGGTCATGGCGATGTCCTTGCGGATCGGGATGCCGGTCAGGACCGAGACCATGGCCACGGTCATGGCCACGCCGGCCGAGGGGCCGTCCTTGGGCGTGGCGCCGTCGGGAACGTGGACGTGGATGTCGGTCTTCTCGAACACCGGCGGCTTGACGCCGATGCTGAGGGCGCGGCTGCGGACGTAGGAGGCCGCCGCCGAGATCGACTCCTTCATGACATCCTTCAGGTTGCCGGTCACGGTCATGCGGCCGCGGCCCGGCATCTTCAGGGCCTCGATGGTCAGGATGTCGCCGCCGAACTCGGTCCAGGCCAGGCCGGTGACGATGCCGACCTGGTCTTCCGCATCCGTCTCGCCGTAGCGGAACTTCTTCACACCTGCGTATTCGGCCAGCTTGGCCGCATCCACGGTGATCGAGGCGGCCTTGGTCCTGGCCATCTCGCGCACCGCCTTGCGGGCCAGGCCGCCCAGAGCGCGTTCCAGCGAACGCACGCCTGCTTCACGCGTGTAGTAACGGATCAGGTCGCGGATCGTCTCGTCGGGGACGATCAGTTCGCCCTCCTTCAGGCCGTGGTCCTTGAGCTGCTTGGGCAGGACGTGGCGGCGGGCGATCTCGACCTTCTCATCCTCGGTGTAGCCGGAGACGCGGATGATCTCCATGCGGTCCAGCAGGGGCTGGGGCATGTTCAGGCTGTTGGCCGTGGTGACGAACATCACCGGCGACAGGTCGTAGTCGACCTCCAGATAGTGGTCGCCGAAGGTCGAGTTCTGGGCCGGGTCCAGCACTTCCAGCAAGGCCGAGGACGGGTCGCCGCGCCAGTCGGCGCCCAGCTTGTCGATCTCGTCCAGCAGGACGAAGGCGTTGGTGGTCTTCGCCTTCTTCATCGACTGGATGATCTTGCCGGGCATGGAGCCGATGTAGGTCCGGCGGTGGCCCCGAATCTCGGCCTCGTCGCGCACGCCGCCCAGCGACATGCGGACGTATTCACGCCCGGTCGCCTTGGCGATGGACTTGGCCAGCGAGGTCTTGCCGACGCCCGGAGGGCCGACCAGGCACAGGATCGGCCCTTTCAGGCTGCCGGTGCGCGCCTGAACGGCCAGATATTCGATGATCCGTTCCTTGACCTTCTCCAGGCCGTAGTGATCCTCCTCGAGGATGTCCTCGGCCTTCTGCAGGTCGATGGGCTTGGGCTTGGTCTTGGACCAGGGGATCGACAGCAGCCAGTCGAGGTAGTTGCGCACCACGGTCGATTCCGCCGACATCGGCGACATGTTGCGCAGCTTCTTCAACTCCGCCTCGGCCTTGACGCGGGCCTCCTTGGACAGGCGCGTCTTCTTGATGCGCTTTTCCAGCTCCAGCAGTTCGTCGCGAGCATCGTCGGTCTCGCCCAACTCGCGCTGGATCGCCTTCATCTGCTCGTTCAGATAGTACTCGCGCTGGGTCTTCTCCATCTGCCGCTTCACGCGGCTGCGGATCTTCTTCTCGACCTGCAGGACGCTGATCTCGCCTTCCATCAGGCCGTAGACCTTCTCGAGCCGCGCCGGGATGACCACGGTTTCGAGCAGGGCCTGCTTGTCGGCGATCTTGACCGACAGATGGGCGGCGACCGAGTCCGCCAGCTTGGACGGGTCGGTGATCTGGGGGATGGCGCTGAGGGCCTCGGGCGGGACCTTCTTGTTCAGCTTCACATAGTTTTCGAACTGCTCGATCACGGCGCGCAGCAGGGCTTCGCTCTGCGACGGATCGCCGGCCTCGTCATCGATCTCGACGGCTTCGGCTTCGTAATAGTCCTCACGGTCGGTGAAGCGGGTCAGGCGCGCGCGCGACTTGCCCTCGACCAGCACCTTCACCGTGCCGTCGGGCAGCTTCAGCAGCTGCAGCACCGTGGCCAGCACGCCGGTCGAATAGATGGCGTCCGCCGCCGGGTCGTCGTCGACCGAGTTCTTCTGCGTGGCGAGCAGGATCTGCTTCTCGCCCTTCATGATCTCGTCGAGGGCGCGCACGGATTTCTCGCGCCCGACGAACAGGGGCACGACCATGTGCGGAAAGACGACAATGTCTCTCAGCGGCAGGACAGGGAGGATTTTGCTCTCAGTCATGATGCGTACTTTCCGGGGCCTTCGTGAATCTCAGACCCGCCGAACCGATCCGATTGGGCGCGACTGCCGCCTCGTTCCGACTCGACCCGCTGTTTTCAGCGGCTTTCGTATGAGTATGTGGTTCTGTCTGGACGCGGTTCAAGCGTGGCGGGTGCGCGGCCCACAGAAGCGTGAAAAAGCGTGTGATTTCAGATGGCCCAAAAACAAAGCCCTCCCCCTCGATGGGGGAGGGTTGGGTGGGGGTGCGGGCAGACCGCGCGTGGGTGCTGGAGAGACGCCAGAGCCTCTAGGCGCCCAACAGGCGACATCGCGCGCTCACCCCCATCCCCTGGCCCTTCCCCCATCGAGGGGGAAGGGAGATGGCGTCACGCCGCGCCGTCGGCCGTCTTCTTCTTGGTTTCCGAATAGATCAGCAGCGGCTGGGCCTTGCCGTCGATCACCTCAGCGTTGACCACGACTTCCTCGACGCCCTCATAGGTGGGCAGTTCGAACATGGTCTCCAGCAGCACGCCTTCCAGAATGGAGCGCAGGCCGCGGGCGCCGGTCTTGCGGGTGATCGCCTTCTTGGCCACCGCCGACAGAGCGTCGTCGGTGAAGGTCAGCGTCACGTTCTCCATCTCGAACAGGCGCTTGTACTGCTTGACCAGGGCGTTCTTCGGCTCGGTCAGGATCTTGATCAGCGCTGTCTCGTCCAGGTCCTCCAGCGTCGCCAGGACCGGCAGACGGCCGATGAACTCGGGGATCAGGCCGAAGCGCATCAGGTCGTCCGGCTCGACGCCCTTGAGGATTTCGCCGGTGCGACGCTCGTCGATCTCCTTGACCTTGGCGCCGAAGCCGATGGAGGCCCCCGCGCCGCGCGCCGAGATCACCTTCTCAAGGCCGGCGAAGGCGCCGCCGACGATGAACAGGATGTTGGCGGTGTCGACCTGCAGGAACTCCTGCTGAGGGTGCTTGCGCCCGCCCTGCGGCGGCACGGAGGCGACAGTGCCTTCCATGATCTTCAGCAGGGCCTGCTGCACGCCCTCGCCCGACACGTCGCGGGTGATCGAGGGGTTGTCGGACTTGCGCGAAATCTTGTCGATTTCGTCGATGTAGACGATGCCGCGCTGGGCCCGCTCGACGTTGTAGTCCGACGCCTGAAGCAGCTTCAGGATGATGTTCTCGACATCCTCGCCCACATAACCGGCTTCGGTCAGGGTGGTGGCGTCGGCCATGGTGAACGGCACGTCGATGATCCGCGCCAGCGTCTGGGCCAGCAGCGTCTTGCCCGAGCCGGTCGGCCCGATCAGCATGATGTTCGACTTGGCCAGTTCGACGTCGTTGTTCTTCGTCGCGTGGTTCAGGCGCTTGTAGTGGTTGTGGACGGCGACGCTCAGCACCTTCTTGGCGTGGCTCTGGCCGATCACATAATCGTCGAGGACGTCGCGAATCTCCTTGGGCGTGGGCACGCCGTCCTTGGAGGTCTTGAAGGCGATCTTGTGCTCTTCGCGGATGATGTCCATGCACAGTTCGACGCATTCATCGCAGATGAAGACGGTCGGTCCGGCGATCAGTTTGCGGACTTCGTGCTGGCTCTTGCCGCAGAACGAGCAGTAGAGCGTGCTTTTGGCGTCTGTGCCGGCGGCTTTGGTCATAGACCCTTCTCACTATCCGC
>JAFKFS010000111.1 GCA_017308115.1 Bordetella sp.
GAGGAAAAGGTTAGGCCGTCACGATCTCCTCAGCCTGCCTCAGGTCAACGCTGACCAGTTGGCTCATGCAGCGCTCGGGCATGGTGACGCCGTAGAGGCGGTCCATCCGGCTCATGGTCACCGGGTTGTGGGTGATGACGATGAAGCGGGTGTCGGTGCGCGACCGCATCTCGTGCAGCATCCGGCAGAAGCGGTCGACGTTGGCGTCGTCCAGCGGGGCGTCGACCTCGTCCAGCACGCAGACCGGCGCCGGATTGGCCAGGAAGACGCCGAAGATCAACGCCGCCGCCGTTAGGGCCTGCTCGCCGCCGCTCATCAGGCTCATGACCGACAGCCGCTTGCCCGGCGGGCAGGCGTAGATTTCAAGCCCCGCCTCCAGCGGATCGTCGCTCTCGACCAGCTTCAGCTCGGCCTGACCGCCGCCGAACAGGGCCTCGAACAGGGTCTTGAAGTTGGTGTTGATGACGTCGAAGGCGGCGATCAGCCGCTCGCGCCCCTCGGCGTTCAGTTCGTCGATGCCGTCGCGCAGTTTGGCGATCGCCTGCGTCAGGTCGATGCGCTCGGTCTTCATGGCGTTGAGCCGGTCGCCGTATTCGGCCGCCTCGTCCTCGGCGCGCAGGTTGACGGCGCCCAGGGCCTCGCGCTCCCGCTCAAGGCCGTAGAGTAGGCTTTCGGCGCCGGCCGCGTCGGGCGGGCGGGCGATGGCGTCGTCGGTCAGCTTCCGGCCCAGCTCCTCGGGCGACATCTGCGCCGTCTCGCGGATGTTGGCGGCGCTCTCCGTCAGTTTCTCGGCGGCGGCCTCGGCGCGGGCGTGAAGGCCCGCCCGGCTCTCGCGGGCCTGGGAGGCGGCTGTCTCGGCGGCGCGCGCGGCGCGGTCGGCCTCCTGCGCGCCCGCCTCGGCGACGGCGACAGCGTCGGTGGCGGCCTGCTTGCGCTTCTCGGCCTCGGCCAGAGAGTCCATCAGGGCGTTGCGCTGCTCGGCGAAACCAGCGGGAGCGGCCTGCGCCTTCGTCAGGGCGGATTGCGCCTTCTCCGCGTCGCGCTCCAGCGCCTTGAGGCGGGCGCCGCTGTCGGCCGAGCGGGCGACCCAGCCCTCGCGGGCGCGGGTCAGGCTGCCCAGCCGTTGTTCGCGCAGGGCGCGGTCTCTAGCTTCCTCGTCGCGGGTCGAGCGGGCGGCCTGCGCCGCCAGCCGGGCGCGTTCGGCCCCGCCGCGCGCCTCGGTCAGTTCCTGCCGCAGGCCGACGACGACGTCGGACGAAGATTCGACTGAACTGGCTTCGGCGAAGGCGGCCTCGGCCTCCTGCACCTCGCCGTCCAGCCGGGCGACGGTCTCGTCCAGCGACTGGGCGCGGGCCTCCTTGCGGGCCTGATCGCGCATCAGGGATTCCAGCCGGTCGCGGGCGGATACGACCTGCTTGTCCAGCGTGAAGGGGCGCAGCCGCGCGGCCTTCACCTCTTCCTCGGCGGCGCGGAAGGCGTCGCCCGCCGCCTTCAGCGCGGCTTGCGCCGTATGCAGGGTGGGCTTGCCGATATCGATCTCGGCTTCCAGCTCCGCCAGGCGGGTGCGCTGGGCCAGGCGCACGGCGGCGGGGCGGGGCGCCTCGGCGCGGCTGACGAAGCCGTCCCAGCGATAGAGGTCGCCCTCCCGCGTCGTCAGCCGTCCGCCGCGCGGCAGGGCGCGGGCCAGTTCGGCGATCCGCTCGCGCGGGGCCACGCCACAGAAGGCCAGACGCGCCGCCAGCTGGTCCGGCGCCGTCACATGGGCGGACAGGGGCTCGACCCCTTGCGGCCAGTCCGGCGGCGCGGCCTCGGCGCCCGCCCAGTGAGCCGGGGCGCGGGCGTCCAGCGCGGCGTCCAGATCATCGCCCAGCGCCGCCGCCAGCGCGGCCTCATAGCCCTTGGCGGCCGACACCTGATCCAGCGCCGGGGGATGCTCGCGCTTGCCCGTGACCAGCAGTTGCGCCAGCCCGCGCGCCTCGGTCTGCAGACGGCCCAGCCGGTCCTCGGCGGCGCGGGCGTTGGTGCGCGCCTCCTGCTCGGCGCGGGCGGCGTCGCTGCGTTTCGCCTCGGCGGCCTCGACGGCCTCGCGCGCGGCGGCCAGTTCAGCCTGCGCCGTCTCCAGCGCGGCCTTGGCCGTTTCGATCTCGGGCGTCTCCAGCGGGCCGAGCGCCTCGCGTTCGCGGCGGGCCTGTTCGTGCTGGCCCTTCACCCGCGCCAGTCGGGCCTCCGCGTCGCGCTTCCTCGCGCTTTCGGCGTTCGCGCGGGCCTCGACGGCGGCCAGGGTCCCGGCCAGCCGTTCGACCTCGGCGTCGGCGGCCTTGCGCGCGTCCTCGGCTTCCAAGAGGGCGCGTTCCAGTTCGGGGCCGCGCTCGGGGGCGGCGGCGATCTCGGCCTTCAGCTTCTCCAGCTCGCGGTCCAGCCGTTCCAGTTCGCGCCCGGCGTCGGCGGCCATGCCGTCCTCGCGCACGCGGTCGGCCTCGATGCGGGCGACCTCCGCCTTCAGGCGGTCGACCTCGGCGCGGGCGGCCTGTTCGGCCATGTCCAGCCGGTCGCGCTCGATGATGGCGCGGTTCAGCAGGGCGGTGGCGACCGCGTCTTCCTCGCGCGCGGGCTTCAGGCCCTCCTGGGCGTTCAGGGCCGCCGTCTGGGCCGCGGCCGCCGCCGTGGTCGTCTCGGCCACGAGCCGATCGGCCTCGCGCAGTTCGCCCGCCGCCGTCTCGGCCGCCGTCTTCGCATCGGTCCAGCGGACGTAGAGCAGGGCCGCCTGCAGGGCGCGGATCTCGGCCGAGATCTTCTTGTATTTCTCCGCCTGGCGCGCCTCGCGCTTCAGTCGGTTCAGCGTCGATTCCAGCTCCTTGCCGATGTCGTCCAGCCGGTCGAGGTTGGTCTCGGCCGCCCTTAGCCGCAGCTCGGCCTCGTGACGCCGTGTGTGCAGGCCCGCCACGCCCCCGGCCTCTTCAAGGATGCGGCGGCGGTTCTGGGGCTTGGCGGCGATCAGTTCCGAGATCTGGCCCTGACGCACCAGGGCCGGGCTGTTGGCGCCGGTCGAGGCGTCGGCGAACAGCAGCTGAACGTCGCGCGCCCGCACCTCCTTGCCGTTGATGCGATAGGTCGAACCGCGCCCGCGCTCGATCCGGCGCGAGACCTCCAGCACGGGGCTGTCGGTGAAGGGCTGAGGCGCGCGCTTGCCGGCGTTGTCGATGGTCAGCTGGACTTCGGCGTGGTTGCGCGGGGGGCGGCCCGCGGCGCCGGCGAAGATCACGTCCTCCATGCCCTGGCCGCGCATGGCCTTGGCCGAGTTGGCGCCCATGACCCAGCGCAGGCTTTCCAGCACGTTCGACTTGCCGCAGCCGTTCGGCCCGACGATGCCGGTCAGCCCGGCCTCGATCTGCACCTCGGCCGGATCGACGAAGGATTTGAAGCCGACGAGCCGGAGGCGCTGGAACTGCATCGCGCCCCGATCAGCGCGCCCGGATCAGCGGGTCGATGGCCGCCGACAGGGCCTCAAGCGAATGATCGCCGACCCGCTTGCCGTTGACGAAGAAGGAGGGCGTGCCCGTCACGCCCGCCGCCACGGCCCCCTCGACCTCGGCCTGCAGGGCCTGGCTGACGGCCGGGTCTTTCAGACAGGTCTCGATCTGGTCCTGGCTGCGGCCGCTGACGGCGATGCCGTTCATGAACCAGTCGTGGGCGTCGCCCTTTTCGAAGGCGGCGGCCTGGCCCGCCATCAGGCTGTGGGCCACGTCGAAGAAGCGGTCCGGCGCGGCGCAGCGCGCGATGCCCGCCGCCGTCGCCGCGATCTGGGCCGGAGCCGTCGGCAGGTCGCGGAACACCAACCGCACCTTGCCGGTGTCGATATAGCGCGTCTTGAACTGCGGCAGGGTCTCATTGGCCCAGTGCGCGCAGTGGCTGCAGGTGAAGGAGGCGTATTCGATCACCGTCACCGGCGCGTCGGCCCGCCCCAGCACCCGGTCGGCCGCCGTAACGGCGGGCACTGCGGCGGTCGTGGAGGCGTGGGCGACGGCGGGGTCGAGCGCCATGGCCGGAGCGCTGTTCAGACCCGCTATGGCCAGGACTGACAGAAGGGACAGGATGCGAAAAGTCATGCGGTTTCTATAGCAGGGCGTCGATATGGGCCGACAGGCTGGACAGGGAATTGTCGGCTACGATCTGGCCGTTGACCATGAAGGTCGGGGTGCCGGTGACGCCAGCGGCCGAAGCCTCCTTGATGCGCTGCTCCAGCGCCGCGATCGCGGCCTTGTCTGACGTGCATTCCTTGAAGCGGGCTTCGTTGAGCCCGGCGGCCTGCGCGGTGCGCAGCAGGACCTCGCGCGGAGCGGCCCCGTTGCGCATCTCGGTCTGCGACCGCATCAGGTGGTCGACCACCTCGAAATACTTGTCGTCCCCGGCGCAGCGCGCGATCAGGAAACCGGCGACGGCGATGTCCTGAGGCGGGGTCGGGAATTCGCGGAAGACGAAACGGACCTTCTTGGCGTCGACGTACTTGGCCTTGAATTCAGGCCAGACCGTCTCGTTCCAGGCGGCGCAGCTGGAACAGGTGGTCGAGGCGTATTCGACCACCGTCACCTTGGCCCCCTCTGCGGCGCCCAGAGCCATGTCGCCCTGCGCCGCCGTCTTGCCGCCGCCGCTCGCCTGTCCGCAGGCGGACAGGATAAGGGCCAAGGCCGCCAAGCCGACGATTGTCGTGCGTTTCCTCATGTTCGCCCCCTCCCGCGGGACGGCTTACTTCGCCAGTTCGGCGTCGATGACCTCGGACAGGCCCGACAGCGAGCTGTCCGCCACCTTCACGCCGTTGACGGTGAAGTAGGGCGTGCCCGTCACGCCGGCGCGGACCCCGGCCTGGATGCGCTTCTCCATGGCCTCGATGGCGGCCTTGTCGCGGATGCAGTCGTTGATCTGCTGCTCGCTGAGGCCCGCCGCCTGGCCGGCGCGGAACAGGGTGGTGCGCGGCGCCACGCCCGCCATCCATTCCTTCTGGCTGGCCATGATGTCGGCGACGACGTCGAAATATTTGTCGGGCCCGGCGCAGCGCGCGATCAGGAAGCCGGCGACGGCGATGTCCTGGGGCGGGGTCGGGAATTCGCGGAAGATGAAGCGGACCTTGTTGTTATCAACGTATTTGGCCCTGAACTGGGGCCAGACCTCCTCATTCCAGACCGCGCAATGGCTGCAGGTGACGGAGGCGTATTCCACGACCGTGACCTTGGCGCCCTCGGGCGCGCCCTTGGCCATGTCGCCGGCGACCTCGCCCCCGGCGCCGCCGCCCGAGCACCCCGCCAGCACGGCCATCGAGGCCAGGGCGGCGGCGGACAGGGCCGCGCGGCGGCTCATGGCGGCGTATTTGAAGGTCGGGGCCATCGGCTGGTCCTTGTCAGAATGGAATTCAGAAAACGTCGCGCGATTCGCGCGCCCAGGCGAAATCGTCTGATTGTCGAGAACGCCGATGGCGAAGGTTTGTCAACGCCCCTCGTCGCGGGGCGGCTGCGACAGCACGGCGCGGCCCAGCTTGCCCAGCGCCGCCTTCAGCCCGTCGGGCGCGGCCGCGACCGAGGCGTCCAGCGCGGCTTCCGTCGCTGCGGGCAAGGGAGGCAGGACGACGCGGCCGCGCGGGCGGGGCTTGGCCCCGGCGGCCGACAGGGGCTTCACCGGACCCTGGGCGATGCGCAGCTTCTCGACCGAACCCGCGCCCAGAAACAGGTTCACCCGCTGGAGGATGTCGGCCGACTGATGCTGGACCAGCAGGGCGGCGGGCCCGGCGACGCGCAACTCCAGCGTTCCGCCTGCATTGCCGCGCCCCTTGGTCAGCTTCTGCGGGCGGGTGACGCGGGCCAGGCGCTCGCCCACGATCTCGACCCAGCGCGGCTCCAGCGCCGAGGCGCCGCGCCCGAACTGGGCGTCCAGCTTCCTGATAAGCGGCGCCAGGGAACGTCCTGCGGGGGGCGGCGGGCGCGGTGCGGGCCGCGTGCGCCGTTGCGCCAGGATCTGGCGCGCTTCGCTTTCGGTGGGCAGGGGACGACGCATTCGTCCTATATAGCCTGACCCATGCCCGACGTCCCCTCTCTCCGCGCCGCCCTGCTCAATTGGTATGACGCCCATGCGCGCAGCTTGCCGTGGCGCGCGCCGCCGGGGGCCGAGGCGAAGACCGACCCCTATCGCGTCTGGCTGTCCGAGGTCATGCTGCAGCAGACGACGGTGCCGCATGCGACGCCCTATTTCGAGCGCTTCACCGCGCGCTGGCCGACGGTGAAGGATCTGGCGGCGGTCGAGGACGCCGAACTGATGGCCGCCTGGGCGGGGCTCGGCTACTACGCCCGGGCGCGCAACCTGCTGGCCTGCGCCCGCGCCGTGGCGGCCGATCACGGCGGCGTCTTTCCGGAGACGGAGGCCGAACTGCTGGCGTTGCCGGGGGTGGGCGCCTACACCGCCGCCGCCGTGGCCGCCATCGCCTTCGACCGGCCCGCCAACGTCGTGGACGGCAATGTCGAGCGGGTGATGAGCCGCCTGTTCGCGATCGAGACGCCTCTGCCCGCCGCACGGCCCGAACTGCGTCGCCTGGCCGCCCTGTTCGTCGACGACCATCGGCCGGGCGACTGGGCGCAGGCCCTGATGGACCTGGGCTCGGGCGTCTGTCGGCCCAGGACGCCCCTGTGCGACCGGTGTCCCCTGGCCTTCGGCTGCGAGGCGCTGAAGACGGGCGAGCCCGAACGCTATCCCCTGAAGACGAAGAAGGCCGAACGGCCGCATCGGCGCGGCCACGCCTATGTGCTGACGGACGGCGCGGGGCGCGTCGCCCTGGTGCGGCGGCCGGAAAAGGGATTGCTGGGCGGCATGATGGGGCTGCCGACTTCGGACTGGAGCGCGACGCCGACGTTCGCCCCGCCGGCTGGAGGCGATTGGCGCGCGGCCGGGTCGGTCGAGCACGTCTTCACCCATTTCAGCCTGACGCTGGAAGTGCATGCGGCCGAGGGGGAGGGCGACTTCCTCTGGACGCCGGAGGATGAGGCGGCGAAGGCCCTGCCGACCGTGTTCAGGAAGGCGCTGGAGCGCGCTCTGGGAAGCCTCTCCCGGCGGGAGCGGGCTTGAGCGCATGCCAAACCCTTCTCCCCTTGTGGGAGAAGGTGGTCCGTCAGGACCGGATGAGGGGTTGTCGGCGCGGCGGCGGATGATTGGCGACTTCGCGTGGAGCACGTTTCGGATAGGGCGCGCTCACACCCCTCATCCGTCAGGCTTCGCCTGCCACCTTCTCCCACAAGGGGAGAAGGATAAAAAACAGTGTCCAATTCGTCTGGATCGTCTGAAATCTCCCCTGTTGGAAGGGCAGTCTAACACAGGCGGAAAGGGGGGATGGCCGATTCCCCGAAGCCTAGCCTGTCGCCCTCAGGTTCACCGCGCCGCTGCGTTCGCGGGGCATGACCACGACATGGCCGTTCAGGCGCTGGAAGTGCAGGTCGATCACGCCGTCGCCGACCTTCAGCCGCGTGATCGACAGCCGGTCCAGCCCGGCGGGCAGGGCGGGATTGTTCACCTCCACCAGACCTTCGGCGGCGTCGATGCTCAGGCCCAGGACTGACTGCATCATCAGGAAGACCGAACCGGCCGCCCAGGCCTGGGGCAGGCAGGCGACCGGATAGGCGATGGGCGGCTCGCCGGTCTCGCGCACGAAGCCGCAGAACAGTTCGGGCAGGCGCATCTGGAAATGGGCGGCCGAGCCGTAGATCTCGCCCAGCAGCATGGCGACCGCGTGTCGCTCGCCGTAACGGGCCATCCCCGCCGCCGCCAGGGCCGTGTCGTGCGGCCAGACCGAGCCGTTGTGATAGCTCATCGGATTATAGCGCGCCTGTCCCTTGGCCAGGGTGCGCAGGCCCCAGCCGGAACGGAACTCGGCCGTCAGCATCCGCCGCGTCACCCGCAGCGCCCGCTCGTGCGAGGGCAGGCCGGTGAACAGCAGGTGCCCGGCGTTGGAGGCGACGGCGCGGCATTGCTCCCCGTCGCCGTCCAGGGCGATGGCGTAGAAGCCCTCATCCTCCATCCAGTAGCGATCCTCGACCAGGGCGCGCACCGTCTCGGCGCGGGCGGCCCATTCGGCGGCGCGGCCGTCGCCCAGGACGGCGCCCATCTCGGCCAGGGCCTTCCAGGCGGCGAAGGCGTAGCCCTGGACCTCCAGCAGGGCGACCGGACCCTTGGGAAAGCGGCCGTCGGCGTGGAAGATGGAGTCCTCGGAATCCTTCCAGCCCTGGTTCGACAGGCCGGTGTCGGCGGCGCGGGCGTAGTCGATCAGCCCGTCGCCGTTGCTGTCGCCATGGTCGCTCATCCAGCCCGCCGCCGCGATCAGATGGGGCCACAGGGCGCGCACCGTCTCATAGTCGTCAGTGCGCTTGGCGTAGGCGCCGGCCAGGGCGATGAACAGGCAGGTGGTGTCGACCCCGCCGTAGTAGAGGCCGAAGGGCACCTCTCCCAGCACGCTCATCTCGCCGCCGCGCGTCTCGTGCATGATCTTGCCGGGGGCGGAGTCCATGAAGGCGTCGGTCTCGGTCGCCTGGCGGCTGGCCAGGTAGGTCAGCACTCCCTTGGCCAGGCCGGGGTCGATCCACAGCATCTGCCAGGCGGTGATGATGCCGTCGCGGCCGAACGGGGTCGAGAACCACGGCGTCCCCGCATAGGGATAGGGGCCCGTCGGCAGGTCGGTGACCAGAAGGGCGATGTCGGCCCGCGACTGTCGCAGCCAGTCGTTGAAGCCCTGGTTGCGCCCGCCCTCGACGATGGCGCCCCTGCGCAGCCGTCGCCGCATGGCCAGCCGCGCCAGGATGCCGTGCCAGCGCCAGCGCGCCTCGTCCGGCTGGTCGCAGGCGTTCAGGCCGCATTCGACGAACAGATCCAGGCTGCGACCGCGCGGCAGGCTGAACATGAACTCGGCCCGGTTGGCGCTGAGGCGGGCGGGCGGCTCCGAGAACGCCAGGCAGCTGGTGCGCTCCGCGCCGTCCAGCCCGGTGTAGCTGAAGGTCACGCGCCGTCCGTCGATCACCGGCGGGTGGATTTCGCCGTGCCGGGCCCGGACCGTGCCGCGCACCTGGAAGATGTCGGCGAAGTCGGCGTCGAACTCGAACGTCAGCGGCAGCAGGATGTCCTCGACGCCGTGGTTGACCATCCGCACCCGCTCGAACAGCCGCCGGTCCCACAGGAAGCGCCGCCGCTCCAGATGGAGCACCCCCGCCGGGGCCGAGCGCCCGCCCATCGGCGGCAGGGGGCGGTTGGTCGAATGGCAGGTGAAGAAGACGTTGTCCTTGGTCACGCCGGAACTGAGCCGCGACGGCCGCGCCCGCCCAACCGTCAGCACGAAGCGCGACAGCAGCCGGGTGTCCCGCTCGAACAGGCCGTCGGCGCCCGCCTTCACGTCGCCCCAGTGATCGGCGACCAGAAAGGCGTCGCCGTCCTTCAGCGCCATCAGGGTCTCGAGCCCGTCCTGGTCGTTGGTGTCTGCGGCGGTGGTCTGGACCGAATAGGCGTCGTCCATCAGCGTCTCCGCTTGCGGTTCGTCCCCCTGCGAGGTTCAGATGCGAACGGACGGGAGCGCGGTTCAGTTCAGATGAAAACGGCGTTCGCGTCACGCCGGGACGGTCAGGCCAGGGCGGCGAAGCTGCGCTCTTCCTCCATCGTGCGCATCGGCGCGGCGAACGGGCGCTGGGCCAGAAGGTCGGCGTAGACGTCCAGATAGCGCCGCGCCATGGCCGTGGCCGAGAACCTCAGGTCGAACCGCGCCCGGATCGCCTCGCGGTCCAGCCGATGCGCCCGGGCGGCGGCGACGACCGCCTGCTCCATGGTCGAGACCAGGAAGCCGGTGGCGCCGTCCTCGATGATCTCGGGCGTCGAGCCGCAGGCGAAGGCCACGACCGGCGTGCCGCAGGCCATGGCCTCGATCATCACCAGGCCGAACGGCTCGGGCCAGTCGATGGGGAACAGCAGGGCCTCGGCCCCGCCCAGGAATGCGGACTTCTCCGTATCGCCGATCTCGCCGACGAACTCGACCAGGGGATTGCCTTGCACCAGCGGCTCGATCACCGTCTCCCAATAGACGCGGTCGGCGGCGTCGACCTTGGCCGCGATCTTCAGCGGCTTGTTCAGCCGGGTCGCGATCTCGATGGCGCGGTCGGGCCGTTTCTCGGGCGAGATGCGGCCCAGGAAGGCCAGATAGCCCTGAGAGCGGGGCGAGAAGCGATAGAGGTCGCCCGGCATGCCGTGGTGCACGGTCGCGCGCCAGTTGGCGTGGGGCAGGGGGCGGCGCTGGTCGTCCGAAATTGACACCAGGCCGAACTCCGACCAGCGGTCATAGACCGGCGCCAGGTCCTTCAGGTCGAGCCGCCCGTGCAGGGTGGTCACCGTCTTGTCCGCCCACCCCTCGAAGAAGGGGAAGTGGATCATGTCGGTGTGGAAGTGGATGACGTCGAAGCGGTCGGCGCGGTCCAGCACCTGGGCCAGCTGGCTCATATGGGCGGCCAGGTCGGACTTCAGCGGGGCGGGGTCCAGGCGGATGGCCTGGTCGCGGACGGGGATCAGGCGGGCGCGGGTGCGGGCCTCGGCGCTGGCGAACAGGGTGACCTCGTGGCCGAGATCGACAAGGGCGTCGGTCAGATGGGCGACCACCCGCTCCGTGCCGCCGTAAAGCCGCGGCGGCACGGCTTCGTACAAGGGCGTGACTTGGGCGATTTTCATGGCAGGCTCCTGCGCCGCGTCGATACGCGGCGCCGCAACCTCAATCCGCCCAGGTTCGCCGGGTTCCAGCGTTGCCGGAACGATATTCTTCAACAAGGCCGAGGGGTTAGTGGTTCCGGCTCTTTTCCCTCCCCATGCAATGGGAGGGGGACCGCGAAGCGGTGGAGGGGCTTAACCCCGCCAGAACCAAGCAGCCCCTCCGTCTCGTCGGCTATCGCCGCCGATCCACCTCCCCATGAAATGGGGAGGGGGGGAGCCCCGGCGTCTCTTCCTGTTTACTGCATCCCCGCGCGGATCTCGGCGCGCAGGGCGTCGATGGGGCGCAGGCCCGTGTCCGTCTTGAAGCGCCAGTAGGTCCAGCCGTTGCACGCCGGGGCGTTCTCCAGCAGGGCGCCCAGCTTGTGGATCGAGCCGGTTAGGGCGCCGGACACCAGCGACCCGTCGGCCCGCACCCGCGCCTCGCGCTCGCCCTTGGGGCAGTACAGCTTGTCGCCCGGCGCCAGCAGCCCGGCCTCGACCAGGGCGCCGAACGGCACCTTGGGCTCGGCCTTCTTGGAGCCGGTGACCACCAGGTCTTCCGGCGCGGCGGGGATGACCGCCTCAATGCGCTGTTCGGCCAGCCGGGCGTAGGTCTCATCGCGTTCGATGCCGATGAAACGGCGGCCCAGACGCCTGGCCGCCGCCCCCGTCGTGCCGGTGCCGAAGAAGGGGTCCAGCACCACGTCGCCGATGCGGCTGGCCGACAGCAGGACGCGGTGCAGCAGGGCCTCGGGCTTCTGGGTTGGGTGGGCCTTGTCGCCGTTCTCGTCCTTCAGCCGCTCATGGCCGGTGCACAGGGCCAGGGTCCAGTCCGAGCGCATCTGGGTGTCTTCGTTGAAGGCTTTCAGGGCGTCGTAGTTGAAGGTGTAGCGCTTCTGGTCCCGCGACTTGGCGGCCCAGATCAGGGTCTCATGGGCGTTGGTGAAGCGCGTGCCCTTGAAGTTCGGCATCGGGTTCGACTTGCGCCAGATGATGTCGTTCAGCACCCAGAAGCCCAGGTCCTGCATCGCCGCGCCCAGTCGGAAGATGTTGTGATAGCTGCCGATGACCCAGAGTGAGCCCTCGTCCTTCAGCACCCGGCGGCACTCGCCCAGCCAGGCGCGGGTGAAGGCGTCATAGGCGGCGAAGCTGTCGAACTTGTCCCAGTCGTCGTCGACCGCGTCGACCTTGGAGTTGTCCGGGCGCAGCAGGTCGCCGCCCAGTTGCAGATTATAGGGCGGATCGGCGAAGACCATGTCCACCGACTTGTCCGGCAGGCCCTTCAGCACCTCGATGCAGTCGCCACGCAGGATGACGTCGGTCTTCAACTCGGACATGGAAAGCGGCCCCGGACAGATGAGGCCGTCATGGTGAATCCTTACGGTTAAGGCGGAGTAACCAGATTTCACGAACCCTCTCCCGGCGGGCGAGGGAAGAAGGGTATGCAAATCACATACTGTCTGAGCTATGAGGCGCGGATGATCCGTCGTCTTCGCCCCGTTCCGTTCGCCCTCGGGCCTGTCCACTTCGTCGGCATCGGCGGCATCGGCATGAGCGGCATCGCCGAGATCATGCTGAAGATCGGCTATCAGGTGTCCGGTTCGGACGCCAAGGCCAGCGCCAACACCGAACGGCTCGAGAAGCTGGGCGCCCGCATCTACATCGGCCACGACGCGGCCCATGTGACCGAGGGCGTCTCGGCCGTCGTCTATTCCACCGCGGTGAAGGCGGCCAATCCCGAGCTGGTCGTGGCGCGCGAGCGGCGCATTCCCCTGGTCCGCCGGGCCGAGATGCTGGCCGAGCTGATGCGGCTGCAATTCTCGATCGGCGTCGGCGGCACCCACGGCAAGACGACGACGACCTCCATGGTGGCGGCCCTGCTGGACGCCGGATCGCTGGACCCGACGGTGGTCAACGGCGGCATCATCAACGCCTACGGCACCAACGCCAAGGTCGGCGAGGGCGACTGGATCGTGGTCGAGGCGGACGAGAGCGACGGCTCCTTCCTGCGCCTGAAGTGCACGGTGGCGATCATCACCAACATCGACCCGGAGCACCTGGACCACTACGGCGACTTCGAGGCTGTGAAAAAGGCCTTCTGCGACTTCATCGAGGACATTCCCTTCTACGGCTTCGGCGTGGTCTGCCTGGACCATCCCGAGGTGCAGAAGCTGGCGGCCCGGATCGATAACCGCCGCCTGATCACCTACGGTCTCAACCCCCAGGCCATGGTCCGCGCCGACAATGTGCGCATGGACCCGGACGGCTCGCGCTTCGACGTGGTGATCCAGGGTCAGGGCCTGGCGGCGCTGGAAGAGCCCGCGCGCATCGAGAACCTGCACCTGCCCATGGCGGGCTGGCACAACGTCTCCAACGCCCTGGCCGCCATCGCCGTGGCGCGCGAGATCGGGGTGGACGAGGACGCCATCCGCGCCGGCCTGGCCGGCTTCGGCGGGGTCAAGCGCCGCTTCACCACCACGGGCGTGGCGGGCGGGGTGCGCGTCATCGACGACTATGGCCACCACCCGGTCGAGATCGCCGCCGTGCTGAAGGCGGCGCGCCAGGTGGTGCAGAACGCCGACAACCCCGGCCGCGTCATCGCCGTGGTCCAGCCGCACCGCTACACCCGCCTGCGCGACCTGATGCAGGAATTCTCGACCTGTTTCTCGGACGCCGACAGCGTGCTGGTCGCCGACGTCTATCCGGCGGGCGAGCAGCCGATCGAGGGGGTCGACAAGCACGCCCTGGTCGAGGGCGTGCGCCGCTACGGCCATCGCCACGTCGCCGCGCTGGAGAACGCCGCCGTCCTGCCGCGCGTGGTCAAGGACGAGGCCAGGCCGGGCGATCTGGTCGTCCTGCTGGGCGCGGGCGACATCACCAGCTGGGCCTACGCCCTGCCGGCGCAGCTGGAGGCGCTGGGGTGAGCCTCTCCATCATCCGCTCATCCCCGCGGAGGCGGGGACCCAGCGCCTTGGCTTCAGGCTGGGACGCTCGGGGTCTTGCACAGGCTGTTTTGAGCGGGCATCGCCGTAGCTCTTACTGGGTCCCCGCCTCCGCGGGGATGAGCGGAAATAATAATGCCCTGGCGCGATAACCTCCCCGCCGTGCGCGGCAAGCTGCTGCTGAACGAGCCGCTGGGGCCCTACACCTGGTTCCGCGTGGGCGGGGCGGCGGAGGCCCTGTTCATTCCGGCGGACGCCGACGACCTGGCCGATCTCCTCAGGGCCCTGCCGGAGGCCGTGCCGGTGACGACGATCGGCGTCGGCTCCAACCTGATCGTCCGCGACGGCGGGGTCGAGGGCGTGGTGATCCGCCTGGCGGGCCGCGCCTGGGGCCAGGTGACGACCGACGGCGTCACGGTCACGGCGGGCGCGGGCGCGCTGGACAGCATGGTGGCGCGCGCCTCGGCCAAGGCGGGCATCGCCGGGCTGGAGTTCTATGCCGGCATCCCGGGATCGATCGGCGGCGCCCTGACGATGAACGCGGGCTGCTACGGCTCGGAGACGAAGGACGTGCTGGTCTCGGCCTGGGGTCTGAACCGCAAGGGCGAGCGGGTCGAGCTGGCCCTGGCCGACTTCGGCTATACCTACCGTCACTCCAACGCCCCGGCCGACATCATCTGGATCGAGGCGACCTATCGCGGCACGCCCGATGCGCCCGAGGCCGTCGCCGCCCGCATTGCTGAAATCACCGAGCGGCGCGAGAAGACCCAGCCGATCCGCGAGAAGACCGGCGGCTCGACCTTCAAGAACCCCGAGGGTCATTCGTCGTGGAAGCTGGTCGATGAGGCGGGCTGGCGCGGCAGGCTGCACGCCGTCACGGGAGGGGGCGCGAAGTTCAGCGAACTGCACTCCAACTTCATGATCAATCCCGGCGAAGCCACCGCCGCCGACATCGAGGGCCTGGGCGAAGCCGTCCGCGCCGACGTGCTGGCGAAGACGGGCGTGCAACTGAACTGGGAAATCAAGCGGATCGGGCGTCCGTAATCCTTCTCCCCTTGTGGGAGAAGGTGGCTTGCGAAGCAAGACGGATGAGGGGTGCGCGGAAGCGCGCGAGCGGCCTCACGGCAGACCTCGCGTCGACACCCCTCATCCGGCCCAGACGGGCCACCTTCTCCCACAAGGGGAGAAGGAAGAGAGTGACGAATTTCCTTTCGCGACCCCGGATCGTTTCCAACCGGTTAACCGTATTCAGGGCATAGGGGCGGGCTAGTCTTCGGATGTCGCCATGCGTACGCCCCTGAACACCCTGCACGTCGCCGTCCTGATGGGCGGCCTGTCGTCGGAGCGCGAGGTCTCCCTGTCCTCGGGCCGCGGCTGCGCGGACGCCCTGGAAGGGCAGGCGGCCAAGGTCACGCGCGTCGACGCCGGGCGCGACCTGGCCCAGGTGCTGACGGCGCTGAAGCCGGACGTCGTCTTCAACGCCCTGCACGGCAAATGGGGCGAGGACGGCTGCGTCCAGGGCGTCCTGGAGACGCTCAAGATTCCCTACACCCACTCCGGCGTCCTGGCCTCGGCCCTGGCGATGGACAAGGACAGGTCCAAGGCCGTGCTGCAGGCGGCGGGCGTCATCGTGCCCGGCGGCGGCCTGTTCGACCGGCATGAGGTGGCCCGCCGCCACGTCATCGACCCGCCCTATGTGGTCAAGCCGAACGCCGAAGGCTCCTCCGTCGGCGTCTATGTGGTGCGCGAGGACGCCGACCGTCCGGTGGCCGAGGTCGGCGCCGACGACTGGACCTATGGCGATCAGGTCATGGTCGAGCCCTTCATTCCCGGCAAGGAGCTGGCGGTCAGCGTCATCGGCGAAGCGACTGGCCCGCGCGCCCTGACCATCACCGACATCACCCCGACCAAGGGCTTCTATGACTACGAAGCCAAATATGCGCCCGGTGGATCGCGCCACGTCCTGCCCGCCGAACTGCCGCCGCACGTTTTTGACAAGGCTTTACGCCAGGCCGAGCTGGCCCACGTCGCCATGGGCTGCCGGGGCGTTTCCCGGTCCGACTTCCGTTATGACGATGTTAACGACGTCCTCGTTCTGTTGGAGGTGAACACCCAGCCCGGCATGACCCCGACCTCGCTCGTCCCAGAGCAGGCGGCCTTCGTCGGGATGGATTATCGCGAACTGGTTCGTTGGATGGTGGAGGACGCCTCATGCCCGCGGTAGTGCGCGGCGGTCGGCGGCAGTCTTCGGGCAAGGGCGGGGCGCGCGGCGCGCCGTCCGGCCGCGCGGCCGCGATCGGCCGTCTGGACATGTCGCCGCGCGTCGTGGCGGCCACCCTGGTGGTCGGCGTCGGCCTGCTGGCGGCCGTCCTGGCCACGGGCGCGCGGGCCGAGCGCATCTCCAGCGCCGTCTCCGAACGCTTTGACGCGGTCACGACCGGCATGGGTCTGAAGGTGCGCCAGGTCCACGTCACCGGCGCCTCGCCCGAGGCCGCCGCCGCCGTGCGCGCCGCCGTCGGCGTCCACGCCGACCAGCCCATCGTCAGCCTGGACCTGGCCGTCGTGCGCGACCGGGTGCAGACCGTCGGCTGGGTCAGGGAAGCGCGCGTCGTGCGCCTGTTGCCCGACACCCTGATCGTGGACGTCAAGGAGCACGACCGCCTCGCCGTCTGGCAGATGGGGGGCAAGGCCTATGTCATCGACGCCCAGGGCGTCGTCATCCCCGGCGCCGACGCGGGCCGTTATCCGCGCCTGCCGCTGGTGGTGGGCAAGGGCGCCGATCAGGCGGCGTCCGACGTCCTGCCCCTGCTGGCCCAGCGCCCGCGCCTGATGGCCAAGATCGACGCCCTGGTCCGCGTGGACGAGCGCCGCTGGGACCTGCGCCTCAAGGACGGCGCCCTGATCCAGCTGCCCGCCGTGGATCAGGAATCCGCCCTCATCCGCCTTGACGCCCTGGACCAGCGCGAACGCCTGCTGGACCTGGGCTTCGCCCGCATCGACCTCCGCACGCCGGAAGAAGTGGCCGTTCGCCCTTCCGAAGGCGCCGTTTGATTTTCTGACTCCCTAGGACACGACCCCATGGTTGGACGCAGCCGAGACATCAGGCCGGAACAGGGCAGGGGCGCGCCGCGCGCGCCGGTCGTGGCCGCGCTCGACCTCGGCCAGTCCAAGGTCGCCTGCTTCATCATGAAGCCGGACGGCGTACGCCACGCCGACCGCACCATCCGCGTCGCCGGCGCCGGCCACGTCCAGTCGCGCGGCGTCAAGGGCGGGGCCATCGTCAACATGGACGAGACGGCCCAGGCCATCGGCCACGCGGTCGAACGCGCCGAGCGCGCGGCGGGCGCGCCGGTCTCCGGCGTCGTCGTCACCACGGCCATCGGCCAGATGGCCAGCCACCGGGTCCAGGCGCGCGTCTCGCTCGGCTCCCACCCGGTCAGCGACGCGGACCTGGCCCGCGCCATCGGCATGGCCCTGGCCCAGATTCGCCTGCCGAACCGGCGCCCGATCCACGTCCTGCCCATCGCCTGGTCGGTCGACGGGGCGCGGGGCGTCCACGATCCGCGCGCGATGCGCGGCGGCTCGCTGGGGCTGGACCTGCTGGTCGTTTCCATGTCCGAGGGCTCGTTCAACGCCCTCAGCCACTGTCTCGAACTGGCCCATCTGGACCTTCAGGGCGTGGCCGCCGCGCCGGTCGTCTCCTCCCTCGCCGCCCTGGAAGAGGACGAGATGGAGCTGGGCGCCCTGTGCATCGACATGGGCGGCGGCTCGACCTCGGCGGCGGTCTGGGGCGGACGCTCCCTGCTGCATATCGAGAGCCTCAACGTCGGCGGCGACCATGTGACCGCCGACATCGCGCGCGGCCTGTCGACCTCGCGCGTCGGCGCCGAGCGTCTGAAGACCCTGCACGGCTCGGCCATGGCCTCGGCTAATGAAGACCGCGAGATGCTGGAGGCTCCGCCGCGCGGTGAGGACGCCTCGGCCGGGCCGGTCATCGTCCCGCGCGCCATGCTCAAGACCGTCATCGCCCCGCGCGTGGAAGAGACGCTGGAGCTGCTGCGCGACCGGCTGAAGCACGCGGGGCTGGGCCTCGAACCCGGCGCAGGCCTGGTCCTGACCGGCGGCGCCAGCCAGCTGAACGGCGTGCGCGAACTGGCCGTGCGCGTCTTCGACCGCCCGGTGCGCCTGGGCCGCCCGCAGCGCGCCCCTCACCTGGCCGACGCGGCCGCCGGCCCGGCCTTCTGCTCGGCCGCCGGCGTCCTGCTGCGCGCCGCCTACGGCCCGCGCGAGGCGGTCTCCGCCCGCAAGCTGATGTCCCGCCAGATCACCGCCGCCGACGCGCCCAAGGTGCACCGCGGCGGCATGGTCGCCCGCGCGGCGGGCTGGCTGCGGGATAATCTGTAGGGCGCAACCGGCCGACGCTCATCGTGACCGCGGTGTTAGAGGGTTTGCGCGGGAAGTGAGCGCTGGCTGCGCGACTTCTTAGGCGATGCGCGCTAAAATTGTAGTAAATTAAAGAATTTTCTTCTAAAAAGAAGATTTCTTAGGAGATTTTTCAACAAATCTTTCCAATTTTTCAAGTGTGTCGCAGCTGTGACTCTATTGTTACATGCCTGACGCAAGACGGCCTGATTTGAGACACAAAGCTTGTTCCGACGTAATTTTTGATTAGAGGAGGACAATCTCATCAGGGGAATGCGCTCGCGCTTCCACTGCGCCGTGGTCAAATTTAAGGTTGGGGCCTCAACATGCACTTGAAACGAAATTATCTTTTCGGCACGACGATTCTGGCTGGCGTCATCGCCGCTTCGGCTCCCGCTTTCGCGCAGACGGCGCCCCTGACGCAGGAAGAATCTGCGACCCAGGTGGAAGAAATTGTCGTTACAGGTTCGCGTATCCGCCGTGATCCGGTAACCGCTCCTACGCCGTTGATCCAAGTCAGCCGCGAGACCCTGCTCACCACCGGCCAGAACACGGTCATTGACTATCTGGCCACCATTCCGGCCCTGATGAACTCTCAGGTTCCGTCCGA
Source organism: Bordetella sp. (assembly GCA_017308115.1). Taxonomy (GTDB): domain Bacteria; phylum Pseudomonadota; class Alphaproteobacteria; order Caulobacterales; family Caulobacteraceae; genus Brevundimonas. The sequence goes on from JAFKFS010000111.1 coordinate 18,721, forward strand.
CACCACGGCGGGCGTCCTGAACGCCGGCGGTCTGTCGCTGCCGAACCTCCGCTCGCTGGGCTCGGGCCGCACGCTGACCCTGGTTGACGGTCGTCGCCACGTCGGCTCGCCGCAAGGCACTCTGGCGGTCGACGTCGATACCATTCCGCGCCTCCTGATCGAGAGTGTTGAAATCGTCACCGGCGGCGCCTCGTCGGTTTACGGCGCCGACGCCGTGTCGGGCGTGCTGAACTTCAAGCTCCGCAAGGATTTCGAGGGTCTCGAGCTCGACACGCGTTGGGCGCAACTCAACGATGGCGGTCAGGATTCGGAGCGCGTCTCGCTCCTCGCGGGCAAAAACTTCTTCGATGACCGGCTGAACGTCTACGCGTTTGCCGAGTACGAGCGCCTGGACGAAGTTCTGGCCGCCGATCTCGACTGGCTGGGCGAAGCCTGGGGTCTGGTCACGCGCGACACCGACACGGCGGCGCAGCCCTACGACGGCATCATGGACACCAAGCTGTACAGCGGTCGCCGCAGCCTGCAGCTGATGAAGTGGGGCCAAGTTACTCTTGCGAACAACTATCAGCCCAGTGCGCTGAACAATCCGAACGTCATCCCCACCGGCCAGTGCACGACCACGTCGATCACTTCCGCCTCCTGCTTCGGCGTCGCGCCCGGAAAAACCTACGTCTTCGACGGCACCAACGCTCGCCTGGCCGACTTCGGCAATTGGGTGCAGGTCAACGGCACTAACCGCGTGATTAATGTCGGCGGCGACGGTGAAAACCCGAACACGACTTTCAACGTCGATTCCACCCTGCCGCAGTCCGAGAACGCTCGCTTCCAGGTCGGAGCGAACTTCAAAATCACGCCGAACATCACCCTGTACGCAGAAGCCAAGTATGTCGATGAGACGACCAACCTGGCGACGGGCTATTCGTTCGGCGACATCTATATTGCGGACACGCTGAACCCGAACAACTCGATGCAGATCCTGAGCACGTCGGCCTATACGACGCGTACGGACAACGCCTTCATGCCGGCCGAACTGGCTGCGGCCATCCGCAACAACCGCGCGACGACTTATGGCGCGGCGACAGCGACCGCTCCTGGAGCCATCACCGGCGATACGGCCGCTCCGTTTGCGCGTTACAGCGCCTGGTTGCTGGACCGCCCGCAAACGAACGAGAAGCAAGTCCAGCGCTATGTTCTGGGTCTGAACGGCAACGCCGGCGACATTGGTTTCGTCAAGAACATCGACTGGGACATCGGCTACACCTACGGCCGCATGGACAACCTGAACATTGAGCGGGGTCTGGACATTGAGCGCTTCTCGTACGCCATGGACGCCGTGCGCGACACGGCGGGCGTGCTTGGCAAGGCCGGCGCCATTGTTTGCCGCGTGCAACTGCTGACCGCAAACGGCGGCACCGTGACCAACCGCAACCCGAACATCGGCGGCACGCTGAACGCCAACTCGGATGTGGTTAAGAATTGCCAGCCGTTGAACGTTTTCGGCGTCGGCAACCAGAGCGCCGAAGGCCTGAACTACGTCCGCGCTCAACTGCAGATCGAGCAGGTCAATGAGCAGCACGACGCCTTGGGTTCGGTCTCGGGTCAGTTGTGGGACTTCTGGGGCGCCGGTCGCATCGGCCTGGCCCTGGGCGCTGAATACCGCAAGGAATACACTGAGGGGCTGGGCCGCAGCCGCTCGCTGGGCACCACCTACGCCCAGCTGAACAGCGGCGCCGACTTCATGCCGGCCGAGTATGAAACGAAGGAAGTCTTCGCGGAAGTCTCGATCCCGCTGATGCGCGACTCCTTCCTGGGCGACTATGCTGAACTGAGCGCCAGCTATCGCTACAGCGATTTCTCGACCTTCGGCGAAAGCGACGTCTATGGCGTGAACCTGGTCTATCGTCCGATCCCGGACCTCGCCTTCAAGACCAGCTTCAACACCTCGGTTCGTGCGCCGACCCTGTCGGAAACGAACTCGCCGTACACGCAGACCTTCCTGAACTTCAACGATCCCTGCGCCACCCTGGCTATCCAGAACATGGCGGACCGTGAGAAAGCGGCGAACCGCGTCGTCAACTGCGCGGCCCTGGCGCAACAGTTCGGTCTGACGTTCAACTTCACGGACCCGACGGCGGCCAACGCCTATCGTCCGGAGTATGGCACGAGCGTCGCGGGCAGGAACGGCGGCAACCCGTTCTTGAAGCCGGAAGAGTCGGAATCCTTTACCTTCTCGACGGTGCTGAAACCGCGCTTCATCCCGAACTTCTCGCTGGTCCTCGACTATTACGAGATTCAGATCGACAATGTGATCGCGGCAGTGACCGCCCAGGTCGCCGCTGAAAACTGCGTCAACGGCCCGGCTCTGAACGCCAGCGCCTGCGCCACCCTGACCCGCACCGGCGTCAACGATCCGACCACGCCGCGTGACGACCGCTTCCTGCTGGTCGATTTCATCCAGAGCTCGATCAACTACGCCAAGCGTAACGTTCGTGGTCTGGACTTCACGACGAACTACTCGTTCGACACGGAAGAGATGATCGGTCGCAACTGGGGCCGCTTCACCCACAGCCTGAACGGTTCTTGGCTGATCGAGCAAAAGAACTTCAACAACATCGAGGACCCGGCCGACTTCACCGAGCTTTCGAGCAACGTCTACTATCCCCGCGTTCGCTTCACTTCGACGTTGGCGTGGCAGACGCCGATCGAGGCTCTGCGTATCAGCTGGGTGGCTGACTGGCAGACGGCGCAGGATATCGTGAGGGCACGTGATTTCGTGCAGAACGCTGACCAGCGTGAAGCGAAATACATGGATACCGAGAACTTCATGCGGAACGATTTCGCGGTTCGCTATCAGGTCCGCGACGACCTGACGCTGACCGCGACGGTCCAGAACGCCTTCGACGCCGAACAGGCCCGTTGGCTGGGGGCCACTCTGTACTCCAACTTCGATCCCTACGGTCGTCGTTACTCGATCAGCCTGAACTATCGCCCCTGGTAAGTTCGCTTCAGCGACAAGGAAAAGGCGGCTCGGAAGAGCCGCCTTTTTTGCGTTGGATACGTCGTCTCCACGAAAAGCCGGGGAAAATCTGCGGCCAAGTTGAAGGGATGTCTTTCAATCCGTTCGACTCACGCTAGTCAGGTAACCCTTCGTTAACGCAGACGGGGTTTTCCTTAACGCGCTCATAACCAATGCGATTCGGCGGGGAGTTCGCATCGGGGACGAAGGGCAGGGTCCTTAGGTCGGAATTACACAATGTCTCTCTCGCTGGTCAGGCCGGAAGCTACGGAACTGAAGCCTCGCATCGTCGTCTTCGGCGTCGGCGGAGCGGGCGGCAACGCCGTCAACAACATGATCGACTCCGGCCTCGAGGGGGTGGAGTTCGTCGTCGCCAACACCGACGCCCAGCATCTGAGCTTCGCCAAGACCGACCGCCGTATCCAGCTCGGCGAGACCATCACCCAGGGCCTGGGCGCGGGCGCTCACCCTGAAGTCGGCATGAACGCCGCCGAGGAGAGCGCGGACGAGATCCACGCGCACCTGGAAGGCGCGCACATGGTCTTCATCACCTGCGGCATGGGCGGCGGCACCGGCACCGGCGCCGCGCCGGTCATCGCCAAATGCGCGCGGGACCGCGGCATCCTGACCGTCGGCGTGGTGACCAAGCCCTTCACCTTCGAGGGCCGTCACCGGATGCGCCTGGCCGACGCTGGCGTGGCCGAGCTGCAGCGCTATGTCGACACCCTGATCGTCATCCCCAACCAGAACCTGTTCCGGGTCGCCAACGAGCGCACCACCTTCTCCGACGCCTTCGGCATGGCCGACCAGGTGCTGCATTCGGGCGTGCGCTCGATCACCGACCTGATGATCCTGCCGGGCCTGATCAACCTGGACTTCGCCGACGTCCGCGCCGTGATGAGCGAGATGGGCAAGGCCATGATGGGCACGGGCGAGGCCACGGGCGACGACCGCGCCCTGCTGGCGGCCCAGAACGCCATCGCCAACCCCCTGCTGGACGAGACCAGCCTGAAGGGCGCCAAGGCCGTGCTGGTGAACATCACCGGCGGCATGGACATGACCCTGCTGGAGGTCGACGAGGCCGCCAACGCCATCGCGGGCGAAGTGGACGGCGACGCCAACATCATCTTCGGCGCCGCCTTCGACCCGGCGCTGGAGGGCAAGATCCGCGTCTCGGTCGTCGCCACCGGCATGGATGAAGCCGTCATCCAGCAGATCGAGCCTCAGGGCGGCCTCGGCGGCCGCGCGGGCGGTCTGTCGGCCGCCGCGGCGCGCAAGCCGGACGTCCGCATCGATCCGGTGCGCGAGGCCGCGCCGCAGCCGATCCCGACCCCGGCCTATGAGGCCCCGGCCGCCCGCGCGCCCGAGCCGAAGATCGAAGCCAAGCCCGAGCCCGTCATTCACGAAGCGCCGCGCAGCCTGGAGCCGATCGTCGATCCCTGGGTCGAGGAATATGAACAGGGCGCCGGCCGTGACCAGACTGCGGCGTCTTTGGAGCAGGGCGACTTCCATTTCGACCGCGCCCCGCGTCAGCAGCCCGCGCCGCAACAACCGGCCCAGCGTCCGGCCGCGCGTTATGAAGAGCCCGCCGAGGAGCCCTTCCACGACGAGCGCGACCACCGTCGCAGCGGCTGGAGCCTGTTCGGCCGCAAGCGTCAGCAACCGCAGCAGCAGCCGTCCTATGCGCCGCCGCCGTCCTCGAACCGTACGACCCAGCAACTGCGCCAGACCCAGTCGGCCCAGCCTCAGCCGCAGGACCCGCAACTGGGTCATTCCGATGACGATGATCTGGAGATTCCCTCCTTTCTTCGCCGGCTCGCGAACTGATCGGCTGAAAAAGCCCTGATGCTGAAACGCCCCGGAGCCGAGCTCCGGGGCGTTTTCCGTTGGCGGATGGAGGGCCGGCGCCTCTGGCCGAACCGAAACAATCCGAAACCCGACTTTCATTTCGGGCTTGAGCCCCGAGGCGTAAACGACAGGCGAGGCGAAGACCGCTCCGTTCACGGGCGGGTCGCGCAACAGAGAGTATCCGAGTGACGGTCCGTAACGACCAGTACGAACAGACCATCGTCGCCCCGGCCATCTGCGCCGGCGTCGGCGTGCACACCGGCCGCCGCGTGCGTCTGGTCGTGCGCCCGGCCGCGCCCGGCCACGGCGTCGTCTTCGTGCGTACCGACGTGACCGACCGCGACAACCGCATCCCCGTCTCGGGCGAGGCGGTCGTGGACGCGCGCCTGAACACCATGATCGAGAACGCGGCGGGCGTGCGCCTGTCGACGATCGAGCACCTGATGGCGGCGCTGGCTGCGCTGGGCGTCTCAAACGCCGTGATCGAGGTGGATGGGCCGGAACTGCCGATCCTGGACGGCTCGGCGCTGCCGTTCGTGCAACTGCTGGATCGCGCGGGTTTCCGCCGTCAGGAAGCGCCCCAGACCTTTATCGAAATTCTCAAGCCGATCCGGGCGGAGGAGGGCGACAAGTCCGCCATCCTCAAGCCCTGCGACCGCTATGAGATGCGCTTCGAGATCGACTTCCCCACGCCCGTCATCGGCAATCAGGTGGTGGATTTCGTGGTGGACGAGGCGACCTTCCGTTCGGACATCATGGCCGCCCGCACCTTTGGCTTCGCCCATGAGGTCGAGGCCCTGCGCCAGGCCGGTCTGGCGCGCGGCGGCTCGCTGGAGAACGCCGTGGTCATCGACGGCGACCAGATCCTGAACCCTGGCGGCCTGCGCATGGAGCGGGAGTTCGTGCGTCACAAGGCCTTGGACGCCATCGGCGACCTGTACGTCCTCGGCGCGCCCCTGCTGGGCCGCTATGAAGGCGTCAAGGCGGGCCACGCCCTGAACAACAAGCTGGTCCGCGCCCTGTTGGCCCAGCCGGATGCGTGGCGTGAGACGGTGCGCGTGCCGGACATGGCGATGGCGGGGTAGGCGGCCGCCTCTCCTTGATATGGAGAGATCGCTCATCCCGGCGAAGGCCGGGATCCAGATCACATGATTGAACGGCTGGCCGTTAGGGCGTTATCGCGCTTTCTCGGTAGGATTGAGCCTTACAATCTGGGTCCCGGCCTTCGCCGGGATGAGCGGTTATTTGCGTACACCGCCATGACAGAAGGATCAGGTGAGCGTGATCGCTGAAATCAACCGGCCGAAGTCCGGTTCGCCCGCCAGATAGGCGCGACGGTTTGAGTAGAAGCGATCCGCATCCGCGCGCGTGTCGTCGCCGGTCCAGGCCGCCTCGCCGACGCCCGCCTGCTCCAGTCGCCACAGGACGAAGCCGGGCAGGTCGAACTGGCGTTTGTCGTCGGCCGCGCCGGGGGCGAAGAAGCGTTCGCTGCCGGGGTCGTGGTGGGCGAAGCGGTCCTGGTAGTCGGCGCCGACCTCATAGGAAGCCTGGGCGATGCACGGGCCGACGACGGCGACGATGCGCGACGGCTCGGCGCCCAGGGCCTGCATGGCCGTGACGGTCGAGTGTATGACGCCGCCGAGCGCGCCCTTCCAGCCCGCGTGTGCGGCGCCGATGACGCCCGCCTCGGCGTCGGCGAACAGGACAGGGGCGCAGTCGGCGGTCAGGACGGTGAGCACCGGGCCCTTAACCCCCGCGACCACGGCGTCGCCTTCGGGGCGGTCGCCGGCCCAGCCGCTTTCGGCCACGCGGGCGACGGCGGAGTGGACCTGATAGCAGCCGCACAGGTCGTCGGCGACGCCGCCCATCCATTCGGCGACGCGGCGACGGTTCTCGGCGACGTGGGCCGGATCGTCCCTTGAGCCCACGCCCGCGTTCAGCCCGGCGTAGAGGCCTTCGGATACGCCGCCTGCGCGGGTGAAGAAGCCGTGGCGCACCCCGGTCTTGGCCAGCAGCGGATGGGTGATGGGGGTCAGGCTCACGCGGCGCCTATCAGTTCGAAACGGGCGGCGTCGATGGCGGCCTGAACGGCCTTGCGCGCCTGGGGGCTGTTCTTCCAGCAGGTCGAGCCGACGCTGGCGGCGGCCCCGGCGCAGACGGCGGCGGCGTCGGCCTGGGCCAGACGGGCGAAGCCGCCGACGCCCAGTTCCTCCAACCGTTCGATCACCTTGGGGCCGACGCCCTTTGTCGCCAGCAGGATCTGGCGCTCATGGTCGGTGAAGGTCATGGCCGCATCAGCCTCCATCATCGGGCGGTCCGCGTCAGAAGCCCGGCAGGGCCAGCGAACGCGGCGAGAAGATCGCCGCCGCCTTGAACAGTTCGCCCATCTGGTCCGGGGCGGTCAGGCGGTCCAGCTGGCGCTGGATGACCGGAGCGGCTTCGGGGCGTCCCTGCATCAACCGCTGGGCGCGGGCTTCGATCCCCAGCGCCTTGAGGAAGGCGCCCTGGCTGACGCAGCCGGTGACGTCGGCGCCGCTGCGCACGGCGGCCTCCAGCACAAGCGGGAAGTCGGCCCACTGCGTCAGGTCGGCCTCGCCCGGCGTCGACAGGGGATCGACCTTCTGGTGCCGCCGCAGGGCCTGCAGCGTGTCGCCCGCCTCGGGCCTGCTGCGGCCGTAGTCGATCAGCAGGGCTGCGCCGGATGCGGCGCGGATCAGGCCGGCCAGATCGCGGCCGAAGGCGGCCTGCTGTTCTGAAATCTCGATCACCTGCCCCGGTTCGACGTCGAAGCCGGGCGTCTCGAAGCCGTCGGCGATGGCGGTCAGGCCGAAGGTCAGCTCATTGTCGTCTGTGACGCCGATGCGGCGCTCGGCCCAGCCCCCCTCGGTCTTGATGAACTGGCGCGCGGGCAGGCAGTCCAGCACCTCATTGGCGATCAGGATGACCGGGGCGTCCGTCTCGACCTTGTGCAGGGCGCTGAGCCAGCGCGGGTGGACGTCGGCGTCGGCCAGCCGCCGCGCCTGTTCGGCGCGAAGGGGGGCGCTGGGCTCGATCAGGATCAGATCGACCGCCTGCAGAAAGCCGGGGACCAGCCGCGCGGCGCGCAGTACGTCGGACATCAGCGTGCCGTCGCCCGGCCCGACCTCGACCAGCCGCACCCGCTCGGGCGCGCCCAGCCGGGTCCAGGTCTCGACCGCCCACAGGCCGATCAGTTCGCCGAACATCTGGCTGATCAGAGGGGCGGTGATGAAGTCGCCGCCTTCGCCCAGGGCCGGGCGGGTGGCGTAATAGCCGCCCCTGGGGTCGTGCAGGCAGCGGGTGACGTAGTCCGCCACCGTCATCGGCCCGGTCAGCACGATCTCGCGGACCAGACGGTCCTTGAGCGTCTCCGCCATAGTGGTCTTACGCCTCCGCGACTTCCGGCTTCTTCAGCGCCCGCCAGATCAGCCAGGCGCCGACCAGCATCATCGGAATCGACAGGATCATGCCCATGGTCAGGCCCAGCGGCAGGTTGTCCAGCCCGGCGTCGGGCTGGCGCACGTTCTCCAGCGCGGCGCGACAGACGCCGTAGCCGAGCAGGAACAGGCCGGTGACGAAGCCGGGACGCTTGAACATCCGCCACTTCCAGATCGCCAGCGACAGGACGATGAACAGCAGCAGACCCTCGAGACCCGCCTCATACAACTGGCTGGGATGGCGCGGCGCGTCGCCGGCGGGGCAGAAGCCGTACATCTGCTGGATGCGTTCGTTGCAGAAGCGGATGGCCCAGGGAACCGTCGTTTCGCGGCCCCACAGCTCGCCGTTGATGAAGTTGGCGATGCGGCCGAAGAACAGGCCCAGCGGCGCGACCGGAGCGATCAGGTCGCCCAGGCTGAGCGGGTTCACCTTTTGCCGCCGGGCGTAAAGGGCGATGGCGATGACCACGCCCAGGAAGCCGCCGTGGAAGCTCATCCCGCCGGTCCACAGCTGCAACAGCTCCAGCCGTTCGCCCCAGCCGTCGCCGGTGAACAGCCGGGCGAACATCTCCGGCTTGTAGAACAGGGCGTAGCCAAAACGGCCGCCGAGGATGACGCCCAGGGTGATCCACAGCACCAGGTCGTCCAGCTGCTGTCCGCCGACCGGCGGCCTGCCCGGCGCCCACAGCCGCTCGGTCCTGGCCAGGCGCGAGGCGTACCACCAGCCCAGGACGATGCCCGCCACATAGGCCAGGGCGTACCAGCGGATGGGCAGGGGACCGAGGTGGATCAGGACGGGATCGAATTCGGGAAAGGGCACGGGGCCTCCGTCTGCGCCTTCAGAAGTTGTCCCTCGTCTAGCAAGCGGGGCTGCATTCGTCGCGCGCTTTTCCCGCGAAGCAGTCTATAGGCCGCAGTCAGGTAAGGTTTGGTTTACCCAAATCAATGCACCGTTAACCACGTTCGGACCCATGGTCCGGGAGTTCTCAAGAGGCCGCCATGCAGACGCGCAATCCCCTCCTTGATGAGTTCGCCAAGCTGACCACCGGCGCCATGGGCCTGGCCCAGGCCGCGGGTGAAGAGGCCAAGGCCGCCTGGCGCGCCCAGGCCGACCGCTTCGTCGCTGAAATGGATCTGGTCCGTCGCGACGAGTTCGATGTGCTGAAGGACGAGATCGCCGCCCTGCGCGCCGAGATCGCGGCGCTAAAGGCCGCCGCCTCCGGGCCCAGGAAGGCCGCCAAGGGATCGTCCACAGACGCCGCCTCGACCCCGGATTCAGCCGGTTGAGCCGAATCTGCGAACACGCCTACCGTCTTCAAGGGCGCTCATCTGAGTCGCCGTCGTCGCTGAAGAAGTTGAACGCCTGATGGATGCTGTGAGACCCGAAGAGGTCGACCTGCCCTTTGATCCGCTGGATGTGGTCGAACACGTCCTGACGGCGGAGAACCTGCCGTTCGACCGCACGGACGAGGGCGATCTGGCCTTCGCCCTGGCCGGCGACTGGAAGGATTACGAACTGTGGTTCGCCTGGCGGCCCGAGGGGGACTGTCTTCAGCTGTGCCTGGCGCTGGACCTGCGGGTGGCCAAGACGCGCCGCGCGGCGGCCTATGAACTGGTGTCGATGATCAACCAGCGGACCTGGCTGGGCCATTTCGAGATCTGGCCGGACGAGGGGGAGATCGTCTTCCGCCACGCCCTGGCCCTGCCGCACGCCGAGCGCCCGACCCTAGCCCAGGCGGCCTCCATGATCGACGCGGCGGTCGAGGCGGCGGATCGCTACTATCCGGCCTTCGACTTCATGGTGCGCGGCTCCAAGAAGCCGAAGGAGGCCATCGAGGCCTGCCTGTTCGAGACCGTGGGCAACGCCTGATGGGGCGGCCGGTCGTGCTTCAGGGCGTCGGGCGTCTTGGCTCGGCCATTCTGGAGGGCTGGCTGGCGACGGGCGCCGTCGATCCGGCCGACCTGATCATCCTGACGCCGTCCGAGAAGCCTGCCGCCGAGGCGGCGCGGGCGAAGGGCGCGCGGATCAATCCGCCGCTGGAGGAATTGGCGAACGCCCGGGCCTTCGTCATCGGCGTCAAGCCCGCCAAGTGGCTGGAGGCCGCGCAGGCGGTCCTGCCGCATCTGGCGACGGACGCCGTGATCGTCTCGGTCATGGCCGGGGTGCGGGGCGAGACCATCGCCGAGGGTTACAACGGCCGCCCGGTCGTGCGCGTCATGCCGACGACCGGCGTGGCCCAGGCGCGCGGCGTGGCGACGCTGTGGGCGGCCGACCCGGACGCTCTGAAGGTCGGGCAGGCGCTGTTCGGCCCGATTGCCGAGACGGTTTTGCTGGACGACGAAGCTCTGATGCACGCGGCGACGGCGGTGTCCGGCTGCGGCCCTGCCTATTTCTTCGCCTTCACGCGCGCCCTGGCCGAGGCTGGAGAGGCGGAAGGTTTGTCGCCCGAGGCCGCCGCCCGCCTGGCGCGCGCCACCCTGCGTTCCGCCGCAGCGGGCGTGGAGGGCGATGAGACCTTGACCGCCCTGATCGACCGCGTGGCCTCGCCCGGCGGCGTGACCCAGGCCGGTCTGGCCGCCCTGAACGAAAACGGCGCCCTCGACCGTTCCGTCGAAAGCGCCGTGAAGGCGGCGGTCGCCAAGTCCAGCGAACTCAGCGCTTAGGTCTTCCCTCTCCCGGCGGGAGAGGGTTTGAGCGCACGGCGGCGCAGCCGTCGTTCTTGCGCGAAAGGGTGAGGGGCTTGTCCGATCAGTCGGCGTAAGCCGTGGCATGGCCTTCGCTACGGCCTTCAGCCGACTGCAACCGCGAACCCTCACCCTTTCGCCTTAGCCAATCGCCTTCGGCTCTTGGAGGCTCAAGCCCTCTCCCAGTGGGAGAGGGGGAAGTCATCGACGCCGCGTCAAGCGAAGAGAGACAAATCTCACCGCTTGACGAAACGTCCTTCGGCCAGGTTGCGGGCCAGGCGGTCATAGGCGCGCTGGGCGTCGGTCCAGGTGGTCGAGCCGCGCGCGTCGGCCAGGGTCGGAGTGTAGTAGTCGAACCTGACCGGCTGAACCTCGCCTGAGGTCATGGTCACCGAGCCTTCCACCGCCGCGCCGCCGATCGACAGGCTGCGCATGGAATCCAGGCCCGGCTTGTCGGACATCTGCTGCATGGTCGGGCGGTTGGGCTTCAGGTCGGTGATGACCAGTTCGACGCGGGCGCCGTCCAGGGCGTTGCGCTGGGTCAGCACGCGCTCGACGGTGCGGGTCAGGTCGCTGACCTGTTGCTGGACCTCGCGCTCGCCCAGTTCCTGGGCGGTCTTGGCGAAGTCGGGGCTGACCGTCACGACGACGGCCGAAGGCTGGGCCGCAGCGGCGCCGGAGACGGCGAGGGCGGCGGCGAGCGGCGCAAGGAAAGCAATACGACGCATATTCAATCTCCTGATTCCAGGCCCCCCTGGAACACAGGACAAGATGGCGATGATTTCAGGGTTCCGCTAGGGGCGCGGGCCGAGATCTAGGCGGCGCGACGATCCGCCGGCAGCCGGATGGACGCCTTCAGTCCGCCCAGGTCGCTGCGGCCCAGGATGATGTCGCCGCCGTGGCCGCGCGCCACGTCCCGCGCCACGGCCAGGCCCAGGCCCACCCCCTTGCGGTTCTGGTTGCGCGAGGCGTCCAGGCGGGAGAAGGGCCGGAAGGCCTCTTCATGCATGTCCTCGGGAATGCCCGGGCCGTCGTCCTCGACCACGATCTCCAGCCCGCCCGACGGAAGGGGGCGCGCCGACAGCCGCACCTTCTCGCCATGGGAGGCGGCGTTGCCCACGAGGTTGTTGATCGCCCGACGGAAGGCCAGGGGGCGGGCCAGCATGTTCAGGTCGTCGGGCGCCTCGACCTCGGCGCTCGCGCCCGAGCGACGGGCGTCCTCGGCCGCGCGGCGCAGCATTTCGGGCACGGAGACGGTCTGCATCGCCTCGCCCGCCTCGCCGCGCGCGAAGGCCAGGTATTCGTCGATCATGTGCTCCATCTCGTCCAGGTCGCCCTTCATCGCCTCGGCGCGCTTGAAGGGCGGGGCCAGGGCCAGTTCGAGCCGCAGACGGGTCAGGGGCGTGCGCAGGTCGTGGCTGACCGAGGCCAGCAGGGCGGTGCGCTGGTCGATGTGGCGCTGGATGCGCGAGCGCATGTCGAGGAAGGCGGCGGCGGCGGCCCGCACCTCGCGCGCGCCGTGGGGCTTGAAGCGCGGCACGCTTTCGCCCCGGCCGAAGGCTTCGGCGGCATGGGCCAGGCGCTCGATGGCGCGCACCTGGTTGCGGATGAACAGGACCGCCACGCCCAGCAGAAGAACCGTGGCGATCATCAGCCACAGGACGAAGATGTGGGCCTGGGTCGCCACGGCGCGCTCGCGCGGGGCGATGACGCGCAGGACGCCGTCCGCCTCCTGCACGCGGATGTCGACATAGGCGGGGTAGCGGGTGGTGTCGAACCAGAAGGGCTGGTCCAGCCGCGAGGCCA
>JAFKFS010000112.1 GCA_017308115.1 Bordetella sp.
AACTGCGACTTCGTCATCTTCCCGCCGCGCTGGATGGTGGCCGAGGACACCTTCCGCCCGCCGTGGTTCCACCGCAACGTCATGAGCGAGTTCATGGGGCTGATCCTCGGCGAATACGACGCCAAGGCGGGCGGCTTCGCCCCCGGCGGCGCCTCCCTGCACAACCGCATGAGCGGCCACGGCCCGGACCAGGCCAGCTGGGAGGGGGCGACCAGGGCGGACCTCAAGCCGATGAAGATCGAGAACACCCTGGCCTTCATGTTCGAGACGCGGATGCCCATCCGCACGACGCAATGGGCCGAGCAGACGCCCCTGATGCAGCTCGACTACGACGACTGCTGGACCGGATTCGAAAAGGGCGTGGTCTGAGGCCGGCCTGCGAGCCGATATGAAAAGGGGCCCCGTCGCGATCGCGGCGGGGCCCCTGTTCCGTCCAGGTCCGCTTAGGACTTCGGCGGGGTGGTCATGCCGCCGTCGCGGTTTCCGGCTTCGGCCTTGATGGCGTCGGCCTTCTGTTCGGCCTCCTTCTTCACGGCGTCGGCGCGGGCGTTCAGGGCGTCGGCCTGGGCGTCGGTCGGGGCGGCGTCGGCCCGGTTCTCAAGCTGCGTGGCGGTGACGTCGGCTTCGGCCTCAACGGCGTCGGCGCGGGCGTCCGCTTCCTTCTCGGCCGGGTTCTGGCAGGCGGCCAGGCCGGCCACGGCGGCGACGGAAACAGCGGCGAGAACGAGTTTGCGCATGGTTGGTGCTCCAGGTGGTTGAGCCTTGGAAACGCCCAGGGTCACATTCGGTTCACGCCGCTGTGATCACATTTCTCCGCCCTGCGTCGTCGAAGGCCACGCGGGCGGCCCCCAGCAGGGCCGCGTGCTTGTGCAGGATCACCCGGGTAGGGATGGCGGCCATATAGTCCTGGAAACGCCCCTTGCGCTCGAACCGCCGCCGGAAGGGGCTGGCCTGGATGAAGGGCAGGATGCGCGGGACGATGCCGCCGGCGATATAGACCCCGCCGCGCGCGCCGGTGGTCAGGGCGATGTCCCCGGCGACCGCGCCCAGCATGGCGCAGAAGCGGGCCAGGGTGGCGCCGCAGGGGCTGGACGGGTCGTCCAGCGCCTGGGCCGTGATCTGGGCGGGATCGTCTATATGGCTCTGGCGGCCGTCGATCTCGGCCAGGGCGCGGTGCAGGTTCAGCAGGCCCGGTCCGCAGATCAGCCGTTCGATGGAGACCCGGTCATAGCGGCGGCGCAGGATGCGCAGGACCTCGTCCTCGACCGCGTCGCCGGGCGCGAAGCAGGCGTGGCCGCCCTCGCTGGGCAGGGCCATCTCGCGTCCGCGGGCGTCGCGCGCCAGGGCCGCCATGCCGAAGCCGGTGCCGGGGCCCAGCACGGCGAGGGCGGCGTGCGGGTCGCCCCCGGCCGGACCGCCCAGAGACGCCAGGTCGGCTTCGGGCACGATGGGCGCGCCCCAGGCCAGGGCCTCGAAATCGTTGATGAGCCTGACCGGGGCGAGGCCCAGGGTCTGAAGCTCGGCCTCCGACACCCGCCAGGGGGAGTTGGTCAGGTCGATGGCGCCGTCCCTGACCGGCCCGGCCACGGCGATGACCCCGCCGGTCGGCTTGACGGCGCAGCCGTCGAGGAAGGCCCGCACCCCTTCCAGGAAGGTCGGATAGGTCTCGGCCGGAAAGCTGTCGAAATGCTCCAGCACGGCCGGACCGTCGCGCCTGCGCGCCAGGGCGAAACGGGCGTTGGTGCCGCCGACGTCGCCGACCAGGAGCAGGGGATCGGTCATGGGCTCCTCCTTCAGGCGTCCACGGCGCGGTCGACCAGGTTCGGATCGGGCGGGCCGTCGTCATGGCCGTTCGATCCGATAGGCGAGGCGAAGCAGACGCTGGCCCCTTCCTCCGCCGTCGACACCGCCTGGCGGAAGGCGCCGAACAGCTCGCGGCCATAGCCCCAGGACGCGCCCTCGGCATGGGCGGGCGAGCGCGTCGCCGCCGGACGCGCGGCCAGGTCGCCGACGCCGACGGTGGTCAGCACCCCGGCCTCGGGGTCCAGCCGGATCAGGTCGCCGTCGCGCACATGGGCCAGCGGGCCGCCCGCCAGCGCCTCGGGGCTGACATGGATGGCGGCGGGGGTCTTGCCGCTGGCGCCCGACATGCGCCCGTCGGTGACGAAAGCGACCCTGAAGCCCTTGTCCTGCAGCACGCCCAGCGCCGGCGACAGGCTGTGCAGTTCCGGCATCCCGTTGGCGCGCGGCCCCTGAAAGCGCAGCACCACCACCACGTCGCGATTCAGCTTCCCGTCCTTGAAGGCCTGAAGGGCGTCTTCCTGAGTCTCGAACACGGCGGCGGGGGCCTCGACGACGCGGTTCTCTGGCTTGACGGCCGAGATCTTGATCACCGCCCGGCCGAGGTCGCCCTGCACCAGCCGCAGCCCGCCCTCGCGGTCGAACGGGTCCGAGGCGGGGCGCAGGATGGTCAGGTCCAGACTCTCCGTCACCGTATCGCGCCAGACCAGTTCGCCGTTCTCCAGCCGGGGCTCCTTGAAGTACGGCTCGAGCCCCTGACCCATGATGGTGGTCACGTCGGGATGCAGGTTCCCGGCCTCGACCAGTTCGCGGGTGACGAAGGCGACCCCGCCCGCCGCCTGGAAGGCGTTCACGTCGGCCGAACCGTTGGGATAGACCCGCGCCAGCAACGGCGTGACCGAGGACAGCCGGTCCATGTCGGTCCAGTCGATCCGCACCCCCGCCGCCCGCGCCATGGCGACCAGATGGATGGCGTGGTTGGTCGAGCCGCCCGTGGCCAGCAGGGCGACGATCATGTTGACGATGGTCTTCTCGGACACGACGTCGGCCATGCGCCCGCGCCCCTCGCGCGCCAGTTCGATCGCCCGCCGGGCCGCCGCCGCCGTCAGGGCGTCGCGCAGGCCGGTGTCCGGGTGGACGAAGGCGGTCGAGGGCAGGTGCAGCCCGGCGATCTCCATCATCATCTGGTTGGAATTGGCCGTGCCGTAGAAGGTGCAGGTGCCGGGCGAATGATAGGAGGCGATCTCGCTCTTCAGCAGTGCGGCGCGGTCGATCAGGCCTTGGGCGTATTCGGCGCGGACGCGGGCCTTCTCGGCGTTGGGAAGGCCGCTGGGCATGGGTCCGGCGGGCGCGAAGATGACCGGCAGGTGTCCGAACGCCAGCGCCCCCATGAACAGCCCCGGCACGATCTTGTCGCACACCCCCAGCATGAGGGCGGCGTCGAAGGCGTCGTGGGTCAAGGCCACGCCCGTCGACATGGCGATCACGTCGCGGCTGAACAGGCTCAGCTCCATGCCGGGCCGTCCTTGCGTCACCCCATCGCACATGGCCGGGGTGCCGCCCGCCACCTGGGCCGTGGCGCCGACTTCGCGGGCGGCCTGACGGATGATCTCCGGGAAGCGCTCGAACGGCTGATGCGCCGACAGCATGTCGTTATAGGCGGTGACGACGCCGAGGTTGGGCTGGGCGCCGGTCATGGCCGTCAGCTTGTCCGCCACCGTCTGTCCGGCGAAGGCGTGGGCCCAGTTGGCGCACGACAGCCTGGCCCGGCCCGGCCCCGAGGCGGAGGCCGCGTCCATGCGGCGCAGATAGTCGGCGCGGGTCTTGCGGCTGCGTTCGACGATGCGGGCGGTGACCTCGGCCACCACAGGATTGAGCGCCATCATCCGGCCTCCGTCCACAACACTTCGAGGGGAGCGTTCGCCGCGATCAGGGCGGCGATAGGGTTCACGGCGGGATCGCCCGCCGCCTCGCGCTCGAAGACGGCGCGCTTCTCGGCGCCCGTCAGGGCCAGCACCACGCGCCGCGCCGAGACCAGCCACGGCAGGTTGAGCGTCAGCCGCTCCTGCGGCGGCGCCGCGCCGTCGCGCCCGGCGGGCACGCCGTAGACGGCGGGTTTCAGGCCGGGCGTCAGCAGGGTCGTCAGCGTCGGACTGCCGGGGAACATCGAACAGATATGCCCGTCCTCGCCCATGCCCAGCAGGACGGCGTCCAGACGGTTGTTCTCCAGTTCAACCGTCAGTTCATGGGTCGCGAGCGCCGCAGCACGATCCACGGTCACGGCGGAGCGGAACAGAGGCAGGAACTCCGCGCCCTTGGCCTCATTTCTCAGCAGGGTGCGCTTGAGCAGCGCCGCGTTCGACTCTGGTGATGTTTCCGGCACGTAACGCTCGTCCACGAGGGTGACGAAGGTGTGCTGCCAGGCGGGATAGGAACGCAGGTTGGACAGGCGTTGATAGATCGGTTCGGGCGTAGAGCCTCCGGCGCCGGCGAATACCGCCCAGCCGTTCTGCGCGGGATCGTGCAAGCCTTCTTCAAGCGCTGCAGCCAGTCGGTGCGCGGCGGCGTCCGCCCATACGTCGATGGTAGGAAAGGTCTCGATCATATCGACACGCTCCTTCTCCCCTCGGGGGAGAAGGTGGGCCGCAGCGCGGCTCGGATGAGGGGGACGCCGAATGCAGACGCAACCTTGAAGGTCGAGCGGGCGGACACAGCCCCCTCATCCGTCCTGCTTCGCAGGCCACCTTCTCCCACGAGGGGAGAAGGAAGATTGCTTGTGTCTTTCATCCCGCGTTCCACTTCCGCCCCGTGCGCGACAGCAGCACGTCCGCCGCCTCCGGCCCCCAGCTTCCCGCCGCATACGCCAGCGGCCGGCACTCGCGACAGGCCCAGGCGTCGGCCACCTCATCGACCCATTTCCACGCCTGTTCCGCCTCGTCGCGGCGCACGAACAGGGTGGAGTCGCCGTTGAGGGCGTCCAGCAGCAGCCGCTCATAGGCCACGCGGCGACGCGGCGGGGCGCCGTCCTTTCCGTCCTGCCCCCATGACAGGCTCATGCGGATCGGCTGCAGCTGCATCCGCTGCTCGAGCCCCGGCTTCTTGTTCATCACCGACAGGGAGATGTCTTCGTCCGGCTGAAGCTCGATCACCAGCCGGTTGTCATAGATGGCCCCGCGCTCGCCGTGACCGAAGATGGAGTGGGGCACCGGCTTGAACTGGATGACGATCTCGGTGCGCTTTTCGGCCAGCCGCTTGCCTGTCCGCATGAAGAAGGGGACGCCCGCCCAGCGCCAGTTGTCGATATCGGCGCGGATGGCGACGAAGGTCTCAGTGTCCGACGGCTGGCCGCGCTCGGCCTCATAGCTTTGCGCCGGGCGGCCCTCGACCAGGCCTTCCACATACTGGCCGCGCACGGTGACGCGCTCGGCGTCCTCGGCCAGGACGGGGCGAAGCGAGCGCAGCACCTTCACCTTCTCATTGCGCACGGAGTCCGGGTCCAGGTCGCTGGGCGGCTCCATCGCCACCAGGCACAGCAGCTGCAGCATGTGGTTCTGCACCATGTCCCGCAGGGCGCCGTATTCGTCGTAATAGGGCCAGCGGTCGCCGACGCCGACCGTCTCTCCGACCGTGATCTGCACATGGTCGACGGTCAGATTGTTCCACAGGGGCTCGAAGATGGCGTTGCCGAAGCGCAGGGCGATCAGGTTCTGCACCGTCTCCTTGCCCAGGTAGTGGTCGATGCGGAACACCTGACGTTCGTCAAAGGCGTGGGCCACGGCGTCGTCGATGGCGCGGAAGCTCTCCAGATCACGCCCGACCGGCTTTTCCAGCACGATGCGGTCGTCGGGAGCGGCCAGGCCCGCCGCCTTCATCGCCGTGACGATGCGGCTGTAGAGCGACGGCGACACCGCCAGAAAGGCCGTGACCGGACCTTCGCCGTAGCGCGCCTTCAACGGCTTCAGGCTTTCGGCCTCCGTGGCGTCGACGGCCATGTAGTCCAGCCGCCCGGCCAGGCGGCGCCAGCTGTCCTCGCTCCAGGCGCCGTCCGCCTCGGCGCGGGGCTCGACGGCCGCTCGCACCCGGGCCAGATAGGCCTCGG
This sequence comes from Bordetella sp., assembly GCA_017308115.1. Taxonomy (GTDB): domain Bacteria; phylum Pseudomonadota; class Alphaproteobacteria; order Caulobacterales; family Caulobacteraceae; genus Brevundimonas. The sequence continues at coordinate 5,900 of JAFKFS010000112.1, forward strand.
TCGTCTCTTCGGTGCGGGCGGCGGCGATGATCTTCAGCCCGTCCGGCAGCAGGCCGTCGTGATCCAGGAAATACAGCGACGGCAGCAGCATCCGCATGGCGAGGTCGCCCCCGCCTCCGAACAGTATCAGCGCCGCCATTCAGGTCTCCTTCGTCCGAAGCCGACCCGCGCTGCGGGCCGTCAGCCTTCGTCTGTCGCCGGTTCCGCCCGCTGGGCCAAGACATCCAGAACGTCCTGAAACACCATGTGACGGGCGTGCAGAAGCACCAGCAGGTGATAGATCAAATCCGCCGCCTCGCTGGCGAGTTCCGCATTATCTCCCGCCGCGCCGGCCAGGGCGGTCTCGACGCCCTCTTCGCCGACCTTCTGGGCCGCGCGTTTGGGGCCCTGGGCGATCAGGCGGGCGGTCCAGCTGTCGTTGGGATCGGCTTGCGCGCGGACGTGGATGGTGCGCTCCAGCCGTCCGACGCGGCCGAGCCCCGGCGCGTCCTCGTCGCCGAAGCAGCTGATGCGGTTCAGGTGGCAGGCGTTGCCGACGGGGCGAACCTTCACCACCACGGCGTCGCCGTCGCAGTCCGGCGTCACCGAGACGACGTTGAGGAAGTCCCCCGACGTTTCGCCCTTCCTCCACCGCCCGCCGCGCGAGCGCGAGAAGAAGGTCGCCTGCCCGCTGTCCAGCGTCTCCTTCAGCGCGGCCTCGTCCATATAGGCCAGGGTCAGCACCTGAAGCGTGTCGGCGTCCTGCACCACGGCCGGAATCAGCCCGCCGCCCTTGGCGAAGTCGATGGAGGAAATGTCGAACGCCATCACCCTTCTCCCCTCGTGGGAGAAGGTGACCTGCGGAGCAGGTCGGATGAGGGGGCTGTGTCTGCACGCTCGACGGTTGAGGGCGAAGCCGACGCGCCCCTCATCCGTCTCGCTTCGCGAGCCGCCTTCTCCCACGAGGGGAGAAGGGTGTGTTGGTTCATCATAGCCTGACCTCCACGCCTTGCGCGTCCAGATAACGCTTGAGATCGGGGATGGGTATCGCGCCCGAATGAAACACGCTCGCCGCCAGCGCCCCCGACACGTCCGCCCCGCCGTGCTCGAGAGCGCCGAACACATCGCGGAAATGCTCGACCGCGCCCGCCCCGCCCGAGGCGACCAGCGGAATGGTCAGCCGCCGCCGCGCCTCGGCCAGCTGGCCTACGTCATAGCCGCGCCGCACCCCGTCCTGGTCGATGCAGTTCAGCACGATTTCGCCCGCGCCCAGCGCTTGCGCCTCGACGATCCAGTCCATCGTCAGCCGGCCCGCGCCGCGCCGGGCGTCGGGGTCGCCGGTGTATTTGTGCACCCGCCACTGGCCGTCCTGAAAGGCGCTGTCGACGCCGACGACGACGCATTGCCGCCCCAGCCGCTGCGCCATCTCGCCGATCAGTTCGGGCCGCTCCAGGGCGGGCGAGTTGATCGACACCTTGTCCGCCCCGTGGTCGAGGCAGCGCGCCGCCTGCTCCACGGTGCGGATGCCGCCCGCGACGCAGAAGGGGATGTCCAGCAGCCGGGCGATGTCCTGCACCCAGCCATAGTCCAGCGTCCGCCCCTGCGGACTGGCGGTGATGTCGTAGAAGACCAGTTCGTCGGCGCCCTGGTCGCGATAGCGGGCGGCCAGTTCGGCGGCGTCGCCCATGTCCACGTGGCCCTCGAACCGGACGCCCTTGACCACCCGCCCGTCCTTGACGTCGAGACAGGGGATGATGCGCCGAGCGGTCATTGGACCGCTCCAGTGAAAAATGCTGCGGTCACGACGCGCCCGCCGCCAGCGCCTCGGCCACGGTGAAGCGGCCTTCGTAGATGGCCCGCCCGACGATGGCCCCGTCGCAGCCCAGGTCGCGCGCGGCGGTCAGGTCGCCCAGCGTCGCCACCCCGCCCGAGGCCTGGATTTTCAGCTCCGGCCGCCGTGCCCGCGCCTGGCCCAGCAGGTCGAGGTTCGGCCCGGTCAGGGCGCCGTCGCGCCCCACGTCGGTCATCAGCACATGGGTCAGCAGGCCGGACGGATAGCGGTCCAGCACGCTCCACAGATCCACCCCCGCCGACTGGGTCCAGCCCTTCAGCGCCGGAACGGGAACGCCGTCCTCATACTTGACGTCCAGCGCCAGGGTGAGGCGCTCGGCGCCGAAACGGTCCAGCCAGGCCAGCACCTCGTCCGACCTCGTCACCGCCAGCGATCCGACCACCACGCGGTCGACCCCGGCCTCCAGAAGGCGCTCGACGTCGCCTTCGGAGCGCACCCCGCCGCCCGACTGGATGTGGACGGCGCCCGAGGCGGCCAGTTCGCCGATCAGGCCGTGCTGCAGGGCGCGCCCGGCCTCGGCCCCGTCCAGGTCGACGACGTGGACCCAGGCGGCGCCCTCGGCGGCGAAGGCGGCCAGGCGCGCCGCCGGATCGGGGTCGTAAAGGGTCGCCTGGTCGAACCGGCCGTGCATCAGCCGCACGCAGGCGCCGTCCTTCAGGTCGATGGCGGGATAGACGATCATGCGGGCAACTCGAGGAAGTTCTTCAGGATGCGCGCGCCTGCGGCGGCCGACCGTTCCGGGTGGAACTGGCAGCCCCAGCGGTTGGCGCTGTTGACCACGGCGGGCACGGGGGCGCCGTAGTCGGCGGCGGCGAGGGTCGCCGGGCCGTCGGGACAGACGAAGCCGTGGACGAAATAGGCCCAGTCGCCGGACCGGACCCCCTCCAGCAGCGGGTCGTCGCGACGCAGGTTCAGGCGGCTCCAGCCCATGTGCGGCGAGGGGCGCGACGGGGCGGGAAGGATGGCCTCCACCCGGCCGGGGATCAGGCCCAGCAGGGCGGCGCCTTCGTTCTCGGCGTCCTCGTCTTCCGCGCTGGTTTCGAACAGCAGCTGCTGGCCCAGGCAGACGCCCAGAAGCGGACGCGGGAACCGGCGCAGCGCCTCGACCAGGCCGAGCGCGTTCAGCCGCTGCATGGCGTAACCGGCCGCCCCGACGCCGGGCAGGATCACCCGCTCGGCCTCGTCCAGGTCGGCGGGATCGTCGGTGATCCGCACCCGCGCGCCCAGCCGCTCCAGCGCGAACCGCACCGAGGCCACATTGCCCGAGCCGTAGCCGATCAGGGTGACGTTCATCGCCCGTCTCTCCCGCCGTATTTCCCTTCTCCCCTCGGGGGAGAAGGCAGCTCGCGCAGCGAGACGGATGAGGGGGCTGTGTCCGCGCATGCGAGGGAGGAGGGCGAAGCCGGCGCACCCCTCATCCGAGCGCCTCCGGCGCCCACCTTCTCCCACAAGGGGAGAAGGAAAGCTGCGGCGTTCATCACAGCACCCCCTTGGTGCTGGGCACGGCGTCGCCCTCCACCCGGATCGCCTGGCGCAGCGCGCGGCCCAGGGCCTTGAAGACGGCCTCGGTCTTGTGGTGGTCGTCGTCGCCGGTGACGCGGACGTGGATGGCCGCGCCCAGGTTCTCGGCCAGGGAGCGCACGACGTGCGCCGTCAGATCGGTGCGGTAATCGCCCAGCATTGGCGTGGAGAACGTCCCCTCGAACACCGGATAGGGCCGCCCCGACAGGTCGATGGAGACGGACGCCTCCGCCTCGTCCATCGGCAGGACGAAGCCGTAGCGGCCGATGCCGCGCCGCTCGCCCAGCGCCTGTTTCAGCGCCTGACCCAGGGCGATGGCGCAGTCCTCGATGGTGTGGTGCGGGTCGATGTGCAGGTCGCCGTCGCACGACAGGCGGATGGAGAAGCCTCCGTGCGCCGCCACCTGTTCGATCATGTGGTCGAAGAAGCCGACGCCGGTTTCGATCGTCACCGGCCCGGCGCTGTCCAGATCGACGGCGCAGACGATGCGCGTCTCCTTGGTGTCGCGGACGGCCTGGCCCGTGCGGCTGCGGCGGGCGCCGGGGCCGGCGGCGCCCAGGGCGGCCAGCAGGCGGTCGTTGACCTCTGGCTTCAGCGAGACGGGCAGGCGCACCCGCTCGCCCGCCGGATCGGCGGCCAGCCCATAGCGGCGCAGCGCCTCGACGACGCTCGCCGGATCGGAGGGCTTGGCGATGACGACCGGCCCGACCCCGGCCTCCAGCGCCATGATGCGCGACAGGGCCTGGGCCACGCGGGCGCGTTCGCGCCGCACGCCGTCGATGCGCGCCGCCGTCTCGATCATCCGCGACGGGTCCAGCGCCTGCATGGCCAGCCGCGCCGAGACCTCGGGCAGGGCGTAGGGCTCCAGCACGCTGGCCAGCCGCGACAGCGTCGAGGCCTGGCCCACCGCCGCCCCGACCCGCGCCCCGGCCAGCCCATAGGCCAGCGACAGGCTGCGCAACACGATCAGGTTGGCGTGGTCCTTCACCACGTCGGCGGCCGAGGGGGCTTCGGCGAACTCGGCCAGACCCTCGTCCACGACCAGCAGGGCGGGGGCGACGCGCTCGGCCATCTCGGCCACGGCCTCGGGCGAGCCCAGGGCGCGGACGACCACGGCGGCGGTGTCGCTTCTTTCCGCCGGGCGGGCGTAGAGGGCGGCCAGTTCCTGATAGGGCGAGGCGTCGGGCGCCTGCACCTTCAGCCCGTCACGCGCGGCCAGGCGCCAAACCAGCTCCAGCCCGTGCGTCAGCCCGCGCGTCGGCAGGACCTGATCGGCGTCGACGCCGTAGAGGGCGGCCATGCGGGCGGCCAGCGCCGTCGGCTCGGCCGGATACTGATCCAGACCCTCGCCGCCGGAAACGAGCGGCGCATAGGGGGCGGGAAGCGTCATGATCCTTCTCCCCTCGGGGGAGAAGGCAGCTCGCGCAGCGAGACGGATGAGGGGGCGGTGTCCTCAGGCGAGAAGGAGGAGGGCGAAGCCGGCGCACCCCTCATCCGAGCGCCTCCGGCGCCCACCTTCTCCCTCAAGGGGAGAAGGAAGAGATCGTTCGTCATCCCGCGCTCCTCAAATCGGCGGCTCTTGCGTGGGCCTCCAGCCCCTCCATCCGGGCCAGGGCGGCGGCGACAGGGGCCAGGGCGGCGGCGCCCTGTTCGCTGACGGTCTGCACCGACATGGTGGTCATGAAGCTGGCGGTGGTGACGCCGCCCAGGGTCCGCGCCGCCCCGTCGGTCGGCAGGACGTGGCTGGGCCCCGCCGCATAGTCGCCCAGGGTCTCGGCCGCCCAGCGCCCGACGAAGACCGCCCCCGCCGCGCTGATGCGCTCGACCAGCCGCTCGGCGTCTTCCGTCTGGATCGACAGGTGTTCGGGGCCGTAGAGGTTCGCGACCTCGCACGCCTCGGCCATGTCGCGCACGCGGATGGCGCGGGCCTCGGCCAGGGAGGCGCGGGCGATGGCGGCGCGCGGCAGGCGCTCCAGTTGACGCTCGACCTCGGCGATGATCTCGGCGAGCGCCGTGCCGCTGTCGGAGACCAGGATCACCTGGGCGTCGGCGTCGTGCTCGGCCTGGCTCAGCAGGTCGGCGGCGACGATCTCGAAGTCGGCGTCGCGGTCGGCGATGACCAGCAGCTCCGACGGGCCGGCGGGCAGATCCTGGGCCGGGCCGGCGGGCAGGGCCGAAGCGTAACGCTTGGCCTCGGCCACATAGGCGTTGCCGGGGCCGAACAGCTTGTCGACGGGCGCGATCACGCCGTCGTCCAGTTCCGCGCCGAAGGTCAGGGCGGCGATGGCCTGGGCCCCGCCCAGCAGCCACAGCTCCTCCAGCCCCGCTTCGGCGGCGGCGGCGATCATGGCGGGGTGGACCGAGCCGTCCTTCGACGGCGGGGTGACGGCGACGCGCCGTTCGACCCCGGCGACGGCCGCCGGAACCGCCAGCATCAAGAGCGACGAGAACAGCGGGGCCGTCCCCCCCGGAACGTAGAGGCCCGCCGAGCCGACGGGACGCCAGACCAGCTTCGACCTCACCCCCGGCGTCGTCTCGATGAAGGCGGTGTCCTGCGGCTTCGTCGCCTGATGGACGACGCGCACATTGTCGGCGGCCACGCGCAGGGCGCGGGCGGCGGCGGGCGGCAGGTCGCGACGGGCCTGGGCGGCGGCGGCCTCGGTGACGGCGATGCGGCGCGGCGCGGCGCCGTCCAGCCGCGTGGCCCAGTCGGTCACGGCCTCGCCGCCGCGCGCCTGCACGTCGTCGAAGATCTCGCGCACCACCCCGGCGACGAAGCCTTCGGTGCGGCGCCCGGGGCGGGCCAGCGCGTCCTTGCGCCCGGCGGCGTCCAGCAGGGTCCAGTCGATACGCTTCATCACATCATCTTCTCGATGGGCAGGACCAGGATGGCCGAGGCGCCCTCGGCCTTGAGCTTCTCCAGCGTCTCCCAGAAGACCGCTTCCTGACACACGGCGTGGACGGCCACGGCGTCGTCGCGGCCCGACAGGGGCATGACGGTCGGAGAGCCTGCGCCGGGCAGCAGGGCGGTGATCCGGTCCAGCGCCGCGCGCGGGGCGTTCAGCATCACATATTTGGCCCCTTGCGAGGACACCACGCCCGCCATCCGCTCGACGATGGAGTCGAGCAGGTGCTGCAGCCCGGCCTCGGGCGGGGTCGGCGCCTTGATCAGCACCGCCTGGCTGTCCAGCACGGTCTCGCGCGCGCTCAGCCCGTTGGCCTCCAGCGTCGCCCCGGTCGAGACCAGGTCGCAGATGGCGGCGGCCAGCTTCAGCCGCGGGGCCACCTCGACGGCGCCGCGCATGGTGACGATGTCGGCGTCGACGCCCGCCTCATCCAGAAAACGACGCAGGATCTTGGGATAGGAGGTGGCGATCCGCAGGCCCTGCAGGGACGCAGGCCCGGCGTAGTCCAGCCCCGGCGGCGTCGCGATCTTCAGGGTGCAGCGGCCGAAGCCCAGCGGCATGACGACCTCGGCGTTCGGCCCGCCGTTCCTGACCTCTTCCAGCACGTTCTCGCCGACGATGCCGAGGTCGCAGACCCCGTCCGCCACAAAGGTCGGGATGTCGTCGTCGCGCACCCTCAGCAGGTCGATCGGATAGTTCTCGATCCGATACAGCAGGTCGTTGTTGCCTTTCACCACGCGCAGGCCCGCATCGCGGACCAGATCGAGGCTGCGTTCGGCCAGACGGCCGGATTTCTGGACGGCGATGCGCAGCCGCCCCTGAACCGTGCTCATGATCTCAACTCAGGCTTTCAGTCTGTCCAGCACCAGGCGATAGCCTTGGTGCGGCATGTCTTTCAGGGAGCGGGCGACGCGCACCACGGTGGTGGGGCTGGCCGAGGCCTCGGCGGCGATCTCGCGATAGGTCCGATCCCCCGCGTCCAGCAGCCGCGCCACCTGCCACCGCTCGGCGAAGGCGCGCAGTTCGGCCGGGGTGCACAGATCGGCCAGGAAGGCGTCGGCCTCCTCCCGCGTCTTCAGCGAGAGCAGGGCGTCCAGCAGGGCGGTCTTGGCGGCGTCGGCGCTCATGGGATGTTCCATTATGCTGTAACAATGGAACGGTCAAGAGGGTCTGGAGAGTGGCGGGCCGACGTCTTTCCTCCCCACGTCAGTGGGGAGGAGAGAGTAGCCGCTAGGCTCGATCCATCCTATCTGCGCTGTCATGACCAAGGTTTTGATTATCGGCGCGGGACACGCGGGGGGCTCGGCGGCGGCGCTGCTGAGGCAGTATGGGTTCGAGGGCGGGATCGTCCTGGCGGGGCAGGAGACGGCGCCGCCCTATCAGCGGCCGCCCCTGTCCAAGGCCTGGCTGAAGGGGGAGGCGGGTCTGGAGGACCTGCTGCTGCGCCCCGAGAGCTTCTACGCCGAGCAGGACATCGAACTGCGCACCGGCGTCACGGCGACCGCCATCGACGCGGGCGGCAAGACCGTGACCTTCGCCGACGGGGCGGTCGAGACCTATGACACGCTGATCCTGGCCACCGGTTCGACGGCGCGCAAGCTGGCCATACCCGGCGCCGACCGGCCGGGCCTGCTGGAGCTGCGCACCCTCGACGACGCCGAGCGGCTGAAGGCGGCGCTGGCTCCCGGCAGGCGGCTGGCGGTGGTCGGCGGCGGCTATGTGGGTCTGGAGGCGGCGGCCTCGGCCCGCGCCCTGGGCGCCGAGGCGGTGGTGATCGAGCGCATGGACCGGGTGCTGGCCCGCGTGGCGTCGGAGCCCCTGTCGATCTTCTTCACGGACCTGCACCGTCGGCACGGCGTCGAGATCTTGACGGGTGCCGAGGTCGCCGGGTTCGAGGACGGGGGCGTGCGCCTGGCGGACGGGACGCTGATCGCGGCGGACGCGGTTCTGGTCGGCGTCGGCGCCTTCGCCTGCGAGGCCCTGGCGCGCACGGCGGGGCTGGCCTGCGCGGACGGGGTGGCGGTGGACGAGACCGCCCGGACCAGCGACCCGAACATCTACGCCGTCGGCGACATGACGCGGCGGCCCATCCCGGTCCACGGCGGCCTCATGCATCGGCTGGAGAGCGTGCCCAACGCCCTGGAGCAGGCCAAGCAGGCGGCCTCGGCCATCGTCGGCCGCGCGCCCCCGGCGCCGGAAGTCCCCTGGTTCTGGTCCGACCAGTATGACGTCAAGCTGCAGATCGCGGGCCTGCCCTTCGGCGCCGACCGCCAGCTGGTGCGCGGCGATCCGGCCGACGGCGCCTTCGCGGTTTTTCACCTGAACGGCGACCGCATCGTCTGCGTCGAGGCGGTCAACGCCCCGGCCGACTTCATGGGCGGGCGCCAGCTGATCGGCAAGGGAGCCGCGGTGGACGACGCCCGGCTGGCCGACCCTGCCGTGTCGATCAAGGCGGTGGCCAAGGCCTGAGGCGCTCAGCCGGCCGCGTCGTCCAGCATGGCGGCGAAGGCGGGGGTCATGCGTTCGATCAGGCCGCGCGGCGTGCGCTCGACGAAACAGGCGGCCAGCCCCATGGCCGCGGCCGTCTCCGGCCCCGCGAACGGACCCAGCACGATCAGGGCCGTCGCCAGGGCGTCCGCGCGCATGGCCGAGGAGTCGAACACCGTGACCTGGGCCAGGCCGTCGCCCACGGGCCGCCCGGTCGCGCCGTCCAGGGTGTGGGAATAGAGCCGCCCTTCATGGGTGAAGGCCCGGCGTCCGTCGCCCGAGGTCGCCACGGCCAGGTCGTAGAGGGCCGCGACCGTGCGCGGCGCGGTCGCGCCGGGGACGGCCTCGATCTCGACCCACCACGGCTGGGCGTCCGGCTTGACGCCGCAGCCCTTCAGCTCGCCGCCGATCTCGACCAGATGCGAGGTCGCGCCCATGGCGTTCAGCCGGGCTGAAACCCGGTCGACCGCATGGCCCTTGGCGATGCCGGAAAAGTCCAGCTTCATGTTTCCGATCTGGATCGCCGCGCGCGTCTCGCGGTTCAGCCGCAGCCGGTTCCAGCCCGACACGGCCAGCGCCGCCTCGATCTCGGCGTCCGAGGGCAGGGGCGTCGGGCCGGTGCGAGGACCCGGCGGGCCGAAGCCCCACAGGTCGACCAGGGCGCCCAGCGTCGGATCGACGGCGCCGTCGACCGCGTCCGCCAGGTCCAGCGCCTGGGTCAGCAGGGTCCAGAAATCCTCTGACAGCGTCACCGGCCCGGCCGGGGCGGCGTTGAAGCGGCTGATCTCGCTGTCGGCCTCCCACGGGCTGAAGACGGCGACGACGCGGCTCAGCTCATCCTCGACGGCCTGCTGGAAGGCCGCCTGCGCGACGCCCGGCGGCGGGACCAGCCGCGCCGACCAGGTCGTGCCCATGGTCCGGCCCGACAGCGACCAGATCAGGTCGCTGGGCGGCCGTTCGGGCGCGCGGGCCGTGGGCGGGATCAGGACGCGGTCGTCGCCTCGACCGGCGTCCGGCGTCCCGATGCGGAGCGGCGGCGGGGCGGAGGCGGAGCGTTTCATGGGCGCGGCGGGACTCCGGGCAGGCGGACGAAACGTCCCTTATGGCCGCGATCGCTCAGCGGGTCACCGTCACGCGCACGGCGCCCAGTTCGGACGAGCCCGTCCCGGAGGCCGTGTTGGCCGCGCCCCAGCGGAAGGGCACGCGCACGGACTCGCGCCCGCCCATCTCGCGCGCCGCCTCGACGACCAGGGTGTACTGACCGGCGGGCAGGGCGCGCAGGCGCGCGCCGGGCACGCTCAGGGTGTGGCGGCCGGGGGCCTTGGTCGGACCCGAGATTCCGTCGGCGGGCATGGTCATCGCCCGGCCGCCCTTGCGCCACCAGGCGCGCAGGTCCCTCAGCCAGTCGGTGCCGTCGCCCTGGCTGTTGCGGCTGCCGGGATGATACCAGACGGCCAGGGTCTGGACGGCGCTCTGGTCCGGCGTCTCGATCCAGACGGCGACATAGGGGCGGTGATAGGCGGCGCTGTTGATGCGCGGCAGCTCGATCGACACCGACAGGTCGGCGGCCAGGGCCGGGGCGGCGGCCGCCGAAAGACCGGCGGCGGTCAGGACGAGGGGAAGCGGTCGCATGGTGCGGCTCCTCAATGGATGAAGAACAGGGCGAGCACGGTCGGGATCAGCAGCCCCAGCCCGACCAGGGGCCAGGTCGAGGGCCGCCGCCGCGCGTGCAGCCACAGCAGGCCCAGTCCCGTCAGGGTGAAGACCACGCAGGCGGCGGCGAAGACGTCGATGAACCAGAACCAGGCCCGGCCGGTGTTGCGGCCCTTGTGCAGGTCGTTGAGATAGGCGACCCAGCCCCGCGTGGTCTTCTCATAGAGGACGTCGCCCGTCGCCCGGTCGATGGTCAGCCAGCCGTCGCCGCCCGGCCTGGGCAGGGCGACATAGATTTCCTGGGCGGTGGTCTCGGTCGGCTTTCCGGCGATCCGCACCTTGAAGGCCTCGTCCGCCCAGCGCGTCACGGCCTCGGGGGCCGGATCGGTCGTCTCCTGCGGAAAGGCGGCCAGGCGCGCCAGCAGGGGGGCGGGCAGGACGCCGGTCTGTTCGCGCACGACCGGCTCGGCGGAGATCTGGGCGGCGTGGTTCAGGGTGACGCCGGTCACGGCGAACAGCAGCAGGCCGATCAGGCTGACCGCCGCCGAGATCCAGTGCCAGCTGTGCAACTGCTTCAGCCAGAAGGCGCGGGCGGGCGGGCGCGCGGCCTTGGGCTTCGGCCGGGCGGCGGACTTTGCGGAAGGGGCGGCGGCGTCGGTCACGCCCACGGCCTTGCCACGAAATGCAAATGACTTGCAACGGCGCGCACGGGGGCAGGGCGCGGGATTCCTCCCGCGCTGGACGCTCAGAGGCGCGCCAGAAGTTCGGCCGCGAAGGTCGACAGGCTGTCGTCGCGCGCGCCCATGACCACCACGCGGTCGCCGGGACGCGCCATGGCGATGACGCGGTCGCCGCAATCGGCGCGCTCGGGCAGGGCCTCGGCCCGGCGCCCCGCCGCCCGCACGCCCGCCGCTATGTCCTCGCTGCCGACGCTGCGATCGGTCGTGCCGCCGTAATAGACCGGCTCGGGCATCAGCAGCACGTCGTCGGGCCGCATCAGACCGGCGAACCCGGCGATGAACTCCTGCTGCATCAACTTCAGCGGGCCGAAGCCGTGCGGCTGGAACAGGATCAGCAGCCGTCCGTCAAAGGCGTGCAGGGTCTTCAGCGTGGCGGCGATCTTGTCCGGGTTGTGGGCGAAGTCGTCGATGACGGTGACGCCGCCTCGCGTTCCGACCACCTCCAGCCGTCGCCGGATGCCGCGGAAGGTCTCCAGCGCCGCGACCGCCTGATCCAGGTCGACGCCCAGCGCCCTGACCGCCCCCAGCGCCGCCAGGGCGTTGGCGACATTGTGCGCGCCGGGCGCGTTCAGCGTCGCCGCCCGCGCCGCCTCTGCGCGCACGCGCAGCTCGAACCTCATGCCGGTCGGCAGGGCCTCGAGATCGTGCGCCGACAGGTCCGCCGCCTCCTCGCCCAGGGCGAAGGTGATCGCCTTGCCCGGCGCCAGGTCTTGGGCCAGGGCCGCCGTCTCGGGGTTGTCCAGGTTCAGCACCGCCGTCGCCGCCCGGCCGACGAAGCCGCCGAACAGCTCGCGCAGCTCCTCCATCGACTTGTGGTCCAGCGAGATGTTGGAGACCACGGCGATCGTCGGGTCGTAGCGGGCGATGGAGCCGTCGCTCTCGTCCACCTCGGCCACGAACAGGTCGGTACCGCCGATCCGGGCGCTGGCGAAGGGATGGTCGGCGTCGGCGAAATTCTTCATCACCGCGCCGTTGACCACCGTGGGGTCTCGCCCCGCCTGATCGAGAATCCAGGCGATCATGCCGGTGATGGTGGACTTGCCGCTGGTGCCCGCCACGCCGATGGAGGTCGGAGCCGTGTTGAACAGTTCGCTGAGCAACTGGGGCCGGGTCTTGATGGTCGCGCCGACGCGCCGGGCCGCGCCGATGTCGGGCACCGTCTCCTCGACCGCCCCGGTGGCGACGACCACCTGATCCCGGCTGACCACGCCCGATCCGTCCTGGGGGAACAGGGTCACGCCGTGGGCGCGCAGCCAGTCGAACTTCTCGGGCGTGCGTCCCTGGTCCAGCGCCCGGTCGGAGCCCGAGATGCGGGCGCCCGACGCCTGAACGATCAGGGCCAGGGGCATCATGCCGGAGCCGCCGACGCCGCAGAAGAAATAGTCTTGGTTCATCGGCTTGATTTCGGGGCTGGAAACCGGGGAATGTCCGGCGCCTGACTAGCACGCGAGACGCCCGAGGCCACCCCGTCCATGCAGACCAGACCGTTCCGTATCGGCGTCGTCAACGCCAGCTCCCGCCTGGACCCGGCGCGGGGGGAGGCGATCCGGGCCTGGGCGGCGGCGGCCTGGCCGGACGGCGCGGTCGAACTGGTGATGCATCCGAGCCTCTATGACGTCCACGGTCATTTCGGCGGCGACGACGCGACCCGCGCCCGCGCCTTCGTCGAGACCGCCAACGACCCCGACATCGACGCCGTCTGGTTCGCGCGCGGCGGCTACGGCGCCTGCCGCATCGCCGAGGCGGTGATCCCCGAGCTGACCGCCCACGCCTACGCCAAGCGTTACCTCGGCTATTCCGACGCGGGCAGCCTGCTGGCGGCGCTGTATCGCGCGGGCTTCCCCTGGGTCGCGCACGGGCCGATGGCCTCGGACGGGTCGCGCCACGACGCCACGGGCCGTCGGGCGGTGAACTGGCTGCGGAGCGGCGATCCGGCCTCGCTGGAGCCCTCCCTGCTGAGCGACCCCCGGCCCGCCGTCGGCTTCAACCTGACCATCCTCAACGAACTGGTCGGCACGGCGATCGAGCCGGACCTGACCGGCCACGTCCTGATGCTGGAAGAGGTGTCCGAGGCCCTCTACCGCGTCGACCGGATCATGTTCCACCTGACCGGTCAGGCCTCGATCCGCCGGGTCGCGGGCATCCGCCTGGGCCGGGTGTCGGACGTGACGCCCAACGATCCCGATTTCGGCCTGACGGCGGAGGAGATCGTGCGCCACTGGTGCGTGCGGTCGGGGATTCCCTATCTGGGCGCCGCCGACATCGGCCATGACCGGGACAATAAGGTCGTGCCCTTCGGCCCGCGCGGCTGAGGCGCCCTCAGCCCCTCAGGATCAGCCCGTCCGGCCGCGCCTCGAAGGCCGACAGCCGGCCCAGGAAGCTCATGCCCAGCAGGGCCGCCGGCATGTCGCGGTCGATGACCAGGGCCTCGACCGAGGTCATCTCCACCCCCGCCACCGACACGGAGGTCAGCACCACCCGCGCGGCGGGCGTCTGGCCCGAGGCGGTGTTCAGCGTCTGGTCGAAGTCGTGCGGCTTCAGCCGCACGCCCAGCCGTTCGGCGTCGGCGCGGCTCAGCGTCACCACGCTGGCGCCGGTGTCGACCAGCATGCGCATCGGCCGACCCTCGACGGTCGCCTCGGCCCAGTAGTGGCCGTCGGCGGCGCGCGTCACCGACGGCGCCTCCTTCAGGGCCACGGCGGCGTAGGCCCGGGCCGGGCCTTCCCACCACATCAGGGCGCCCACGCACGCCGAGGCCGACGCCAGGGCGGCGGCGAAGACGACGGCGGAGCGCGGGTCAAACCGGATCATGAAACGGACTATGCCGCCTGGGTCTTCCCATGCGGTGAAGCGACGTGGCGAACGAAAGGTTGACGCGGAAACGGGGGATCGGCGCGGCGAAGCCGGCTCGAGGGGGACGGTTCAGGCCGCGCGCTCACGCCCCCCGCAGCGCCGGATCGATCCGCGTCCTGCGGCCGTCCAGTTCGGCCATGACGGCGGCGCGGGCCTCGTCGGTCATCCGGCTCCAGGTCGCGATCTCCTGAAGCGTGCGCAGACATCCCAGGCACAGGCCCGAGGCGCCGTCGATGGTGCACACCATCACGCAGGGGCTGGCGATGGGGCGCGGGGGAAGGGCGGCGGGAGGGTGGGTCATGGTTTGTGACGCTATTACAATAATAAATCCGGTAACGGACGATAATTTCTTGACTTTTCCGCCGCGCCGCCTATCTTCAGCGTCGACGCGAAACGACTGACAGGGTGAGAGTCCCGAAAAGCACGACGTGTCTTCTTTCATCGTTCAGCGAAAGGAGACGCCAAAAATGAACGAAAACAAAGAGCGCAATCTCCAGCACGCCATGCTGTCCTTCGCCCTTTTCGGCGGGATGCTGGTGAACACGAAGCAGGTGAACGGCGCCGGCGACCGCGTGGTCAGCCACCCGTCCAACTTCGTGCCCATAACGATCAAACGGCCGCGCGCGTAGGCGCGAGGCGGGATGATCCAGCCAGAAGCCCCGGTCAGAACGACCGGGGTTTTTCAATTCCGCCCTTGCCATGCCGCCGCCGTGTGGCGAAAGCGACGGCTCCATCGGTGAAAGGAATGCGGCATGGGTCTGATCGTCGAAGAGCGCAGGGGCGCGGTCATGGTCTGGACCCTGGACCGGCCCGAGCGGCTGAACGCCCTGCCGGATCTGGAGGACGGCGAGGCCTTCGCCGCCGCCTGCGACGCGGTCAACGCCGACCCTTCCGTCCGCTGCGTGGTGCTGACGGGCGCCGGGCGCGCCTTCTCGGCGGGCGGCGACCTGAAGGCCATGAAGGACCGCCGCGACCTGTTCGAGGGCTCGGGCGCCGCCATCCGCGAACGCTATCGCCGCGTCGTCCACCGCATCGTGCGCGCCCTCTACGGCCTGGAGGTTCCGCTGGTGACGGCGGTCAACGGTCCGGCCATGGGGCTGGGCTGCGACATCGCCGGACTGGGCGACATCCGCATCGCCTCGGACCGCGCCGGCTTCGGCGTCCCCTTCATGAAGCTGGGCATCATTCCCGGCGACGGCGGCTCGTGGCTGCTGCCGCGCAACATCGGCTACGCCCGCGCCGCCGAACTGCTGTTCACGGCCCGTTCGATCGACGCCGAGACGGCCGAGAAATGGGGCCTGGTCAACCGCGTGGTCCCGCATGAGGCGCTGATGGACGAGGCGATGCGGACGGCGGACCAGATCGCCGCCCAGCCGCCCCAGGCCCTGCGCATGGCCAAGAGCCTGCTGCGCCAGGGCCGCGACATGAATTTCGACCAGATGCTGGAACTGTCCGCCGCCATGCAGGCCCTGGCCCACCTGACCGACGACCACATCGAGGGCGTGACGGCGGTGCTGGAGAAGCGGGCGGGGGATTTCCAGGGAACGTGAGCGATAAAGCCCTCCCCCTCGATGGGGGAGGGTTGGGAGGGGGTGGAGGCCGGCGGCTTGCTGGGCGGCGGGGGAGACTCCGCCTCGCCTCCCGCGCTCCCAGCCCCGGCGTCGTGCGCTCACCCCCATCCCCGACCCTTCCCCCATCGAGGGGGAAGGGAGATTGCAGGGGCGACAAAAAAAGGGGCCCCTTGCGAGGCCCCTTTTCCGTTTTCATCCCGACGCGCCATTACGTCCGGGCAGGCGCCTTCATGGCGCGCGCAGCGGGCACGCCGGTCGAGGCGTTGTCGCGCTTGGCGCCGGCGGTCTCGCCCGGCTTCATGAATTTGACCAGGACGCGCTGGCCGATCAGCAGCGGCGCGTCGTCGACGGCGACCACTACCTCGACCACCCGCTCGTCGGTGCGCTGGGACGGGTCGTCCGAGGCCAGCTTGCGGGCGCCGAAGACGGCGGCGCGGCGCAGCACCTTGCCGACATAGACCTTGGATGGGTCGCCTTCGGGGGTGATCTCCACGGCCTGGTCGACCGAGACGTTGGGAATGTCGGCCTCGACGATCTCGGCGCGGGCGATCCGCGGAGCGGCCGGCTCCAGGTCGAACATGTTGGACACGTTCAGGGTCGAGGCGCCGGCGCCGGGGTTGGCGTAGCGGCGCACGATGCGGCCGTCGGCGGGCGAGCGGATCACCGTCAGCTCGACGTTATAGGCGGCCTGATCGCGGCGGGCGCGGGCGGTCTGGACGGCGGCCTGCTGCGAGCCGAGACGGGCCTGGGCCTGGGCGATGGCGTCGCGGGCCTGGTCCATGCGCTGGGCGGCGACGAAGTTGGTGGCGACCAGCTTCTGCAGGCGGTCGTATTCGCGCTGGGCCGTGGCGATGTCGACGTTGATCAGGCGCAACTGGCTTTCGGCCTGGGCCAGATCGGCCGCCGCCGTCTGCAGCGACAGACGCGGCTCGTCGTCTTCCTGACGGGCCAGGATCTGACCGGCCTTCACCAGGTCGCCTTCCTGCACCAGGACCTCGCGAACCACGCCGCCGCGCCGTGCGGCGATCTGGATGATGCCGCCCTCGATGTCGATCTTGCCGTTGGCGATGGCGGAGTAGGGGCTTTCCACCTTCTTCTCGGCGGCCTGAGCCAGTTCGGCCTTCTTCGTCGCATTGGCCTTTTGAACCATGCTGAAGCCGACGATCAGCACGATCAGCAGCGCCAGGCCGATCCAGAGCCATTTGTTTTTCAGGAATGCGGGCATGGGGGTCCTCAAGAAGGATCGGTGTCAGTGCGAGGCCAGGACGGCTTCGGGATTGGGGGTGCGGCGCTGATCGTCGATGATCACGCCGTCTTCGATATGGATGACCCGGTCGGCCCAGGCCTCGAGGCGCGGGTCGTGGGTCACGCAGATGACGGCGGCACCGTGCTCGGTCGCCGCCCGGCGCAGCAGGCGGATGACCACCTGGCCGTTCTCGCCGTCCAGGGCCGAGGTCGGCTCGTCCGCGAACAGGATCTGCGGATCCTTGGCCAGGGCGCGGGCGATGGCGACGCGCTGCTTCTCGCCGCCGGACAGGGCGGCCGGGCGCTGGTGCAGGCGATGGCCCAGGCCGACCTCCTCCAGCGCCAGGGCGGCGCGTTTCTTGGCCTTGTCAGGCGACAGGCCCTGATACTTCAGCACCGTCGTCACCTGCTGCAGGGCGCTGAGCGCCGGGAACAGGTTGAAGCCCTGGAAGATGAAGCCGCAGTGATCCAGCCGGAACTTGTCGATCTTGCCGCCCGACAGCTTCCACAGGTCGTCCACGTCCAGGGCGTCGACGCGCCCTTCCTCGGGCCGCAGCAGGCCGGACAGGGCGGCGATCAGCGTCGACTTGCCCGAACCCGACGGTCCCATGACCATGGTCAGGTCGCCGTGGCGGGCGTCGAAATCCACGCCCTTCAGCACCTCGACATAGGAGCGGCCGGACTTGAACCGCTTGACCAGTCCCTTGGCCTCCAGGGCGAACTCGCCGTGCTTGCCGTGAACCTTCGTATGTTTGTTCATCGCAGCAGGTCCGCAGGTTGGCTCTTCTTCAGGATGCCCATCGACAGCAGGCCCGAGAGCATGGAGATGCCGATCAGACCGCCGCCGACCACGATCAGCAGCATGGGCGGCATGGCGATGATGACGGCGTTGGACAGGGCCAGCAGGGACAGCAGCCAGGTTAGCAGGATCGCCGCGCCCACGCCGACCATGCCGACCCAGAAGCTCAGCTCCATGACGATGCGGCGCAGGGAGCCCATGCCGACGCCCAGGGCGCGCAGGGAGGCGAACTCCTTGATGTTGGCCATGATGGCGCCGCGCAGGGTCTGCCAGGTGATGGCCACGCCGATGATGATGCCCAGCACCACGCAGCCGCCGATGATGATGACCAGTATGCCTTCCTCGAACATGGCGCCGGCGTTGGCGTCGGCCAGCTGCTGACGGGTCCAGGCTTTCCACTGGCCGTTGCCCATGGCGTTGAGCTGGGCCACCACGTGCTCGGCGCGGGCGGGGTCCTTGATCCTGATCATCAGCGGGCCGACGCGCGGCCCTTCGAAGGCCTGACCCAGCATCCGCAAGCTGTCGCGCGACATGACGATGGTCGGCTGCATCATGTTGGGATAGCCGCGCAGCACCCCGACCACGGTCACGGTCTGGCCGTTGAACAGGGCCTTGTCGCCCAGTTTGACGCCCAGCGGCGTGAGGGCGGTTTCATCCACCGCCACGGTGAAGGGCTGGCGCAGGGCCTCGACCAGTTCCTCGGAATAGTCGCGGGGAATGGTGACCGATCCGGGCGCGGTGTCGATGATGTTGACCAGGACGCTCTTCTGGCGCGGGGCGCCCTGCCTGGCGCGGTCGGCGGCCGAGGCGGTCGGATCGACGTTCTTGATGTTCTGGAAATTGCCGCCCGACATGTCGAGGGTCTTCACCTCGACCACCTCGGGGTGATTGTAGGCCAGGGGCACGAACCGCCGGGGCATGCCCATCGGGCCGCTGAACAGGGCCTTGGCGCCCGGCTGCATGATGAAGATGTCGGCGCTCGACCGCTCGATGGCGGCGGTGAACCCCTTGCCGATGCCGATGAAGACCCCGGTCATGGCCAGGACGAGCAGGCCCGACAGGGCCAGCGCCATGACGGCGGCCATATAGCGGCGCCACTCGAAGAGCAGCGTGGACAGCGCGAGCGACATGACGCGTATTCATTCCCCTGACTTGCGCTGTTATCTGACCGTCCGCCGGGCCGGGGCCAAGTTAAATCGGGGTAAGGGTGGCGCGGCCGGATCGGTTGCGGGGGTTGAGGCGACGGGCCTTGCGGGTCTAGTGACGGCGCAAACTGCAAGGCGGGACGTCGGGTTCCGCCTCTTCGGAGACGCCCATGTCGCTTCGCCGCACCCTTTCCTTCACCGCTTCCCTGGCCGCCCTCGGCCTGGCCGCCGTGGTGGTCAACGCCCCCGCATCCTCCGCCCGCGCCGACGAGGGCATGTGGACCTTCGACAACTTCCCGATCCAGACGGTGAACGACAAATACGGCACGCGCATCGACCAGGCGTGGCTGGATCGCGTCCGCAACGCGGCGGTGCGTCTGCAGGGCTGCTCGGCCTCCTTCGTCTCGGGCGAAGGCCTGATCCTGACCAACCACCACTGCGTCATCTCCTGCGTCCAGGACCTGTCCACGGCCCAAAACGACTACGTCAAGAACGGCTGGATGCCCGCCACGCGCGAGGAGGAGAAGACCTGCCCCGGCCAGACGGCGGAAGTCCTGACCGACATCACCGACGTCACCGATCGCGTCCTGGGCGCCGGTGCGGGCCTGGAAGGCGCCGCCTTCGTCGCCGCCCGCTCGGCCGAGATCGACAGGATTCAGAAGGAAGCCTGCGGCGACGACCGCAAGCTGACCTGCCAGGTCATCAGCTTCTATCGCGGCGGCAAATACGCCCTGTACAAGTTCCGCAAGTACGAAGACGTGCGTCTGGCCTTCGCGCCCGAGTTTCAGGCGGCCTTCTTCGGCGGCGACCCGGACAACTTCAACTTCCCGCGCTACGCCCTCGATGCCGCCTTCCTGCGCGCCTATGAGGACGGCAAGCCGGTCGCCACGCCCAACCATCTGAAGTGGAACCCCAACGCCCCGGTCGACGGCGAAGTCACCTTCGTGGCGGGCAACCCCGGCTCGACCTCGCGCCTGCTGACCATGAGCCAGCTGGAGCGCCTGCGCGACCAGCAGATTCCCATCACTTTGATCCAGAGCGCCGAACTGCGCGGCCGTCTGGTCGAATATTCGACCCTGGGCGAGGAAGAGAAGCGCGTCGCGCTCGACCCGATCTTCGGTCTGGAGAACAGCTTCAAGGTCTACTATGGCCAGCAGGGCGCCCTGACGGACCCGGCCTTCATGGCCAAGAAGCGCCAGGAAGAGGCCGAGTTGCGCCGGCGCGTCGCCGCCGACCCGGCTGTGGCCGAGCGTATCGGCGACCCGTGGGCCGATCTGGAAAAGGTGCAGGCCACGGCCCGCGACCTCTATCTGCCCTATCGCCAGCTTGAGGCGAACGCCGGCGGCGGCTCGACCCTCTATTCCTACACTCGCGCCATCGTCCGCGCCTCCAAGGAGCGCGCCAAGCCGGTCGCCGAGCGCCGCGCCGGCTACGCCGACAGCGACATCGCCGCCCTGGGCCGCCGCCTGGCCTCGGAGGCCCCGATCCCGCTGGGCGTCGAGGAAATCCAGCTGTCGCACTGGATGCTGAAGACCCGCGAGTACCTGACCGTCGACAGCGCCGATGTGAAGGCCATGCTGGGCGCCGAAAGCCCCGAGACCATCGCCGCCCGCCTGGTGCAGAGCCGCCTGATCGACCCGGCCTATCGCGCCGAAGCCCTGGCCATGACGCCGGAGCAGCTGGCCGCCTCGGGCGATCCGATGATCGCCTTCGTCCTGGCCAACGACGACGCCGCCCAGGCCGTCCGCACCCAGTGGGACGCCGGCGTCAACGCCCCGACCGCCCGCGCCGCCGAAAAGGTCGCCCAGGCCCGCTTCGCCGTCTATGGCGACAACCTGTATCCCGACGCCACCTTCTCGCTTCGTCTGTCGCACGGTCAGGTGAAGGGCTGGACCTATCGCGGCGTCGCCGTGCCGTCCTTCACCCGCATGGGCGGCCTGTACGAGCGCGCCACCGGCGCCGAGCCGTTCAACGCCGCCGAGCGTTTCCTGGCGGCCAAGGACCGGATCAACAAGGACGTGGTCTATGACTTCGTCTCGACCAACGACATCATCGGCGGCAACTCCGGCTCGCCGGTGATCAACGCCAAGGGCGAGGTGATCGGCGCCGCCTTCGACGGCAACATCCACTCCCTCGGCGGCTCGTTCGGCTATGACGGCGAGCTGAACCGCACGGTGTCGGTCTCGACCGCCGCCGTCACCGAGGCCCTGCGCAACGTCTACAACCAGCCGCGCCTGCTGCGCGAACTGGGCGTGCGGCGCTGAGCCTGTCGGATTGATATCCGGGATTTGGGGGCGCCTTCGGGCGCCCTCTTTTTTGGCTGCGCCTGCGTTGAGTGTTGGCGATTGATCTTAACCCCCGCTCATCCCCGCGGAAGCGGGGACCCAGTGAGAACGCAGAGCGACAGGCCTCTTCAGTGATCGCAGCGCCTTGAAGCCGAAGCACTGGGGTCCCCGCTTCCGCGGGGATGAGCGGGCTGGGGAAAATTGCCCCAACACTCAACGTGAATTCAGCCTTGCCCTGCGTCCGCAGGCCTATCTCGACTTGCCCTGCTTCTCGATGAGCACAGCCTGTTGCCAGCGGCCGGGAGCCTTGTCGGCGCGATGGATGCAGCCGACCCAGCAGCAGGGCCGCCGCTTGCCTTCGTGCAATTCCTCAACCGCGCGCTCGATCCGTTTCTGACGGGTGGCGGCCTGTTTGGCGTCTTCGACCCAGCAGATGAACTCATTGCGCCCCAGCGGGGTGAGGCCGCGCCACAGGTCGAGGGTTTCAGGCTCGGATGAGAGCCGCGCCCGCATGTCGTCCGGAACCTGATGCGCCACGCCCTGGGGGAAATCATCCGACATCGCGTCAATCCCCTCCCGTTTCGTCATTCGCCGAATCTAGACCCGCGAAGGCGCGATGTGAATGCTTTCGCCGGGGGTTGCGGTTTGCCTCCAGGTTCTGTTCAGACTGACCGCAAAGACGGCCTCGGGTTTTAAGGGGCCGAAACCGGGCCTCGGCGATGACCAAGGCCGCGACGTCGAGGATGTCTCATGCGCACCACCTACGCCCCCCTTCTGTTCGCCTCGGCCGCCGTCCTGGCCTTCGCCGCCGCCTCTTCGGCTCGGGCGGAGGAGGGCATGTGGACCTATGACAACTTCCCCATCGCCCGCGCCAACCAGACCCTGGGCACGAACATCGATCAGGCCTGGCTGGACCGCGTTCGCCTGTCGTCGGTGAAGTTCGGCGGCTGTTCGGCGGGGGTCATCTCGGCCGAGGGGCTGGTGATGACCAACAACCACTGCGTTTCGTCCTGCGTCGCCAATCTGTCCACGCCCCAGCTTCAGTACAATGAGACCGGCTTCACCCCGAAGAGCCGCGAGGAAGAGCTGCAATGCCCCGGCGCCTCGGCCGAGATCCTGACCGACATCACCGACGTCACCGAACGGGTCCAGAAGGCGGGCGCCGGTCTGGACGGCCAGGCCTACACCCAGGCGCGCGAGGCCGAGGCCGGCCGCATCGAGACCGAGGCCTGCGGCAATGATCCCAAGATCCGCTGCCAGGTCGTCAGCCTGTATCGCGGCGGCCAGTTCAAGCTCTACAAGTTCCGCAAATATTCCGACGTGCGTCTGGCCTGGGCGCCGGAGGACCGCGCCGCGACCTTCGGCGGCGATCTGGACAACTTCTCCTTCCCGCGCTTCGCCATCGATGCGGCCTTCATCCGCCTGTATGAGGACGGCAAGCCCGCCGCGACCCCGACCCACTTCACCTGGAATCCGAACAAGCCGACCGAGGGCGAGCCCGTCTTCGTCACCGGCAACCCCGGCTCGACCCAGCGCCTGCTGACGCAGGCCCAGCTGATGACCATTCGCGACGTGGTCCTGCCGCTGGACCAGCTGATCGCGTCCGAGCTGCGCGGCCGTCTGATCCGCTATTCGGAAGAGGGCGAGGACCAGGCCTTCATCGCCATGGACCCGCTGTCGGGGGTGGAGAACACCTACAAGCGCGGGCGCGGCCGGATGGCGGCTCTGATCGACCCGGCCTTCATGGACCAGCTGGCCGGGCAGGAAACCGTCTTCCGTCGCGGCGTGGCCGAGAACGAGGCCCTGTCGGCCGAGATCGGCGATCCCTGGGCCGTTTTGGCGCAGGTCCAGCCGATCGCGCGCGAGCTCTACGCCCCGATGGCCCTGCTGGAAGGCGGCACCGGCATGGGCACGACCTCGGTGGCGGGCGGCTCGCCCCTGTTCCAATGGGCGCGGGCCATCGTGCGCGGGGCGCAGGAGCGCGCCAAGCCGTCCGACCAGCGCCTGTCCGAGTTCGCCGACAGCCGCCTGCCGGGCGTGCAGTCCGGCCTGTTCGCGGCGCGTCCGACCTATCCGGAACTGGAGCAGATCCGTCTGGAATGGTGGCTGTCCAAGACGCGCGAATGGCTGACCGTCGACAGCCCATACGTCCGCACCCTGCTGGGCAAGGAAAGCCCCGAGGGCCTGGCCGCGCGCCTGGTCGCAGGCACCAAACTGGCCGATCCGGCCGTGCGTCGCGCCCTGTGGGAAGGCGGCCTGCCCGCCGTTCAGGCCTCGGATGATCCGCTGATCCAGTACGTCCTGGCCATCGACGCCGACGCCCGCGCCGTGCGCACGCAGTGGGACAATAAGGTCAAGGCGCCGACCGACCGCGCGTCCGAGCAACTGGCCGCCGCCCGCTTCGCCGTCTTCGGCGACGCCGTCTATCCCGACGCCACCGGCACCCTGCGTCTGACCTACGGCCGGGTCGAGGGGACCGACGTGCCGGGCCAGCGCATCCCGGCCTTCACCACCTTCGCCGGCCTGTGGGACCGGGCGACCGGCGCCGAGCCGTTCAACGTGGCGCCCAGGCTGCTGGCCGCCAGGGACCGCATCGACCCCAATGCGGTGATGAACATTGCGGTGTCCTCCGACACCATCGGCGGCTCGTCCGGCTCGCCCGCCGTCAACGCTCGGGGCGAGATCATCGGCGCCAACTTCGACTCCACCGTCCTGACCCAGCGCAACGCCTACGGCTATGACCGCAACGTCAACCGCAGCGTCATCGTCACCACCCAGGCCGTGACCACGGCCCTGCGGGACGTCTACGGCATGGATCACCTGATCCGCGAACTGGGCGTTGCGGCGCCCCGCAAGGCCCGCCGTTGACGGCCCCGGTCTTCCGCCCCGCCGCGCCGGACGATGTTCCGGCGCTGCATCGCCTCGTCGAGAGCGCCTATCGCGGCGACAGCGCCAAGGCGGGCTGGACCCACGAGGCCGACCTGCTGGGCGGTCAGCGCACAGACGAGGCGGAGCTTCTGGGCATGATCGCCGACGCATCGCGTGCCATCCTGCTGGCCGAGATCGACGGCGTCCTGACCGGCTGCGTCCAGGTGGCGGATCAGGGCGAGGGGCTGGCCTATCTCGGCCTTCTGACCGTCGACCCGGCGCGTCAGGCGGGCGGTCTGGGGCGCTTGCTGATAGACGCCGCCGAGGCCGAGGCCGCCTCCCGCTTTGTCGCCACGCGCATGGAGATGACGGTCATCCGCCAACGCGCCGAGCTGATCGCCTGGTACGAACGGCGCGGCTACCGCCTGACCGGCGAGACGCGGCCCTTCCCGCTCGACGACGAACGCTTCGGCCTGCCCCGCACGCGCGAGCTGGAGTTCGTGGTGCTGGAGAAGACGCTCTAACGCCCTTCTCCCCTTGTGGGAGAAGGATTTTAGAGGTCCCGCATCTGCTTGCGGGCCGCGCTGAAATACTGCCAGCCGGTCCACAGGGTCACCAGGGCGGCCAGCCAGATCAGGGCGTCCGAGAACAGCTGGAAGACGGGCAGATAGTCGAAGGGCAGGCCCCAGCCGTCCCAGTTGCGGGCGAACAGCTGGCAGCCCAGGGCCACCATCTGCAGCGTCGTCTTCCACTTGGCGGCCAGGGTGACGGGCAGGTTGATGCGCCCGGCCATGGTCTCGCGCAGGGCCGACACCGCGAACTCGCGGAACAGGATCAGGCCGCAGGGAATGATGATCTGCTGCACCGAGCCGCTCGTCAGCACGCCCAGCACGGCGCCGGTGACCAGGATCTTGTCGGCGATCGGGTCCAGGATGGCGCCCCAGCGCGTCTCGGCCTTCCAGCGGCGGGCCAGATAGCCGTCGATCCAGTCCGTCGAGGCGGCGATGACGAAGATCCAGAAGCCCGTCCGGTACATGGCGAACTGGTCGTCGGGGCTCAGCCAGGCCGAGACGAAGGGGAAGCCGCTGGTCGCCCCCGCCAGCAGCAGGAACATGACGATCCCCGCCGCCAGGCGCAGGCTGGTCAGGATGTTGGGGATGGCTTTGTAGGCAGGGGCCATGACGTCTTCCGTTGCAACACGCCGGGTGTGCCACGGTTCGCGACAAGAGGCGAGGGCGGCGTCCTCAGTCCAGCCGCTCGAACCGCCCCGGCCCGGTCAGCTTGGACAGGATGCCCAGGGCGATGCCGAAGTGCAGGCCGCTGAGCTTGAGCTCGCCCGCCGCCTCCTTTTCCGCGATCCAGGGGAAGGTGCGCAGATTGTCCAGCGACAGGCGCACCACGGCCTCCTCGGCGGCGCACTCGACCTGTTCGGCGGGCAGGGCCTCGACCGCGCGGCGCACGCTGGGGGCGGCCTGTTCGACCCAGGGGGCGACGAAGTCCTGACAGTTGGCGGGGGCGCCGTTCAGCATGGCGTTGACCCCGCCGCAGGAGGCGTGGCCCATGACGACGACGCGCCGGACCTTCAGCACATTGACGCCGAACTCCAGCGCCGCCGAGACGCCGTG
>JAFKFS010000113.1 GCA_017308115.1 Bordetella sp.
TCGTGCGCGCCGGTGAAGGCGCCCTTCTCGTGGCCGAACAGGATGGACTCGACCAGATTGGCGGGCAGGGCGCCGCAGTTGACGGCCACGAAGGGCTTGCCCGCCCGCTCCGAGGCGCCGTGCAGGGCGCGGGCGATGACTTCCTTGCCCACGCCGCTCTCGCCGGTGATCAGCACCGGGATGGAGGACTTGGCCGCGCGTTGGCCCAGGGCCTTGACCATGCGCATGGGCTCGCTGTCGCCGACCATGTCGTCGAAGGAGGAGCGGCCCGTGGCGCGTTTCTTCAGGCGGCCGATCTCGGCGGTCAGCTGCGTCATCTGCAGGGCGTTGCGCACGCCGATCAGCAGGCGCTCGGGCCCGACCGGCTTGACGAAGAAGTCCTGGGCTCCGGCCTGCATGGCCCTGACCACCGTCTCGATGCCGCCGTTGGCCGTCAGCACGATGACCGGCGTGGTGACGCCCGCCGTGCGCAGTTCGGCCAGCGCCTCCAGGCCCGAAAGGCCGGGCATGACGAGATCGAGCAGCACCACGTCGGCGCCGCCGCCCTTGGTCAGGCGGTCGATCGCTTCGCCGCCGGATTCAGCGTGCACGACCGCATAGCCTTCACGTTCCAGAACCGCCTGAAGCAGGCGGCGCTGGGTAGGATCATCGTCGACGACCAGAATGGTCTTGGCCATGGGAAACACCCTTCAACATCACCGTCGAACGGCCGTCCTCGTTCAAGCGGGACTGGCTCGTTTCGAGACAACCCTAGAACGGAGGGAATGAAGATGGGGTTTCGGAGACCTGAGTCAGGGGTTAACGGCGGAGGATTTCGGCGGGCAGGCGGCGGGCTCCAGCTGCGCGAGGCCGCCGCCCAGGCGCAGATCGGGCCAGGGCGCGGGGCTGTGCGCCAGGTCCGGGCGCTTGAGCGCCTCGCGCATGTCGCGGGGCCGGGCGGCGCCGGGACAATAGGGGATCTGGTAGTTTCCCCGGTGCGTCCAGCGGCCGTCCGCGTCCTGGGCGAACAGGGCGACGGCGTAGGCAGAGGCCAGCAGGATGTCGTCGCGGCCGTCGCCGTTCAGGTCGCGCCGCACCGCCACGCAGCCGTCGTCGGGGGCGCAGGCGTAGCGCGGATCGCCGGACGGCGCCGGGGCCAGGAAGGCGGCGGGCAGGCGGGCGCCTTCGGGCCATGCCGTGATGGTCGGCGCGCGGAGCGGCACGGGGGATTCGCTCAGGTCATAGCGCGACGTCGAGGCCTGGGCCGCCTTGGCGCGGCGGGCGGTTTCGGCGTCAGGTGACCTGGCCAGGTCGGCCAGGGCGGCGCGCCCGGCCTTGCCGGCGCCGAAGCGCAGGAAGGCGTAGTCGAAGTCGGCCGCGCTGACGGCGCCGCGCTTCAGCCGGGCGATCTGATCGTTGACCGACAGGCGGGCCGGGTCGGCCAGGGGGCTGAACAGGGCCAGGATGACCCCCACCGTCAGCACGGCGGCCAGGACGTTGGTCCGCTCCAGCGGCTTCATCCAGACCGTCCTGCGCCAGAAGGGCGACAGGGCGGCCCAGCCGTAGCCGGCGGCGTAGAGGGCGCCGACCAGGGCGCAGGCCGCGGCGATGATGCGGTCGGGCGTCAGGCCGTGCTGGCCGATGCGAAGGCTTAAGCCCCAGACGGCGATCAGGATCAGCGGCGTCAGCAGGACCGAGGCGACGCGCGCGCCCAGGCGCAGGGCGGCGGGCGGCAGATTGTCCTCGCGACCGTCCTGATAGGCGGTGTTGATCAGCACGATCAGGGCGGCGGCGGCCGACAGCACCAGGGCCGTGGCGCTGCCTGTCCTCCACAACCCGTCCAGGCCGGTGAAGGGCAGGGCGGCCAGAAAGCCCGCGACCAGGACGGTGATGACGGGCAGCAGCCAGGACAGCAGCATCAGCGTCACGGTCCGCACCCCCCGGATCAGCCCGCCGCGCACGTCGGTCAGCTGCACCGCCGTGGCGAAGACCAGGCAGGTGACGGGGATGGAGAACCATTTTTCGTCGATCAGGTCGGACAGGAAACTGAGCCCGATCACCCGGAACAGGGCCGCGCCCAGGAACAGCAGAAGCCAGAAGGCGCCGGTGAAGCCCAGCGACAGGACCAGCTGCACCCCGGCCTTCCACGCCGTGTCGAAATAGTCGTCGAAGTCGGCGATCCAGCGCCGCCTCCCGCTTGTCGGGGCGACGGCCGGAACGATCAGATGATGGGCGATGAACAGGGCCGCCGCGGCGAAGGCGACGACGGGGAAGCGCAGATAGGGCGGGCGGAAATAGTCGCTCGCCTCCTGGGCCGCGTCGTGCCAGCCCATCAGCGCCAGCCCCGCCGCCGCGACGACGCCCCATGGGGCCAGCGTCCTCCAGCCCAGGCGCGCGACGCCCGCCAGCAGCATGACCGGCGCGAAGGTCGCGGCCAGCACAAGGGCGGCGAACAGCGAAGGCCGGGTCGCGGGCCAGGCCAGGGCTTCCGCCTGGGCCGCCGAACGATACAGCAGATAAAGGATCAGGCCCTGCGACAGACCGATGCCGATGCGGACGGCCGCGAGCCCGCGCGCGCCCTCCAGCGAGGCGCGGCCGGTGGGATCGGTGGCGGGGTGGGTCATGGCGGGCCTTCCCTGAGCTTGGCAGGCAGGGTGAACCGATAGACGCCGCTGCGTCTACCCTCTCCCGGCGGGAGAGGGCTTGAGCCTCCAAGAGCGGAGCGATTGGAATAGGCGAAAGGGTGAGGGGCTTGTCCCGTCCGTCGGCGTCAGCCGTCGCGCGACGGCCTTCGGCCGACTTCACCCGCGAACCCTCACCCTTTCGGCTGGCGGATCGCCTTCGGCTCTCCGAGCCTCAAGCCCTCTCCCATCGGGAGAGGGTGAAGCAGCTTGCATCGCGCCGTCCGCCTCCCCACAAACAGGGGCATGAACGCCCCAGTGAGACCGACCGAATTCGCCGACGCCCCGCTGTGGGACCTGTCCGACCTCTACGCCTCGCGCGAGGACCCGCGCATCGCCGCCGACCTGGAGCGGGCCAAGGGTCTGGTGGAGCGGATGAACGCCTGGCAGGGGCGGCTGGCAGGACTGTCGGGCGCCGAGCTGGGCCGGGCGCTGGACGAGGCGATCGGGCTTTATGAGCAGGCGGCGGACGTGATGGGGGCCTTGGGCGCCTACGCCTTCCTGGCCGCCTCGACCGACCGCGAGGATGCGGCGGCGCAGGGCTTCGAAGCCGATGTGCGCGAGAAGCTGACCGTCATCGCCACGCCGACCGTCTGGCTGACGCTGGAGATCAACGCCCTGGACGAGGCGGCGGTGGAGGCGGCGCTGGCGGCTCATGCGCCCGCCGCGCGCTGGGCGCCGTGGCTGCGCCGGGTGCGGGCGATGAAGCCGCACGAACTGTCGGCCGAGCTTGAGACCTTCATCGCCGAGCGCGGGCCGATCCAGGCCCAGTGGCCGCGCCTGTTCGACGAGACCCTGGCCGTGCTGCGCGCCGAGGCGGGCGAGGAAAGGCTGACCCTGGCCGAGGGGCTCAACCGCCTGACCGACCCTGACGCCGCCAGGCGTCAGGCGGCGGGCGAGGGACTGTCGAAAGCCTTTTCCGGCGTCGCCCGGACCATGGCCATGGTGCTGAACACCGTCGCCGCCGAAAAGGCGCTGGAAGACAGGAAGCGCGGCTTCAAGCGACCCGCCGACAGCCGCCACCTGGGCAATGAAGTGGACGGCGAGAGCGTGGACGCCATGGCCGAGGCGGTGGCGCAGGCCTATCCGCGCCTGTCGCATCGCTATTACGCGCTGAAGGCGAAGGCTATGGGCAAGGATCGGCTGGCCCACTGGGACCGCAACGCCCCGATCGAGGCGGCGGCGTCGCGCGCCTATGACTGGGCGGCCGGGCGCGAGGCGGTGCTGTCCAGCTTCGCCGACCTGGGCGGGGACTTCGCCGAGCGGGCGGGCTGGTTCTTCGACCGGCCGTGGATCGACGCGCGGGCGCGGGCGGGCAAGCAGTCGGGCGCCTACGCCCACCCGGTGACGGCGGACCGGCACCCCTATGTCTTCCTGAACTGGATGGGCGAGCGGCGCGACGTGCTGACGCTGGCGCATGAACTGGGCCACGGCGTCCACCAGACGCTGGCGGCGGGGCAGGGGTCTTTGCTGGCCGATACCCCGCTGACGCTGGCCGAGACGGCGTCGATCTTCGCCGAGGGGCTGACCTTCGACCGCCTGCTGGCCGAGGCGACGCCGGACGAGCAGCGCGCCCTGCTGGCGGGCCGGATCGAGGACGGCTTGAACACGGTGGTCCGCCAGATCGCCTTCCACCGTTTCGAGACCCGCTTCCACGACGAGCGGGCGGCGGGCGAGGTTCCGGTCGAGCGCATCCGTGAAATCTGGATGGAGGAGCTGGGCGCCAGCCTCGGCCCGTCCGTCGACCTGACCGGCTATGAGGACTGGTGGGCCTATGTCGGCCACTTCGTCCACGCGCCCTTCTATGTCTACGCCTACGCCTTCGGCGACCTGCTGGTCGCGGCGCTGATGGAGACGCGGGCCAAGGATCCGGCGGCCTTCACGCCCCTGTATCGCGACCTGCTGTCGGGCGGCGGGGCGCGGACCTATGTCGAGGCGCTGAAGCCGTTCGGCCTGAACCCGCGCGACCCGGCCTTCTGGACCATCGGGACCCGGCGGCTGGAAGGCCTGATCGACCGGTTCGAAGCGCTCTGACGTCCTTCTCCCCTTGTGGGAGAAGGAAGAGGCGTTGACAGGGCGCGTGGGGCGTTGAAGCGTGGCCGCATGAAAATCGCGTCCCGTGTTCTTGTTCTCGCTGCCGTCCTCGCCCTGCCGACGACGGTTTTCGCCCAGGCCCAGCCCTCGGCCAACCATCGCGCCCTGGCGGCGGGCTACAAGGCCCTGACGGTGTGCAGCGCCCTGCATACGGCGCGCGCGGCCGGGACCCAGCGCACCGTCGCCGGCGTCGAGGCGAACGAACTGGTCGGGATCTATCCGGAGCTTCAGCCGCTGGTCGGCGCCATGAAGGTCGAGATGGCGGGCGACCTCGTCACCGTCGCCTGGGACGAAGCCGCCCCGCCGCGCGTCGCGACCTGGACCGAGGGACGCGGCTGCGTCATCGAGCCGATGGGCTATGTGCAGGGCAGCGCGCCCGAGCGTCCGCCGCTGGCGCGCCGGGCTTCGGCGCCGGACCTGCCGACCGCGCGGCCCAGGGGGAACGCCCGCGCGCTGGAGGCCGCCGTCGCGCGAGCCTTCGATCAGGGGTTCGGCGAGGGGACCAACACCACCGGCGTGGTGGTGATGCAGGGCGGCAAGCGGGTGGCGGAGCGCTATGCCCCCGGCTTTGGGCCGAACACGCCGCAGCGCACCTGGTCGGTGGCCAAGAGCCTGGCCGGAACGATCATCGGCGCGGCGGTCCAGCGCGGCGAACTGGACGTGAAGGCGCCCGCCGCCATCGCCAACTGGCGCAACCCCGGCGACCCGCGCGCCGCCATCACGATCGACGCCCTGATGCGGATGTCCTCGGGCCTGACCAGCGACACGGCGGGCAACCGCACCGACGCCCTCTATTTCGGCGGCGTGGCGGTGGACGAGCAGGCGCCGGGCTGGCCCCTGCTGGCGCCGGTCGGGACCACCTATCGCTACGCCAACAACGACACGCTTCTGGCCGTCATGGCCGCGGCGCCGACCTTCGCCGCCCATCCGCCCGCCGAACTGTTCGATAAGCTGGGCATGACGCACACCTGGGCCGAGACCGACTGGCGCGGGAACTACATCCTGTCGAGCCAGGTCTGGACCACGGCGCGCGATCTGGCCCGCTTCGGCCAACTGTATCTGCAGGACGGCGTGTGGGAGGGCGAGCGCATCC
The DNA here is from genome assembly GCA_017308115.1 of Bordetella sp. Taxonomy (GTDB): domain Bacteria; phylum Pseudomonadota; class Alphaproteobacteria; order Caulobacterales; family Caulobacteraceae; genus Brevundimonas. The sequence continues at coordinate 5,848 of JAFKFS010000113.1, forward strand.
TGCCGCAGGGCTGGCGCGACTATGTCACGGCGCCCGCCGGGCCGCAGCCGCCGACGGGCGACTTCGGCTATGGCGCGACCTTCTGGCTGCTGAACCGGTCCGAGGGCGTGCCCGCGGACACCTTCGCCGCCTTCGGCAACCGGGGGCAGTATGTGGTGATCGTGCCCAGCCGCGACATCGTCATCGTGCGGCGCGGCGAGGACCCGGCGGGCAGGCCGTTCGACGTCGCCGCCTTCGCCCGAGCGGTGCTGGAAAGCCTGGACTGACAAGCGTGCGGCCGGGACGGGCTTGAGCCGCGCGCAGGCCTCGCTATAAGAGCCGTCGAAATCCCGACTCTTTTTTGGAAGACCCATGGCCGACCCGCACGCTGAAGCGACCGCCTCCCACGTCCACGGGGAGATGAACATCTCGGAGCAGGCCGGGACCTGGACCCTGTTCATGGGGCTGACCAAGTGGCTGTCGCTGGCCACGGCGGCGCTGATCCTGTTCCTGACGGTGTGGTTCGCCGTCGGCGCCGGCTTCGTGGCGGCCTTCGTCAGCGCGGCGGTGCTGACGGTCGTCGGTTTCGTCGGCCTGCGCTCCAAGAAGGCGCACTGAGGGACGACCGTCTTCCAAACCGAAGACCGAGAGGCCCGTCGGCGCGTCCTGCGGGCCTTTTGCTTGTCCGGACAGGCGATGAACCGGCAAGAAACGTGCGGCGATAGGCGTGGAGGCGGCGCCGACGGCAAGAAAATCGCCCTTTCGCCCGGTCTCGGCTTTGACGCCTGCTCCGGCTTCGGCCTAACGTCGGTCCGACCCTTGGGGAATGGGAGGGATTCGTTTGGCCGTCGCCATCGCCGTGACCCGCGAACGCCGTGAAGGCGAAACGCGCTGCGCTGTAACGCCGGAGACGGTGAAGAAGCTGATTGCGCTCGGCGCGACGGTGACGGTCGAGGCCGGGACGGGGCTGGGCTCGTCCATCCCGGACGCCGACTACGCCGAGGCGGGGGCGGTCGTGAAGCCTGACCTGTCGGCGGCGCTGGCGGGGGCGGACGTGCTGCTGAAGGTGCGCGGCCCGACGGCCTCGGAGATCAGCGCCCTGAAGCCCGGCGCGGTGGTCGTCAGCCTGCTGGACGCCTGGCGCGACAAGGCCACGGTCGAGGCGCTGAGGGGCGCCAACGCCACCGCCTTCGCCATGGAATTCGTGCCGCGCATCACGCGCGCCCAGGTCATGGACGCCCTGTCGTCCCAGGCCAACCTGGCCGGATACCGGGCGGTGATCGAGGCGGCCTGGGCCTACGGCAAGGGCTTCCCCATGATGATGACGGCCGCCGGGACGGTGGCCGCCGCCAAGGTCTTCGTCATGGGGGCGGGGGTCGCGGGGCTGCAGGCCATCGCCACGGCGCGGCGTCTGGGCGCGGTCGTCACCGCCACCGACGTGCGCCCCGCCGCCAAGGAGCAGGTCGAGAGCCTGGGCGCCAAATTCGTCGCCGTCGAGGACGAGGAGTTCAAGGCGGCCGAGACGGCGGGCGGCTACGCCAAGGCCATGTCGGCCGAATATCAGGCCAAGCAGGCCGAACTGACCGCCGCCCACATCGTCAAGCAGGACGTGGTGATCACCACGGCCCTGATCCCCGGCCGCCCGGCGCCGAAGCTGGTGACGGCGGCGCACGTCGTCTCGATGAAGCCGGGCTCGGTCATCGTCGACCTGGCGGTCGAGGCGGGCGGCAATGTCGAGGGCTCGAAGGCCAACGAGGTGGCGACCACGGTGGGCGGCGTGAAGATCGTCGGCTGGACCAACATGCCCGGCCGCATCGCCGCGGACGCCAGCGCCCTCTACGCCCGCAACCTGGTCGCCTTCCTGGGGTTGATGATCAAGGACGGCGCCCTGTCGGTCGATCTGGACGAGGAAATCCTCAAGGCCGCCGTCGTGACGCATGCCGGCGCCGTTGTGCATGAAGGGGTGAGGGGATGATCAATCATTCTCCCTTCCCCCTCGATGGGGGAAGGGTCGGGGATGGGGGTGTGCACGCCGTCGCAGCCGGGAGGGCGCGGGAGGCGACGGCGTCTCGTGCGCTAAACAGTAAAACGTCTGCCTGCACCCCCACCCAACCCTCCCCCATCGAGGGGGAGGGCTTTGAGAGGGCGCGAACGTCGGCGCGCGTCGTGAGGCGGGCGCGAGCGATGCGTGGCGACCCCACCTGGACGGAGAAGAAGTTGTGGGAGCGTCTGCGCATTCTTCCGGTGCGTTTTCGCCGACAGGCGCCGGTGGGGCCGTATGTCGCCGACTTCCTCTGTCATCGCGCGTCGCTGGTCGTCGAGGTCGATGGCGGCGTTCACTCAAGAACTGACGTGGCGTTGCGTGATCTGGCGCGCGATGCATGGTTTGAAACCCAGGGCTACATTACGCTGAGGGTGTCCACGCGAGAGATCGAAGCCGATATGGACACCGTCGTGACGCGCATCCGCAACCTCGCCTCAAACCGCCTAGGGAAGGCCGTCTGAATGGAACACGTCGATCCCACCGTCTTTCGCCTGGCGATCTTCGTCCTGTCGATCTTCGTCGGCTACTATGTCGTCTGGAGCGTGACGCCGGCGCTGCACACGCCGCTGATGGCCGTCACCAACGCCATTTCCAGCGTCATCATCGTCGGCGGCCTGATCGCGGCGGCGGCGATGAGCGCCCAGGCGGGCGGGCCGAACGCCTGGATCGCCAAGGGCGCGGGCGTGGCCGCCGTCACCCTGGCCAGCGTCAACATCTTCGGCGGCTTCATGGTCACGCGCCGGATGCTGGCCATGTACAGGAAGAAGGTGCGAGCCTGATGTCGAATCCGAGCGCGGGCCTGATGCTGGTTCTTCTGGCCGCCGCCGTGGCGGCGATGCTGGGGGCGGCCCTGTTCAGCGGCAGGCTGTCGGCCGAGACGCGCCGTCGTGTCGAATTGGGCCTAGCCCTGGTCGTCTATCCGATCGGCGTCGCCCTGCTGGGCTGGCGCGCGGCGGCGATGATGGCGACCGGGGACAAGCTGGCGACGACGGGGGCGGTGGTCTTCACCCTTTTCATCGCCGTGAGCGGCGCTCGCGTGATCTGGGCGCGGCGCAGGCGTTTACCTGAAGGCCCTGCCGCCTCGTGACCCTGTCGCCGATCCTTCTGGCCTTCTACCTGTCCTGGGGCGTCACCGTCCTGGGCGTGGCGCTGTGGGTGTGGAGCTGGGTGCGGGTGCGCGATCCGGTCGATCGGCTGCGCTTCCAGGACTGCGGCATCGTGCTGGTGTTCGCCGCCATCCTGACCCGGGTCATCATTCAGGATCGGGAGATGACGGTCTTCGACTGGGCGATGATTTTGCTGGGCCCCCTTTTCATCGCGGCGGCGCTGTGGCGTCTGTCGCGGACCCAATCCGTCAAACGCTAATCCGAAGAGTATCGCGTGATGAAAGCTTCCCTGATCTCCGTCCTGGTCTTGTCGGCCGCCGCCGTCGCGGGCGCGGCCTCGGCGCAATCCGCGCGCGAGGTGGGCAAGGACCCCTACAGCGGCCTGCACTGGTCGGTGGTCGCGCCGCAGGGCGCCAGCTGGACGCTGGAGTGCGGCTTCGCCCCGGTGACCATCCGCGGCGTCCACATGAACCGCATCAACCACGCCGGCTCGGGCCGCATGGCCGGGCGCCTGCCGGGCGACAACGGCAGCTGCCGCGTGAGCAAGACCGGGGGCCAGGGGCCGGTCGGCGTGGCCGTGGTCAAGAACGGCGAGGCCAAGGCGGCCGGCACCAACGGCGGCGCGCCCGCCGTCGTCAACGTATTCTGATCCGAGCATGGAATAGGGGGAGGGGATGAACGCATCCATCGCGGCGCTGGCCTATCTGGCGGCGGGGGTTCTGTTCATCCTCTCGCTCAGGGGGTTGTCCAGCCCCGAGACCAGCCGACGAGGCAACACCCTGGGCATGGTCGGCATGGCGCTGGCCGTGGGCGTCACCCTGCTGACGCTGGGGGCCTCGGGAGCGCTGGACCTGCTGACCTTGGCCCTGATCGCGGGCGGGGTGGTGGTCGGCGGCGGCGCGGGCGCGGTGATCGCCAACCGCGTGCCCATGACGGCCATGCCGCAGCTGGTCGCGGCCTTTCACTCCCTGGTCGGGCTGGCGGCCTGTCTGGTGGCGGTGGGGGCGGTCTATGCGCCCGACGCCTTCGGCATCATGACGGCGGCGGGCGGGATCAAGACCCTGTCGATCGTCGAGCTGAGCCTGGGCGTCGCCATCGGGGCCATCACCTTCACCGGATCGGTCATCGCCTTCGCCAAGCTGGACGGGCGGATGAGCGGGGCGCCGATCCTGTTGCCGGCGCGGCACCTGATCAACATCGCCCTGGCCCTGGCCCTGGTCTTCCTGATCGGCATCCTGATCGGGACGGGCGGGACGGCGGTCTGGGCCTTCTGGGGCGTGTTCGCCATCGCCCTCATCCTGGGCGCGACCCTGATCATCCCCATCGGCGGGGCGGACATGCCGGTGGTGGTGTCCATGCTGAACTCCTATTCCGGCTGGGCGGCGGCGGCCCTGGGCTTCACGCTGGAGAACATCGCCCTGATCATCACCGGCGCCCTGGTCGGCTCGTCGGGCGCGATCCTCAGCTACATCATGTGCAAGGGCATGAACCGCAGCTTCATCAGCGTCATCCTGGGCGGCTTCGGCGCCGAGGCGGGCGCGGCGGCGGGCGGCGGGACGGTCGAGATGCGCCCCGTCAAGCAGGGCTCGGCCGAGGACGCCGCCTTCATCATGAAGAACGCCTCCAAGGTCATCATCGTGCCCGGCTACGGCATGGCCGTGGCCCAGGCCCAGCACGCCCTTCGCGAAATGGCCGACAAGCTCAAGGAAGAGGGCGTCGAGGTGAAATACGCCATCCACCCCGTCGCGGGCCGGATGCCGGGCCACATGAACGTGCTGCTGGCCGAGGCTAACGTCCCCTATGACGAGGTGTTCGAGCTGGAGGACATCAACAGCGAATTCGCCTCGGCTGACGTGGCCTTCGTCATCGGCGCCAACGACGTGACCAATCCGGCCGCCAAGACCGACCCGCAGTCGCCCATCTACGGCATGCCGGTGCTGGACGTGGAGAAGGCGGGCACCGTCCTGTTCATCAAGCGGTCGATGGGCAGCGGCTATGCCGGGGTCGAGAACGAGCTCTTCTTCCGCGACAACACCATGATGCTTTTCGCCGACGCCAAGAAGATGGTCGAGGGGATCGTCAAGGCGCTCTGAGGGCGCTGGAGGGACCCATCGCCCGTCGGGCTGACGCAGCCCAACCCGCACATGGACGCCGGAGGCGAAGCAGCCCACTAGCGGTCGGATGGAAGGCGCGGATTTCACGCTGGAGGAAGTCGTCGAGAACCTGGGGCTGCGGCCGCTGGGCGACGGCGGCTGGGGCCGTCCCATGGGGGACGGAACGAGCGAGCCGGGCGAGACGGTCGGCGCCTATCGCCTGCTGACGCCCGAGGCGCCGTCCGACTGGCGCGCGACCGAGGCCGAGGAGTTGTGGACCGCCTATATGGGCGCGTCGCTGGAGGTCGAACTGGCCACCGAGGCGGGCGTGCGACGCGAAACCCTGGCGGCCGGGTCGGGCCTTTGGGTCACGGTTCCGGCGGGCGGCTGGCTGAGGACGCGGGCGGTCGGCGGGTGGTGTCTGGCGGGGCGGGTCGGACCGGCGCAGGGTGACGGCCTGTCCTGAGCGGGAGGCTGTGAAGGCGCCGAAGACCGAGCCCGCCGAGGCCCGGTCGAGGACTTCCTGACGGCGGCCCGACCGGCGCGGCGCCGCGAAGAGGCCCGACGGGTCCTGATGGGCTTGCCGGAGCGCGCGAAGGGCCTATAGCGGATTCATGCGCACCTTTCTGATCGCCGCCTCCGCCCTGTTGTCCGCCTGCGCCCTGGCGCCGCTGGCCGCCGCCCAAACGCCGGTGCAGCCGGTCGATCTGCTGCTGACCTCGGCGACGGTGGTGGACGTCGAGAAGGGGACGACGACGCCGGATCAGCTGGTGGCCGTGCGCGGCGGCGACATCGTGGCCGTGGCGCCCGAAGGCGAGGCGGGCCGCTATCAGGCCGCGCGGACGCTGGATCTGGGCGACCGCTACGTCATGCCGGGGTTGTGGGACATGCACGTCCACTTCGGCGGCGGCGAGACCCTGATCGAGGAGAACGCCGAGCTGATGCCGCTGTTCGTGGTCAACGGCGTGGTGGCGGTGCGCGATGCGGCGGGCGACCTGGCGCAGCAGGTGCTGGACTGGCGCGCGTCGCCGCCGACCGTCGATGCGCCGCGCATCTTCACCTCCGGCCCCAAGATCGAGGGCATCGCCCCCGTCTGGAAGGGCGTGATCGAGACGGGCAGCGAGGCCGATGTGGACGCCGCCCTGGACCGGCTTCAGGCCCTGCGCGTCGACTTCGTCAAGATCACCGACAACACGCTGAAGCCCGAGCTTTTCCTCTACGCCGTGCGTGAGGCGAAGGCGCGGGGCATGAAGACCTCGGCCCACATTCCCGCCAGCATCACCGTGCTGGAGGCCGCCGAGGCGGGGCTGTCGTCGATCGAGCATCTGGACTACGCGATGAAGGCGGGCTCGCGTGATGAGGCGGCCATCGCGGCGGACTATCTGGCGGGCAAATACACCTACGCCGAGACGATGCGCCGCTATGCCGACACCTTCGACGTGGAGACGGCGCGGCGGGTTTATGCGCGGCTGAGGGAGTTGGGCACGGCGGTGTCGCCGACCCTCTATGGCTCGACCACCCTGGCCAATCTGGACCTGGACGACCATTCGCAGGACGAGGGCCTGGCCTATGTCGGGCCGGGGATCCGGGCGACCTATGACTGGCGCATCCAGCGCGCCGCCCAGGCCACGGCGCAGCAGGTCGAGGACCGCCACTTCGTCAAGGAGGTGACGTCGCGCACCCTGCCCATGCTGCGCGACGCGGGCGTGACCATCCTGACCGGGACGGACGCGGGCTTCCTCAACTCGTTCAACTATCCGGGCTTCTCGCTGCACGACGAGCTGGAGCTCTATGTGGAGCTGGGCCTGACGCCGCGCGAGGCCCTGATGGGCTCGGTCGTGGATGGGCCGCGTTTCCTCAATCAGGGCCGGCGCTACGGCGCCGTGGCGGCGGGCAAGTCGGCCGACCTGCTGGTGCTGGAGGCCGATCCCCTGAAGGACGTCAGCGCCACCCGGGACGCCGAGGCGGTGGTGCTGCGCGGCCGCCTGATCGATGCGGCCGAGCTGGAGCGGATGCGCGCCGAAATCCGCGCCCGGGTCGCGGCGCGCAACGCGACGTTCAAGCCTTCGCCAGCGTCCTGACCTTGAAGGCGACCCAGATCAGCAGCAGGCCGAACAGCACGGCCCAGGCCGCGATCAGCCACAGCAGGCCCAGGGCGCCCGCGCCCGGCATGATGACCAGGATCAGGCCGAAGATCACCGACAGAGCCCCGGCGGCGCCCAGGCTCCATTCGTTGGCGATCTCATGCCTCAGGCGGACGGCGCCGACGATTTCGAGCACGCCGCGCAGGATCGACCAGAAGCCGATCAGATAGACCAGGACCAGGGCCGTCAGGCCCGGCCAGGCGAAGGCGACGACGGCGGCCAGGATGCTGACCACGCCGCCCAGCGCCAGCCACCAGCGCGGCGCGACGCCGCCGCCCCGGATCGCCGCGACCAGGGCCAGAACCCCGTCGATCAGGGCGTAGATTCCGTAGACCAGGATCAGGGTCAGCAGGCTTATCTGCGGCCAGACGAAGGTCAGGACGCCGAAGGCCACGGCGGCGATCCCACGCAGCAGCAGCAGCCACCAGGACCGATGCAGGGCGGACCTGACGAGGCTTTCCAGCGAAGGCGCGGCGTTGGACGAGGTCATGAGTTCGGCTCCCCAGCCTGTGGCGGCGTACGGCCACGCTGGGCCAACGCGGGCGGGCGGGTGAGGGTTCCTTTTTCCTCTCCCGATGGGAGAGGGCTTGAGCCCCGGAAAGCCGAAGGCGATCCGCGAAGGCGAAAGGGTGAGGGTTCCGCAGCAAGGCGTCTCGCGGCGGCTTACGCCGACTTCGGTCGGGAACCCTCATTCGGCCCTTCGGGCCACCTTCTCCCCTCGGGAGAAGGGAGACTTACGCCGCCGCGCGCCAGTCGGACCGGGCGTTGAACGGCGGGGTGTGGAACTCGTCCCACAGGGCGTCCTCGTTGGTGTAGCGGCTGGTCGAGGCGCTGATGACGTCCACGACCTGTTCCTCCTGACGGTCCCAGATGACGGCCAGGTCGCTCTCGGTCTCGCAGGGCACGATCATGTAGCGCTCGGCGAAGGTCTTGCGGGCGGGCTTCTGGACGGCGGGGGTGCGGACGAAGGCCATGGGGAAAACTCCTGGTGCGAAAGGCGTCGCCTCTTGCTGACAGGATGAAGATGAGACAGCATTACGCCAGTTTCGGACGTATCTCTGTGGAGAAGTGATTTGCGGCACGACAAGGCGGCCATGGTCATCGATCTCGCGCGCGGCATGGCGGCCAGCGCCGAGGGGCTGACGCTGAACGAGATGGCGGCCCAGCTGAACGTCGGGCGCCGCACGGCCGAGCGGATGCGCGACGCCGTGCTGATGCTGTTCCCGCAGGTGGAGGAGGTGTCGGACCCGCCGACCAAGCGCTGGCGCATCCGGGGCGGACTGTCGGCCTTCGAACAGGCGCCGACGGCGACCGAGATGCTGGAGCTGACCAAGGCGGCGGCGGCCCTGCGCGCGGCGGGCGAACCGGCGCGGGCGGCGGCGCTGGAAAGCCTTGAGCGCAAGGTGAAGGCGGCGATGCGCTCGACCACCCTGAACCGCATGGCGCCCGATCTGGAGGCTCTCGTCCGGGCCGAGACCATCGCCGTCCAGGCCGGGCCGCGCCCCAGCGCCGATGAGACGGTGCTGGCCGAGATTCGCGGGGCGGTGCTGGCCGAGCGGCCATTGAACTTCATCTACGCCCGGCCGGGGGCCGAGGCGCGCACCCGCACCATGACGCCGTGCGGCCTGATGTTCGGGCGCGCCAACTATCTGGTGGCGGCGGACCGCGAGAGCGGGCGCATCCAGACCTTCCGCCTGGACCGGATGAGCGCGGTCGAGGCGGGCGAGGGGACGGCCCGTCCGCCCGCCGACTTCGATCTGGGCGCCTTCGCCAGCCAGTCGTTCGGCATCTATCAGGACGAGATCGAGGACGTGGCCGTGCGCATCGCGCCCGAAGGGGCGGACGAGGCGCGCGGCTGGCGCTGGCACCCGACCCAGACGATCGAGGATCAGGCCGACGGATCGGTCGTGGTGCGGTTCCGCGCCTCGGGCATGCGCGAACTGGCCTGGCACCTGTTCACCTGGGGCGAGCAGGCGACCATCCTGGGGCCGGACCGGCTGAAGGCGGTGATGGCCGGGGAACTGGCGGCGGCGGGCCGCGCCCTCGAACGGGCGTAAAGCTGAGCAAACCGTAAGGTGACGGGCATGGCGGGTGGCCTCTACCTTCCCCCGTCATCCTCGGGGCAAGCCCCAGGATGAAGGCGCATGGGAGCGATGGATGAATAGGCGGAACGGGAGTCGTGCGTGCGTCTGAAAGTCCTGTCCACGGCGGCTGTCGCGGCCGCCATCCTGCTGGCCGCCTGCGCCGCGAGCCCGGCGCCCGGCCCGTGGAACGTCGAGGCCGCGCCGCAGGTGACGGTGACGCGCGCGGACGGGCGGCTGACCGTCGACTATGTCTTCAACCGTGACGCCGTGGTCTGGGCCTTCATGGATTCGGCGTTGATCTCCGACGTGCGCGAGCCGTGGCGGCCGCGCCAGTGGACGGTTCAGACGCCCGGCGTGGTGATGGAGCGGCGCGGCCACTACGACGTCATCCGCAGCGCGGACGGCGGCCCCGTGCCCCGCCACGTTCGCTTCAGCGTCCGGCCTCAGGCGGTCGAGCTGGAAGCGGAATACAAGACCCTGGTCTTCTCGGACGGGGCCGTGGCCCTGCCGACGCGGCAGATGGACATCTTCGCCCTGGGCTCGCCCGAGGCTGTCGAGGCGATGCCGGCGGACCTGAACGGGGTCGACCTGGACGGCGGGCCGTCGCGCGTGACCTGGCGCGATCTGGACGGCCCGGTGCTGTTCAACGGCGAGCGCCACGCCGAGCTGACGACGACAGGCGAGCGGTCCTATGTCCTGCTGGGCCAGGCGCGGGTGACGCCGGGCGAGGGGCTGACCACCGTCATGGACCCCAATCTGCCGCCGTGGATCGGCGAGAAGATCCGCGACTTCGCCCCGCGCGTGGGCCGGTTCTACCTGCAGCGCCTGGGACGCCCCGGCGCGGGCGGCGATAAGCCGGTGGTCATGGTGTCGTGGAACGGCCCGACCGAGCGGATGACCAGCATGGGCGGCAGCGTCCTGCCCGGCCTGATCGTCATGTCGTTCGAGGGGACCGGCGTCACCCGCCCCACGGCGGAGATGGAGCGGGTTTCCCGCTGGTTCATCGCTCATGAGAGCGCGCACTTCTGGCTGGGCCAGGCGGTGCGTTACGAGTTCGCTCGCGACGCCTGGATCACCGAGGGCGGGGCCGACCTGACGGCGGTGCGGGCGCTGAAGGCGCTGGACCCGGCCTATGACGACCGCAAGGCCCTGCAGGAAGAGGTCGACGACTGCGTGACCCTGAGCCGGGGGCGCGGCGTGGCCGAGGCGGGCGAGCGCGGCGAACACAGGGCCTACTACGCCTGCGGCGCCGTCTTCGCCATGACGGCCGAGGGCGCGCAGAAACGGCGCGACGGCGGCGACTGGTTCGACTTCCTGCGGCCGCTGCTGGACGCCAACCGCGCGGACGGGGTGCTGACCCGCGCCGAATGGCTGGGCGCCCTGACGCGCACATCGGGTGATCCGTCGCTGGCGGCCGACATCGGCCGGATGCTGGATCAGGGCGCGGCCGATCCCGCCGCCGAGATCGCCGGCCTGTTCCGTCGGGCGGGCGTGCCGCATCGGGTCGAGGGCGGGCGCGTCATCCTGGAGAATTGATCAGGCTCAAGGCGCGGAACGGTGTTTTGTGCGTTGATGACGCGTATCCTGACGCAGGAGGCCTGCCATGCCCTGGACCAGTCTGATCGTCTACGTGGACGATGAAGCCGACAATCCCGCCCGTCTGACCGAGGCCTGCGCCCTGGCGGGCGCGCACGGAGCGCGGCTGATCGGCGTGTCGGGCTGCGCGCCCGAGACGCCGGTGGCCGACGCCTATGGGGCGGGCATACTGCTGGGCGAGGTGATCGCGGCCCAGCAGGCGCGCAATGAGACCACGCTCAAGTCCGCCGAGCAGCGCTTCCGCAATGCGGTCGAGGCTGCGGGCGTCGAGGGCGAATGGCGCGGCGACGTCGGCGATCCGACGGGCCTGACCCTGCGCCACCTGCGGGCGGCGGACGCGGCCCTGGTCGGGCGCGACGCGGGCGGCGCCAGCGCCTGGCGCGCGCCGCACCCGGCGGACCTGGCCATGCGCGCCGGGCGGCCGGTGGTGGCGCTGCCGCCCAATCCGATCCGCTCCATGGTCGACGCGCCCGCCCTGCTGGCCTGGACCGACACGCGCGAGAGCCGTCTGGCGGCGCAGGCGGCCCTGCCCCTGCTGAAGCGCGCCGACGGGGTGCGGGTGGTGGAGCTGTGCGATCCCGAAGACGCCGACGGCGCCCGGCTGCGGACCCAGGACGTGGCGCGCTGGCTGGCCGGTCACGGGATCGCGGCCGAGCCGGACGCCCGCGCCCATGACGACCGCTCCGGCGGAAAACGCCTGATCGACTGCGCCGAGGAGATGCAGGCGGGGCTGATCGTCGCCGGCGCCTGGGGGCACGCCAGGATGCGTCAGTGGATATTCGGCGGCGTGACGCAGACCCTGCTGAACGAAGCGCCCGTGGCCCTGATGCTGGCGCACTGAACTTCCTTCTCTCGCAAGGGGAGAAGGAAGAGTCAGGCGAACGGATAGGGGCTGACGGACTTGGACCAGTCGTCGACCGTCAGCGCCCGGCCGACCGGCGGGGCGGCGCGTTCGGCGCAGGGGTGGCGCTCGCACAGAGGGCAGGCCGGGCCGATGGGCGTGACCTCGGGCTTCTGCAGGTCCAGCCCGCGCGCATAGATCAGGCGATGGGCGTGGCGCAGCTCGCAGCCCAGGCCGATGGCCAGGTCGTGCCCCTCGGTGAAGGCGTCCTGGCCCTGGCGGTCGACGGTGCGGGCCAGGGTGAACCAACGCGAACCGTCTGGCGTCTCGATGATCTGGGTGACGACGCGGCCCGGCGTGCGGAAGGCCGAGTGCAGCCGCCAGCGTGGGCAGGCCCCGCCGAAGCGCGAGAAGGGGAAGGCGCCCGAGGCGTAGCGTTTCGACACGTTTCCCGCCTGATCCACCCGCATCAGGAAGAAGGGCACGCCGCGCGCCGTCGGCCGCGACAGGGTGGTCAGCCGATGGGCGGCCTGCTCGAAGCCGACGCCGAAGCGGGCCTGAAGCCGGGCCAGGTCATAGCCGGTCTCCTCCGCCGTGCGCTGGAAGGCGGCGTAGGGCATCAGGACGGCGGCGGCCAGGGTGTTGGTCAGCGAGGTCTTCAGCAGGTTGCGCGTCGGGGCGTCGGGCGCATTCGCCGCCTCGGTCAGGGCCTGAAGCTCAGGCCCGTGCTCCATGAGGGCCAGCTGGTTGGCGACGGCGAAGGCGCGCGACGACGGCCCTAGCGCATCGGACAGCAACAGGCGGCCCCGGTGCGGGTCGAAGCGGCGGGTCCATTCGACCATGACCTCGGCGGGCAGGGTGCGGACGGTCAGGCCGTGGCGGGCGAACAGGCGCGCGCGGGCCAGGGCCTCGAAGCCTTCGTCGGGGCCGGGGGCCTCGGCGCGCAGGGCGTCGTGCAGGGCTTCGCCGAGCGCGTCGAGGTCGGGGAAGTGGTTGTGTCGCGCCTGGACGTATTCGCGCACCCATTCCGACGGGCTGTCGGTCGGGGCCGCGCCGCCGCCCGCCTCGACCTCGGCCCGGTCGCGTACCCGGCGGTCGGAGAAGGCGCGATAGAGACGCAGCACGGCGTCGGCGGCGGCGGGCTGATCCTCGGCCAGATGCATGATCTCGTGGCGCGGCACGGCCAGACCCTGGAACAGGGGATCGGCGAAGACCTCGGACAGTTCCGCCTCCGACGCCGGGCCGCCGGACTGGCCGAGGTTGCGCAGATCGACGTCATAGGTCTCGGCCAGACGCAGCAGCAGCTGGGCCGAGACGGGGCGCTGGTTGCGTTCGATGTGGTTCAGATAAGAGGGCGAGACGCCCAGGTCCGCCGCCATGGCCGTCTGCGACAGGTCCAGCTCGCGCCGCAGCCGCTTGAGGCGGCCGCCCAGAAACAGCTTGCGATCGGCGGCGGCGTTCATGGCGCGATCATGTCATATCGTGACTTCATGACAAGTGTCATGATGTGACTGTTTGACTCGAATGATGTAGCTGCCGCTGTGTCAATCATGACGTCTGCGTGTTCAGGTTTCCGGGACGGCGGCTGCGGCCGCGCCTTATCGAGACCGAGACGAGACATGACGACCTTCGCCGATCTGGTTCCTTCGCCCGCCGGCCGTTTTGACGGCATCGAGCGCCCCTATACTCCGGAAGACGTCCTGCGCCTGCGCGGCTCGGTGCCGATCACCCACACCCTGGCCGAGCGCGGCGCCAACCGCCTGTGGGAACTGCTGCACAGCGAGCCCTACATCAACGCCCTGGGCGCAGTGACCGGCAATCAGGCGATGCAGATGGTCCGCGCGGGGCTGAAGGCCATCTATCTGTCGGGCTGGCAGGTCGCGGCCGACGCCAACACGGCCGGCGCCATGTATCCGGACCAGTCGCTGTATCCGGCCAACGCCGCGCCGGAACTGTGCCGTCGCATCAACCGCACCCTGCAGCGCGCCGACCAGATCGAGCACGCCGAGGGCGGCGCGAAACGGGACTGGTTCGCCCCCATCGTCGCCGACGCCGAGGCCGGTTTCGGCGGGCCGCTGAACAGCTTCGAGATCATGAAGGCCTTCATCGAGGCGGGCGCCGCGGGCGTCCACTTCGAGGACCAGCTGGCCAGCGAGAAGAAGTGCGGCCACCTGGGCGGCAAGGTTCTGATCCCGACCCAGGCGCATGAGCGCAACCTGATCGCGGCGCGTCTGGCGGCCGACGTCTGCGGCACGCCGACCCTGACGGTGGCGCGCACCGACGCCGAGTCGGCCCAACTGATCACTTCGGACATCGACGAGCGGGACCACCCCTTCATCGACCGCGAGAACCGCACGCCGGAGGGCTTCTATCGCCTGAAGCCGGGCACGGGTCTGGACCACTGCATCGCGCGCGGCCTGTCCTACGCCAAATACGCCGACCTGCTGTGGTGGGAGACGTCGCACCCCGATCTGGACGATGCGAAGAAGTTCGCCGAGGCCGTGCAGAAAGAGCATCCGGGCAAGCTGATGGCCTACAACTGTTCGCCCTCGTTCAACTGGGAAGCCAAGCTGGACAAGGACACCATCGCCCGGTTCCAGCGCGAGCTGGGGGTCATGGGCTACAAGTTCCAGTTCGTGACCCTGGCGGGCTTCCACAGCCTGAACAACGGCATGTTCGAGCTGGCCAGCGGCTATCGCGATCGCGGCATGGCGGCCTATTCGGAGCTGCAACAGCGCGAGTTCGCCAACGAGGCCATCGGCTACACCGCCACGCGCCACCAGCGCGAGGTCGGCACCGGCTATTTCGACGACGTCGCCACGGTCATCTCTTCGGGCCAGTCCTCGACCACGGCCCTGAAGGACTCCACCGAAACCGCCCAGTTCAACGCCGCCTGAGTTCCACGTTTCACAGGAAAGGACGCATCATGGAACCGCTGAGCAGGCCACAGGCCATCATCGACTTCTGTCTGGCGCCGCTGGGGCTCGACGGATCGGGCGAGCCCGAACGCGAAGCGCGCCGCCGCCTGGAGCACGTCATCAGGACCTTCCAGAGCAAGGCGGCCCGACCGGTGAGCGTGGACTTCTCGTCCATGCCCAGCCAGGTCATCAACGAAGCCGCGCACGGCTACGAATAGGCTGCGGGTCGAAATCCTCAGGCCGCGGCTTCCGCGGCCTGGGGCGCCTGTGTGGTCAGTTCGGCGACCATGGTCAGCAGGTCCTCGACGCTGAACGGCTTGGCCATGTGGCGGTCGGCGCCGGCGGCCAAGGCTTCGTCCAGATGCTGGGCCAGGGCGTTGGCGGTCAGCATCACCACGGGCACGTGCGGAAGGCCCAGGACGGACTCATGCAGGCGGATCTCGCGCACGGCGGTCAGGCCGTCCATCACCGGCATCTGCATGTCCATCAGCACCAGGTCGAAGGCCTGGCCGCGATAGGCCTCGACGGCCTGGGCGCCGTTCTCGACCGAGACGAGATCGAAGGCGGCGCTGTCCAGGATCAGTTCGACCACGCGCCGGTTGGTCGGGTGATCGTCGGCGGCCAGGATGCGAAGGCGGCGCGGCGCGGCGTCCGCCTGCGCCAGGGCCTCGGCGGCGACGTCCTGTCGGACGGGGCGAAGGGAGACTTCGGGCGCCTGGGCCGGCCTGAGCGGCAGGCTGAGGATGAAGGCGGCGCCCGCGCCCGGCTCGCTCTCGCAGCCCAGGTCGCCGCCCATCATGGCGGCCAGTTCGCGGCAGATCGCCAGCCCCAGGCCTGAGCCCCCGTAGTGACGGGTGATGTCGCCGTCGGCCTGTTCAAAGCGGTTGAACAGCCGGGCCTGGGTCTGGGCGTCGAAGCCGATGCCGGTGTCCTGAACCACGAAGCGCAGCGTGCGGGGCGCCTCGGCCGGGACGGCGTCGACGGTCAGGCTGACGAAGCCCGAGGCCGTGAACTTCACCGCGTTGGAGACCAGATTGGTCAGCACCTGTTTCAGGCGGACGGCGTCGCCCCGGATCCAGACCCTGGCCTCCGGCGCCACCTCCACCAGGAACTGCAGCCCCTTGTCCCGCGCGGCGGCGGCGTAGAGCTGGGCGGCCTCCTCCACCGTGCGGGCCAGGTCCAGGGGCTCCTCGTTCAGCTCCAGCCGCCCGGATTCGACCCGCGCCAGGTCCAGGATGTCGCTGAGCAGGGTCTGGAGGGTGCGGCTGGAGGAGTGGATCAGCTCCAGCATCTCCTGCTGGTGCTGGGACAGTTCCGTGCGGGTTAGGGCCTGGGCCACGCCGATGACGCCGTTCAGCGGCGTGCGGATCTCGTGACTCATATTGGCCAGGAAGCGGCTCTTGGCGCGGTTGGCGGCGTCGGCGGCGTCGCGCGCCTCGGCCAGGGCGTCGGCGTTGCGTTTCAGGTCGCTGATGTCCGAGCAGACGGTGACGGCGCCGCCGCCGGTGGTGTGCCGGTCCTGGACCCGCAGCCAGCGGTCCGCCACCTGTATTTCACGCGGCTCCTCCGCAGCGCGGCGGCCGGCCAGCCGCTCCTTGATCCAGGCTTCTTCGCGGCCGACGGCTTCGGGATAGATGCCGGCCTTGACGCCCAGTTCGAGGATTTCGCGGAAGGTGACGCCGGGCCGCAGCGTCGCGGCCAGGTGAGGATGAATCTCGCTGTAGCGCTGGTTCCACAGGATGAG
Organism: Bordetella sp.; assembly: GCA_017308115.1. Taxonomy (GTDB): domain Bacteria; phylum Pseudomonadota; class Alphaproteobacteria; order Caulobacterales; family Caulobacteraceae; genus Brevundimonas. The sequence continues at coordinate 22,397 of JAFKFS010000113.1, forward strand.
CCGGTCCTCGTCGTCATAGACGCCCACGCCGTCGGGCATGGCGTGCACGGCTTCCAGCAACTGTCCCAGCACGCTGCGGCGCGACCACCAGACCATGCCGGTGAAGAAGGCGGCGATGCTGAGGGTCAGGCCCATGCCGAAGGCGACCCCCAGGGTGACCACGGCGGGGCTGGCTCCCTGGCTGAGGGGGACGCCCGGCGCGGGGGTCAGGCTGACGGCGGTCATGGCGATGAAGTGGAGCCAGGCGACGCCCGCGGCCGCCAGGGCCGTGGCGGCGATCAGGCTGCGCCGCCGGTCCATCTGGGGCAGAAAGGCGACCGCGTTGAACAGGATCAGGGCCCCGGTCACGGCCAGGACGACGCGCGGCGCGTTCCAGGTCAGAACCGCCCCGGACAGGCGCATGGCGTCCATGCCGACGAAATGCATGGCGGCGACGCCCGCCGTGACGACGGCGCCGGCGGCCAGTCCCGCGAGGCGGCTCCGGCGGCCGTCCGTCGCCGCCGTCAGATGCAGTTGCATCGCGATCCAGAAGGCGACCGTGACGATCATCAGCGACAGGAAGGTCTGCGGCAGGTCGTAGCGGATCTCCACCCCGACGTCGTAGGCCAGCATGGCGATGAAGTGGGTGGTCCAGACGCCCAGTCCGCCCACCAGCGGCGCCGACAGGGTGTAGGCCCGGCGCGCGCGGGGCGACAGGCGGCGCGCGCGTTCGGACAGCAGAACGGCGATGGAAAGGCTGAAGACGCAGGCGAGGACGGCCAGGGACGCTATTCGCCAGTCGTGGCTCTCAACCAGACAGTCCAGCACGCCCCCCATCGTGATACTCCCTCAGATCCCAGTTCGGTCCGCCGTAAATCCGTGAAGAAACCAAGCTACATATCGCCTGCGCCCGACCGGTCGAATCGGTCGGCCGATGATGCGACAGCCTAGGTCGAGCTGCTGAACAATGAGATAACGTCGATCGAAATGCCCTATGACCATTCTCCATCCCCTGTCGCCCCGACGGCGTCGTCCCGGCTGTGGACGGCGGGCGCCAGCGGGGGCGTGGCCGTTCTGGTTATGGTCGTCCTGGCGGTGATGAAGCCGGAACTGGCCGGGTGGCTGGCGGCGGGCGCCGTCGCGGTCGTCGCGGCGACCTGGCTGGTGAACCGCAACCCCCCGCAGACCGCCGAAGACATGGAGTTCGAACCGGGCGCGGTCGATCTGGGGCCGGACGCCGCCCTGCTGGGCGATGTGTTCGAGGCGCTGGACGATCCCCTGCTGATCGTCAGCGGCGGCGAGGCGGACGACATCGCCGGACGCCGCATCGCCCTGGCCAATGCGGCGGCGCGCGACCTGTTCAGGCTGAACGGGACGGGCGGAGGGCTTCTGGTCTCGGTGCTGCGCGAGCCGCGCGTGCTGGAGGCGGTGGACGAGGCCCTGTTCGGCGGCGTCGGGGGCGAGGTCGACTATGTCGGCGGCGGCGTGCAGGAGCGGCACTGGCGGGCTTTCGTGCGGCCCCTGCCGGTGCGCGAGGAATCGAGCTGGGGCGGCGGCGCGCTGGCGCTTCTGACCCTGCGCGACGAGACGGACGTGCGGCGCATGGAGAAGATGCGCGTCGATTTCCTGGCCAACGCCAGCCATGAGCTGCGCACGCCGCTGGCCTCGCTGTCGGGCTTCATCGAGACGTTGAAGGGGCACGCGCGGGACGACCCCAAGGCGCGCGACAAATTCCTGGACATCATGGCGGTGCAGGCCGACCGGATGCGGCGTCTGGTGGCCGACCTGCTGTCGCTGAGCCGGATCGAACTGAACGAGCACATCGCGCCCCTGGGCCGGGTCAATCTGGCGCGGGCGACGGCCGATGTGGTCGATGCGGTCAGCCTCATCTCGCGCGAGCGGCGGGTGACGATCCGGGCTGAACTGCCGCATGGCGGGGCGGCCGTGACGGGCGACCGGGACGAGATCGCCCAGGTGGTGCAGAACCTGATCGACAACGCCCTGAAGTATTCCAGCGCGGGCGGGACCATAGAGATCGGCATCGAGATCGACCGCACCCTGGACGAGGCCATGGCGGCGCGGATGCTCGAGGGCAACCGCCTGTCCCTGGCCACGCCCGACCGGGAGACGGGCCAGCGCTATGCGGTGGTGACGGTGCGCGACCACGGGCCCGGCATGGCGCGCGAGCACCTGCCGCGCCTGACCGAGCGCTTCTATCGCGTCGAGGGACAGAAGAGCGGAGAACGCCAGGGCACGGGGCTGGGGCTGGCCATCGTGCGCCACATCATCATCCGCCACAGGGGCGGGCTGTCGGTGGACAGCGCGCCGGGACAGGGGGCGATCTTCGCGGCCTGCTTCCCCCTGGCCCCGGCGTCGGACGGTCTGGGTGCCGGGTCCTGAGCGACCGTCGCGGGACGGCGACACAGGGCCGGGCGCCGTAACAGAACTGTCATCCAGCCGTCTTAATCCGCTGACGTATCGCAGGCAGTTTCCCGGCCGAAACGCACCGCGCCCGGCGCGTTCACGATTCCTGCGCTGATCGGACCGGATGATCTGGATTTTCCTGCTGCTGCTGATCGCCTTCACCGTCCTGGCCTATGCGGCCGGGCGGGCCTTGGCCGTGCGTCGGAGCCGGGGCGCGAAGTCGCATTCGCGGCCCGGCCAACACGGGCTTTACGCCCTGATCTGGGTCGGGGCCCCGGCGCTGGCGATGCTGATCGCCGCCTCGATCTTCTCCACGCCCATCGAGCGGCAGATGATGCGGGCGGGGGCGCCCGACAGCGTCGTCCAGCTGGAGCCGTTCCGCCGCGAGGCCTTCTTCGCCGACGCCCGCCTGGTCGGGGCCGGACATGAGGCGCGCCAGATCTGGCCCGCCCCCTACGCCGAGGCGCTGCCGGCCGAGGGGCGCCGCGCCCACCGAATCGCCGCGACCCTGAACTGGGGCGGGGGCGTCGCCGCCCTGATCGCCGCCGTGCTGGGCGGCCTGTTCGTCTTCACCCGCATCCGCCCGGACCTGCGCGCGCGCAACAAGGTCGAGGGCTGGATCGCCGGCGTGCTGTTCGCCTGTTCGGCGGTCGCCGTCTTGACCACGCTCGGCATCATCTTCTCCCTGGTGATCGACTCCTTGCGCTTCTTCAGCATGGTGCCGATCACCGAGTTCCTGTTCGGGACCAAGTGGAGCCCCCAGATCGCCATTCGCGCCGACCAGGTCGGGTCGTCGGGCGCCTTCGGGGCCGTGCCCCTGTTCGCGGGCACCTTCCTGATCATGGCCATCGCCATGGCGGTGGCGGCCCCCATCGGCCTGTTCTCGGCCGTCTATCTGTCGGAATATTCGGGCAGAAAGACCCGAGCCCTGGTCAAGCCAGCGCTGGAGGTCCTGGCCGGGGTGCCGACCGTGGTCTACGGCTTCTTCGCCGCCCTGACGGTGGGGCCGGCGCTGCGCGTCTTCTTCAACGGCATCGGCGAGATGCTGATCGGCGGGCCGCTGAACGACCTGGGCCTCTATCTGTCGCTGGTCCAGAACCAGATGGCCCTGGTGGCGGGCGCCGTCATGGGCATCATGCTGATCCCATTCGTCAGCTCCCTGTCGGACGACATCCTGAACGCCGTGCCGCAGTCCCTGCGCGACGGCTCCTACGCCATGGGCGCCACCAAGTCCGAGACAATCAAGAAGGTGCTGCTGCCTGCCGCCCTGCCGGGCGTGGCCGGCGCGTTGCTGCTGGCCGTGTCGCGCGCCATCGGCGAGACCATGATCGTGACCATGGCCGCCGGCCTGGCCGCCAGGCTGATCCTGAACCCGCTGGAGACGGTCACGACCGTCACCGTCCAGATCGTCACCCTGCTGACCGGCGACCAGGAGTTCAACAGCCCCAAGACCCTGGCCGCCTTCGGTCTGGGCCTGACCCTGTTCGTCGTCACCCTCCTGCTCAACATCGTCGCCATGCGCATCGTGCAAGCCTATCGGGAACAGTATGACTGACGCGGCTTCCCCCATGACCGGCGTCAGCCCGCGCACCCAGCGCCTGAAGGCCCGTCTGCGCGCCCGTTATGCGCGCGAGACCCGCTTCCGCTGGTACGGCCGCGCGGCCATCGGCGTGGCCCTGGCCTTTCTGGTGATCCTGCTGGGCAGCATCGTGGCCCAGGGCTACACCGCCTTCTACGCCCACACCGTCACCCTGCCGGTCTATATGGACCCGGCGCGGATCGACCGCGCCTATCCGCAGGGCGCCAACTTCGAGCAGATCGTCGCCGAGCAGCAGGTCCGCCGCCTGGGCGTCCAGGACGATGAGCAGGGAACCAGGGCCTCGGCCATGAAGTCGCTGCTGTCCTCGGAACTGAAGTTCCAGGCCGCCAAGATGCTGGCGCGTCAGCCCGGCCTGCTGGGTCAGACCGTGCCGGTCGCCGCCCCCCTGTCGGACGACGCCGAAATGTATCTGAAGGGCAAGATCACCCGCGATCAGCCCGAGGACCAGCGCCGGGTCTCCAATGCGCAGATGGACTGGCTGGACCGGATGAAGGCCTCGGGCGCGGTGCGGGCCCACTTCAACTCGGCCCTGTTCACCAAGGGCGACTCGACCCAGCCGGAACTGGCGGGCCTGCTGGGCGCCGTGGTCGGTTCGGCGCTGATGCTGATGGTGACGGCCCTGATCGCCATCCCCGTCGGCGTCGGCGCCGCCGTCTGGCTGGAGGAATATTCCCCCCGCAACCGCATCACGGCGATCATCGAGGTCAATATCAACAACCTGGCCGCCGTGCCGTCCATCGTCTACGGCCTGCTGGGCCTGGCGCTGTTCATCAACTTCCTGCACCTGCCGCGCGCCAGTCCGCTGGTCGGCGGGCTGGTGCTGGCGCTGATGGCCCTGCCGACCATCATCATCGCCACCCGCTCGTCGCTGAAGGCGGTGCCGCCCTCGATCCGCGAGGCGGCCCTGGCCATGGGCGCCAGCCGCACCCAGACGGTGTTCGGCCACGTCCTGCCGCTGGCCATGCCCGGCGTGATGACGGGCGCCATCATCTCCATGGCCCACGCGCTCGGCGAGACGGCGCCCCTGCTGCTGATCGGCATGATCAGCTTCGTGCCGGGCGTGCCGCACGCCATTGACGAGCCGGTCGGCGCCCTGCCGTCGCTGATCTACATCTGGGAGAACGCTTCGGAACGCGCTTTCCACGAACGGACGGCGGCCGCCATTCTTGTCCTTCTCGCCTTCATGATCGTCATGAACGCCGCCGCAGTCCTGCTGCGCCGTCGCTTCGAACGCCGGTGGTAAATCTGATGAAGTCCCGCATTTTCCGCGCTCCCGAAGGCACGTCGAACGGGGCCGCCGCTGAGGCGACCGGCCTGTCGACCGCCCCGGCCGTCGGCGCCAACGCCTCGGCGCCGCTGGGTCCGATCAAGATCGCCGCGCGCGACGTTTGCGTCTTCTACGGCGACAAACAGGCCCTGTTCGACGTCTCGCTGGACATCCCGGACAAGACGGTGACGGCGCTGATCGGCCCGTCGGGCTGCGGCAAGTCGACCTTCCTGCGGACCATGAACCGCATGAACGACACTATCCCCGGCGCCCGCGTGACCGGCCGGATCGAGATGGACGGCGGCGACATCAACGACCGCAAGATCGACCCCGTGCTGCTGCGCGCCCAGGTCGGCATGGTGTTCCAGAAGCCGAACCCCTTCCCCAAGTCCATCTATGAGAACGTGGCCTATGGGCCCAAGATTCACGGCCTGGCGTCGTCCAAGGGCGAGATGGACGACATCGTCCAGAAGGCGCTGAAGCGCGCCGGCCTGTGGGACGAGGTGGCCGACCGCCTGCACTCGCCGGGCACCGGCCTGTCGGGCGGCCAGCAGCAGCGCCTGGTCATCGCCCGCGCCATCGCGGTCGAGCCCGAAGTCATCCTGATGGACGAGCCCTGCTCGGCGCTGGACCCGATCGCCACGGCCAAGATCGAGGAGTTGATCGACGAACTGCGCGAGCGTTACTGCATCGTCATCGTCACCCACTCCATGGCCCAGGCGGCCCGCGTGTCGCAGCGCACGGCCTTCTTCCACATGGGCAAGCTGGTCGAGACCGGCGACACCGAAGAGATCTTCACCAATCCGCGCGAACGGCGCACCCTCGACTACATCACCGGCCGCTTCGGCTGAGGACGCGACGATGAACCAGCATACGGTCAAGGCTTACGGCGACGAGCTGAACCAGTTGACGGCCGAGGTGGTCCGCATGGGCGGCCTGGCCGAGGCCCAGGTGGCGGACGCCATCGAATCCGTCGCCCGGCGCGACGTGGCCCTGGCGCGGGCGGTGGTCGAGCGCGACAATCGCCTGGACGCCCTGCACCGCGACATCGAGAAGAAGGCGATCCGCCTGATCGCCCTGCGCCAGCCGGTCGCCAGCGACCTGCGCCGGACGCTGGGAGCGATGAAGCTGGCCATGGACCTGGAGCGGACGGGCGACCTGGCCAAGAACATCGCCAAGCGGGCCCTGATCCTGGCCGAGGCCGAACCGATGCAGCCGCTGACCCGCTCGATCGAGCGCATGGGGCGGCTGGTGTCGAACCGCCTGCGCGACGTGCTGGACGCCTATACGGCGTCCGAGATCGAGCGCGCCCTGTCGGTCTGGCAGACCGACGACGAGGTGGACGAGCACTACAACGCCCTGTTCCGCGAACTGCTCACCTATATGATGGGCGACCCGCGCACGATCACCGCCTGCACCCACCTGCTGTTCATGGCCAAGAACCTGGAGCGGATCGGCGACCACGCGACCAATATCGCCGAGACGGTCCACTATGAGATCACGGGCGAGGACATGCTGGGCGAGCGTCCGAAGGCGGCGCCCGGTCCCGGCGAGGAGCCGACGCCGACCCCGCATCTGTCCGCGCCCCCCGCTGCGGCGGACGACTGATTCCCACGACATCGCTGACGACTTCGACGAACCGGAGAGGCTGACGTGCAACCCTATATCCTGGTGATGGAAGACGAGGACGCCCTGGCCACCCTGCTTCAGTACAATCTGGAGAAGGAGGGCTATGACGTGGCCGTCGCCGCCGACGGCGAGGAGGGCATGCTGCAGATCGAGGAGCGCACCCCCGACCTGATCCTGCTGGACTGGATGCTGCCCAAGCTGTCGGGCATCGAGGTCTGCCGTCGCGTGCGCGGCCGGGCCGAGACGCGCAACCTGCCGATCATCATGCTGACCGCGCGCGGCGAGGAGACGGATCGCGTACGCGGCCTGGACACCGGCGCCGACGACTATATGACCAAGCCCTTCTCGATGACGGAGCTGACCGCGCGCATCCGCGCCGTGCTGCGCCGCATCCGGCCGGGCCTGGCCGACGACCGGGTCAATCACGCCGACATCATCATGGATCGCGTGGCCCACCGCGTCAGCCGCGCGGGCAAGGAGATACACCTGGGCCCGACGGAGTTCCGCCTGCTGGACCACTTCCTCAAGCATCCGGGCCGGGTGTTCAGCCGCGAGCAGCTGCTGGACGCGGTCTGGGGCTCGGACGTCTATGTCGAGGCCCGCACGGTGGACGTCCACGTCGGCCGCCTGCGCAAGGCCCTGAACGTCGAGGGTACGGTCAACCCGATCCGCACCGTGCGCTCGGCCGGCTATTCGCTGGACCTGAATAACTGACCCATGACCCTCTCCCGGCGGGAGAGGGCTTGAGCCTCCGAGAGCGAAGCGATCGGCTAAGGCGAAAGGGTGAGGGGCTGACGTTTCAGTCGGCGTCAGCCGTTACCGCCACGGC
>JAFKFS010000114.1 GCA_017308115.1 Bordetella sp.
CCGCTGGCCGACTACGCCGTCACGACGTTCAACGGCGCCTTGCTGACAGGGCTGAACACGACGGCGGCGGCGCGTCCGGGGACGAACATCATCCTGATGGACCTGTTCAAGGTCGGGGACGTGATCGCCAACAATCCCAGCGCCTTCGGCGTGTCGAACGTGGCCCAGGCCTGCTTCAACGGCGTGACCCTGTGCTCCAACCCGGACGACTACTTCTACTTCGACGGGGTTCACCCCACGGCCAAGGGCCATGCGGTGATCGCGCGCCTGGCGAACGACTACCTCTACTACGGCGACCTGGGCAGCCAGACGGCGGTGCTGGGCGAGACGGCGTGGCGGCATCGCGAGGACGCGCTGGACGGCTCGACCGCCGCCCTGTCGGGGCGCGAGGCGTGGACGGCCGGGACCACGATCTCGGTCGCCGCCCTGGCGGACAAGACGGAGACCGACGCGCGCGGCGCCGTCGGCGAGGCGACCTCCGACGGCTACGGCGTGCGGATCGCCCTGGAGAGCGGCACGGAAAACCTGCGCTTCGGCCTGGCCGGCTCCTACCGCAACGCGGACGTGGATGCGGGCGCCCTGCGCGCCGACATCGACAGCTTCGGACTGGACGTCTACGGCGGCTGGCGCTCGGGCGACGTCTTCGTCACTGCGGCGGCGGGCGCGGCCCAGGACGACTTCAACGACGTCAGCCGCCTGACCAGCCTGGCGCCCATCGTTCACAGCGGCTCGACGCGCGGCGTCTCGACCGGGGCGCGTCTGCAGGGCGGGATGTGGTTCGACCTGGGCGGCTTCGCCCTGTCGCCGCGCGCGGCGGTGGCCTGGATCAAGGCCGACGTCGACGGCTTCGATGAGCAGGGGCCGGCGGCGCAATACGCCTATGCCGACCGCTCGGCGCAGGCGACGACGGCCGAGATCGCCCTGCGCGCCGAGGGCGGGACGGAGCGCGTCCGCTTCTACGCCGAGGGCGGCTATCGCGACACGCTCAGCGACGACAGCGACGCCGTGCGCACCGGGATTGCGGGCAATCCGGCCAGGGTCCTGGCCCGCGACGTGGACCTGCCGTTCGGCGGGCAGGTGCTGGCCGCCGCCGGGATCGAAGGCACGGTCATGGAACGGCTGAAGGTGTCGATCGGCTACAAGGGCCGCTTCGGCGACCATGCCGACAGCCACATGGCGGCGGTGAGGCTCAGCCTGCCGCTGTAGCCTGAGAAACGAAGGTTCCCGAGGCGCGACCTCTTGTCGCCCTCGGGGCGCCCCATTCATGTCCCGGTGAAATTGCAAAAGACGGTCAAGTCCGGCCGTCGGCGAGCCTGAGTGTCTCGCCATCTGCGTGCGTGCGCGCGCCTTCCTGACGGCTCCCCCCGCGCTGACGTGGCGCTCAGAACGAGTCGTTAGAGTATGCGTTTATTCCCCCCGGCCGCGCGGCCGTACCTGATCCGTTTCGGCCAGACCGGCGCCCTGGCGGGCCTGGCGATCCTGGCCATGGCGGCGGCCCCCGCCGGCATGATCTCCGCCGCGCCGCAGAAGGTCGTCGAGGTCTCCGCCCCCATCGCCCCGCCGGTGAAGGCGGTGGCCGAGCCCGCCGGTCCCGTCGTCCGCAAGATCGTCTTCGAGGCCCCGCTGAAGGGCTATCGCATCAACTCGCCCTTCGGCCTGCGCAAGCTGGCGATCGAGGCCAAGGCGCGGGCGCACAGGGGCGTGGACATCGCCGCCCCGACCGGCACGAGCGTCTTCGCCGCGACCGAGGGCAGGGTGCTGCGCGCGGGCTATCAGGCGGGCGGCTACGGCAACTTCATCGAGATTCAGCATCCCAACGGCATGACCAGCCTGTACGGCCACCTCAGCCGCATCGACGTCCACTCCGGCAAGGCGGTGGCGGCGGGCGAGCGCATCGGCCTGGTCGGCTCGACCGGCTATTCGACCGGCCCCCACCTGCATTTCGAGGTGCGCCGCGACGGCGGTCAGATCGACCCCGCCAAGATCGTCGGCCAGAGCTTCGACATCCGGGCGAGGGCGCCGGTCTGACCGCATCGGGCGCGACATCATGACCAAACCGTAATGTAAAAGTTGCTTTACTCGGAGCGGCTCGCGCCCTTACCTTCGATCCTCGAATTATCGCAGGGGAACCGAATGGCCGCGGCGCTGACGCTGGACGGAATCAGCAAGAGATACGGAGGCTTTCAGGCGGTCTCCGACCTGAGCTTCCAGGTCGAGAAGGGCTCGATCTGCGGCTTCCTGGGGCCGAACGGGGCGGGCAAGACCTCGACCCTGCGGATGATCCTGGGCCTGCAGCCGGCGACCAGCGGCCGCATCGACATCCTGGGCGAGGACGACGGGCGCAAGGTGCGCGACCGGATCGGCTTCCTGCCCGAGGAGCGCGGCCTCTACAAGAAGATGACGCCGGTGGACGCCATCGCCTTCTTCGGCGCCCTGAAGGGCCTGCCCCTGCCCGAAGGCCGCCGTCGCGGCCGTGAGATGCTGGAGCAGATGGGCCTGGGCGAGGCCGGCAGGAAGAAGATGAAGGAGCTGTCCAAGGGGATGGCCCAGAAGGTCCAACTGATCGCCTCGGTGGTGCATCAGCCTGAGTTCGTGATCCTGGACGAGCCGTTTTCGGGGCTGGACCCGATGAACCAGCAGGGGCTGGAGGCCATGATCCGCGCCCTGGCCGACAACGGGGCGACGGTGCTGTTCTCGACCCATGTGATGCAGCACGCCGAGCGCCTGTGCGACAAGGTGGTGCTGCTGGCGCGCGGTCGTAAGGCGTTCGAGGGCACGGTGGACGAGGCGCGGGCCACCTCGCCGCGCTTTCTGGAGCTGGAAGGGGCGCTGGACCGCAACGCGGTCGCGGCCCTGCCGGGCGTCGGCGGCATCGAAATCCTGGCCGAGGACGGCGCCGTCAGCACCCTGCGCGTCGGCCTGACGCCGGGGGCCGAGGCGCAAGGCGCCCTGCGCGCCGCCTTCCTGGGCGGACTGGACGTGCGGCGGTTCCAGATGAAGGAGCCGACCCTTCACGACGCCTTCATCGCCCTGACCGGCGACCACCCGGACGAGGATCAATCCGTCGGCAAGGCTGACAAGATGGAGGCCGCGCGATGAGCCGCATTCTTCTGATCGCGCGCCGCGAGTTCCTGGCCTACGCCAAGACGGTCGGCTTCTGGTTGTCGCTGCTGGCCTTTCCGCTGTTCGCCGTCCTGGGCGGCGCCCTGCCGGTGTTGATGAAGCACGCTGAACCGGTGCGCGAGGCCGTCATCATCGACGAGACCCCGGCCGGATCGGGCCTAGCCGCCGCCGTGCGCCAGGCGCTGGAGACCGAACGCGGGCGGGCTGATGTCGCCGCCCTGCGCATGGCCGCCGTGCCCGAGGCCGGAACGGCGGGCGGCGACCGCGTGCGCGAGGCCGCCGAGAAGGGCGGTTTCGACGCCGGGCTGGAGGCGCTGAAGATCGAGGCGCCGCGCGCCGCCGCAGGCTTCAAGACGCCCAAGCGCTCGTTCGAACTGGTCGAGGCGCCCGCCGACCTGGCCGCTGCGGCGCCGGGCGAGGCGCGCGACGCCCTGGCCCGCCGCTATGTCGACAAGGACGCGCCCGAGGGCGAGAAGCTGAACGCCGTGGTCTTCCTGACCGAGAAGGACGGCCGGCCCGGCGCGCGCGTCTGGACCGGCCGCGCCACGGATGATGTCGTGGAAGACGCCGTGCGCGACGCCCTGAAGTCCGCCAACCGCAGCCGCGTCTTCGTGTCCAGCGGCATCGACCCCTCGGTGGTGGCGCAGACCGAGCGCTTCCGGCCCGAGGTCTCGGTCTTCTCGCCGCGCGCCGCGTCCGGGGGCGAGGTGTCGTTCCGCGACAAGCTGCCGGTCATCGTCGGCCTGGCGGTGGGCTTCATCCTGTGGTCGCTGATCATCACCGGCGCCTCCATCCTGCTGAACAGCGTGATGGAGGAGAAGTCGAACAAGATCCTCGAGGTGCTGCTGTCCTCGGCCTCGGCGACCGAAATCCTGACGGGCAAGGTGCTGGGCGTGGCCCTGCTGACCCTGGCCGTGCTGGGCGCCTGGGGCGGCATCGGCGCCGTCGGCCTGATGGCGAGCATGCCGGACGTGGCGCGGGACATCGGTTCGGTGCTGCTGACCGACGGCCTGTTCGTCTGGTTCCTGCTGTTCCTGGTCGGCGGCTATCTGATGTATGCGGTGCTGTTCGCCGCCATCGGCGCCTTCTGCGACACGCCGCGCGACGCCCAGACCCTGATGGGGCCGATCATGATGGTGCTGGTCGTGCCGATCCTGGTCATGCAGATGGCCATCCGCACCCCGGACGCCATGGTGGTGAAGGTGATCAGCCTGGTCCCGCCCTTCACCCCCTTCGTCATGGCCGCGCGCGCGCCCAGCGGGCCGCCCCTGATCGAGTTGATCGGCGGCCTGATCGGGATGTTCCTGTTCGCCGCCGTCATGGTTTGGGCGGCGGGCCGCGCCTTCCGCGCCGGCGCCCTGTCGGACGTGAAGCTGAGCTGGAAGAGCTTCATGGGCGCCGTGACGGGGCGGTGAGGCTGCGGGGAGGGAGGACTTGCCTCTCTCCCGCTCATCCCGGCGGACGCCGGGACCCAGTGCTTTGGCTTCGAGGCGCTCAGGCTAGCTGGGATGGCGCTCAGACCAGCGCTCTCACTGGGCCCCGGCTTCCGCCGGGGTGAGCGGATATAAGGCACACAAAGAAAAAGGCCGCCCCGGCGATCCGGGGCGGCCTTTGATCTTTCAGGCGTCAGCGGGTCTTAGCGACCGCGACCCTTCGGCGCCGGCAGCAGGCCTTCGCGCTGGGCGCGCTTGCGGGCCAGCTTGCGGGCGCGACGGACGGCTTCAGCCTTTTGGCGAGCACGCTTTTCCGACGGCTTTTCAAAGTGAACGTGACGCTTCATTTCGCGGAAGCTGCCTTCGCGCTGCATCTTCTTCTTCAGGGCTTTCAGCGCCTGATCGACATTGTTGTCGCGGACAAAAATCTGAACCAGGGGTCTCTCTCCTTTGGCCGCCCGCCGCGTCCTTTCCAAGGGAGACGGGCAGACAAAACAAAACCACGCTCGAGAGGAGGACCTCTCAAGTGAAGGCGCGCTGATACATGATCGGGGGGGACGTGTCCAGATCGTCGCGCCTAATCGTGATGGCTCGAAACGCCCGCCGGATGGGCGTATCGTGCCGCCCATGACCGAGACAGCCGAGACCGCTCCGCAAGGCGATTGGGCCGACCGCACAGAACAGGCCGTTCTGGACGCGGCCATTGAACGCGCGCCCGCCCTGGGCTGGAACGCGCGCCTGACCCGCGCCGCGTGCGAGGCGTGCGGCCTGTCGCTGGGCGACCAGGAGCTGCTGCTGCCCAACGGCGCGCGCGATCTGGCCGTTCTGCTGTCGCGCCGCCACGACGCCCGCGCGCTGAAGGCGCTGGAAGCCACGCCCGCCTCGACGATGAAGATTCGCGAACGAATCGCCGCCGCCGTCTCGGCCCGGATGGAGGCGGGCGCCGAGGACATGGAGGCGGCCAAGCGGTGCGCCGGTTTCCTGAGTTTGCCGACCAACGTCGACCTGGGCTTCAAGCTGGCGTGGGAGACGGCGGATCACCTGTGGCGCTGGGCCGGGGATACGGCGACGGACCAGAATCACTATTCCAAGCGGGCGATTCTGGGCGGCATCCTGATTCCCGCCCTGACCATGCGCTGGTTCGACGGGCGCGAGGCGGCGGAAGTCTTCGTCGCCCGCCGCATCGACAACGTCATGGCCTTCGAGAAGTGGAAGGCGGGCAAGGATTTCGACGCGCCGATGCGCACGCTCACCGACGTGCTGGGGCGGCTGCGGTACGGCGCCAAGGCCTGACCCTCTCCCGATGGGAGAGGGTTCAGAGGATGCGGTTGACGTGGGCCATCTTGCGCCCCGGGCGGGCGTCGTGCTTGCCGTAGAGGTGCAGGCGGGCGTTCGGCTCGGCGGCCAGCGTGCGCCACTGCTCGACCTCGTCGCCCAGCAGATTGGTCATCTCGATGCGGGCGTGGGCTTCGGTCGGGCCTAGCGGCCAGCCGACGACGGCGCGGACGTGCTGTTCGAACTGGTCGCAGACGCAGCCGTCCTGGGTCCAGTGGCCGGTGTTGTGGACGCGCGGGGCGACCTCGTTCACCAGCAGTTCGGGCTTTCCTTCGGAATCGGCGCCCATGTCGAACAGTTCGATGCCCATGACACCGATGTAGTCGAGACCGTCCAGCACGGCGGCGGCGATCTGCTCGGCGCGGCCTTGCGTGGCCGGGTCGACGGCGGCGGGGGCGGTGGTGGTCTTCAGCACCCCGTTCCGGTGGACGTTCTCGCCCAGGGGATAGACGGCGACCGCGCCGTCGCGTCCGCGCGCGGCGATGACCGACAGCTCGCGCCGGAAGACGGCGGCGGCCTCCAGCACGGCGGGACGGCGGCCGATGGCGTCGAAGGCAGCCTCGGCGTCGGCGGCGTTACGGATCCAGACCTGGCCCTTGCCGTCATAACCCTCGCGCCGGGTCTTCAGCAGGGCGGGCAGGCCGAGCGTCGTGATGGCGGCGGTCAGGTCGTCCAGGGTCGCGACGGCGGCGAAGGCCACGGTCGGGGCGCCGACGGCGTTCAGATAGGTCTTCTCGTCCACCCGGTCCTGGGCCACGGCCAGCGCCGTCGGTCCCGGCGCGACCAGGGCGCCGGCTTCGGCCAGGGTCTCGACCGAGGCGGCGGGGACGTTCTCGAATTCGAAGGTGACGACGTCGCACAGGCGGCCCAGCGCCTGCAGCGCGTCGGGGTCGTCATAGGGGGCGGTGATCTGGGCGCGCGAGACGCGGGCGGCCGGGCAGTCCGGCTGGGGATCGAGGATCACCACGTCGAAGCCGAGGCGCGAGGCGGCCTGGCTCAGCATCCGGCCCAACTGGCCCCCGCCGAGGATGCCGAGGGTCGAACCGGGGGCCAAAGGCAGCTTCTCGGGGAGGTCGGGCATCAGTCCTCGACGCTTTCGGCGACGGATTCGGTCTGGGCGGCGCGGAAGGCCGACAGGCGCTCGGCCAGGGCCGGGTCGGACAGGGCCAGGATCTGCGCGGCCAGGATGCCGGCGTTGGCGGCGCCCGCCTCGCCGATGGCCAGGGTGGCGACGGGCACGCCGCCGGGCATCTGGACGATCGACAGCAGGCTGTCGAGGCCCTTCAGCGCCTTGGACTTCACCGGCACGCCCAGCACCGGCAGGTCGGTCATGGAGGCGGCCATGCCGGGCAGGTGAGCAGCACCGCCGGCGCCGGCGATGATGACCTTGAAGCCCTTGGCCCTGGCCGTGGTGGCGAAGTCGTAGAGCCGCTGGGGCGTGCGGTGGGCGCTGACGACCTTGGCCTCCCAGGCGACGCCCAGCTGCTCCAGGCGGTCGGCGGCCAGCTTCATCGTGGGCCAGTCGGACCGGCTGCCCATGATGATGGCGACCGGAGTCGTTGAAACGGGCGGCGTGGAGGCGGTCATGCGCAAAGGCTCCCCAAGCGGAAAGCGGCCCGTTACAGCACCCGCGTTGCGCCCGCAACCGAGGACGCTAGACTCCAAGGAATCGCAGGGTCCTGAGTCGGCCGAAAATGCGACGCCGGAGCCCGCCTTGAACCACCTGGCCGAACAGATGACCGCTCCGGACGCCGACGCGGAATCGCAGGCGGAGATCGCGCGCCTGCGCGCCGAGGTGGCGGCCCTGACCGAGCGGGCCGAGCGGGCCGAGGCCCTGGCCGACCACGACGTGCTGACCCCCGCGCTGAACCGGCGCGGCTTCATGACGGTGCTGGCGCGCAACCTGGCCTATTGCCGCCGCCACGGGGTCGAGGCGGCGCGGCTGTATCTCGATCTGGACGGGTTCAAGGGCGTCAACGACGGTCTGGGCCATGCGGCGGGCGACGCGGCCCTAATCGCCGTGGCCGAGCTGCTGCTGGCGAACGTGCGCGAATCCGACGCCGTGGGCCGCATGGGCGGGGATGAGTTCACGGTCCTGCTGATGAACGCCGGCGCGGAGGAGGGCCGCGAAAAGGCGCGGCGGCTGGGCGAAGCGCTGGAGAGCGAAGGCTTCGTCTGGGAGGGCGAGCGCCTGTCCCTGGGCGGATCGTTCGGCGTGCGCGCCTATGCCGGACAGGCGGACGCCGAGGCCTGGCTGTCCGAGGCGGATGCGGCCATGTGGCTGAGGAAGAAGGCGCGGCCTGAAGCGGAGTGATATGCCTAATCTCCCCGCCCCCTCGATGGGGGAAGGGCAGGGGATGGGGGTGTATGGGCGGCGCTGAAGGACGTGGCGCGAGAGGCGCGACCGCGTCTGGGCAGTTTCCCCGGACCCCATCTGCCAGCACCCCCGCCCAACCCTCCCCCCGTCGAGGGGGAGGGCTTCAGTCGGTTCAGCCGTTCAGCAGGCTCGAGCGGCGGCTGTAGAGCAGATAGACCGCCGCACCGATCACGTTCCAGATGACGAAGTTGATCTGGGTCGAGGCGGGCAGGCTGAAGAACAGATAGACGCAGCCCACGATGGCGACCGGTCCGACCAGCCACCAGACCGGGGCGCGGAAGACGCGCGGGCGGCCGGGGTCGCGGCGGCGCAGAACGATCAGGCACAGTCCGACCGAGGCGAAGGCGACCAGCGTCCCCGCATTGGCCAGGGCGGCTAGGTCGCCCAGCGGGATGAAGCCGGCGATGATCGCCATCAGGACGGCCGTGCCCGCCGTCACGCGCACCGGCCCGCCCGAGCGTTTCGACACATGGGCCAGGCTGCGCGGCAGCAGGCCGTCGCGGGCCATGACGAAGAAGATTCGGCTCTGGCCGAACATGAAGGCCAGGATGACGGTGGGCAGGGCCACGACCGCCGCGCCGGCGATCAGGGTGGCCCACAGGTCCGAACCGACGGTGCGGGCGATATGCGACAGGGGCTCGGGCGACTTCATGAACTCGGTGAAGGGCATGGCGCCCAGGGCGGCGATGGCCACGGCCATGTAGATGGCGACGCAGGCCGCCATGGAGCCGATGATGCCGATGGTCAGGTCGCGGGCGGGGTTGCGCGTCTCCTCCGCCGCCGTCGCCACGGCGTCGAAGCCGTAGAAGGCGAAGAAGATGATGGCCGCCGCCGCCATGACCCCCATCTCGGCCCCGACGCCGTGCGAGAAGCCGTAGGGCATGAAGGGCTTGAGGTTGGCCGGGTCGAAGTGGGGCAGGGCGATCGCCACGAAGGCGATCAGGGCGACGATCTTGACCACCACCAGCACGGCGTTGATCGAGGCGCTCTCCCGCGTGCCGGCGACCAGCAGCCCCGCCACGGCGGCGACGATGATCACGGCGGGCAGGTTGACGATCCCGCCCTGCGAGGGCGCGGAGGTCAGCACGGCGGGCAGGCCCAGGCCGATCCCCTCCATCATGCCCGAGAAATAGCCCGCCCAGCCCACGGCCACGGCCGAACAGACGACGGTGTACTCCAGGATCAGGCTCCACCCGACCATCCAGGCCGCGCCCTCGCCCAGGGTGGCGTAGGAGTAGGTGTAGGCCGAACCCGATTCCGGGATCAGGGTCGCCAGCTCGGCATAGGCCAGGGCGGCGCACACGCAGACCACCCCGGCGATGAGGAAGGCCAGCATGACCGCCGGTCCGGCGCGCTCCGCCCCCACGCCGATCAGGGTGTAGATGCCGGTGCCCACGATGGCGCCGACCCCCAGGGCCACCAGATGGGGCCAGGACAGGGTGGGCTTCAGCCCGCGGTCGATCCGCGCCGCGCCCCCCGGCGCAGGCATGGCCTTGCGGCGTGTCATGAAACTCATGCGTCTCCCCCAGACGACCTCAGCGGCGATTGTAAGAATATTCGGATTAGAAGCGTTTTAACGCAGCATTATTGGCGCCGCCCCATGGCGGACCGACTAAGCGATGCAGGAAAAAAACGACCCTCAAAGACCGCTTCATATCCTGATCATTGGATCATAAATTCAGATTTACCGCAGAAACAACGCCCCGGTTCCGTATTTTGCCCGAAATTGCGCTTTTTGAAGATGGCTCAGTTTTTTGAAGCCGGTGTGAATTTTATTTCGTCGTGCCGATAATATCCGAAGCTCATGCTTCCTTGGGGGTGCTAGCGATTCAAGGGCCGGTTCAGCGCCGGGAAAACGCTTGCAGGGGCTGCGGCCCCCGATCTTGGGAGGGATTGCGGCTTGCGGACGACGACAGGGGCGAAGGCTGTCTTCAAGAGGGCGGGAGCTGTATGTGCGGCTGCGCTGTTGCTGGGCGCGGCGCCGGGCGCGGTTTCGGCCCAGGCGCGGGCTCAGCCTCAGGCCGGGGCGCCGGCGCGCGCCACGCTCAATCCGGCGCCTCCGCGCCGCGCCGACGAGGGCTTCGGCCCCTATCCGTTGATGGTGGTGCGCGGCGCCATGCTGATCGACGGCACCGGCGCCCCGCCGATGGGGCCGGTCGACATCGTCATCGAGAACGACAAGATCACCGACATCGTCCAGGCCGGCTGGCCGGGCCTGCCGGAGCGCGAGGGGCGTCCTCCGCTGAACGCCGCGCACGAGATCGACGCGCGCGGCATGTATGTGATGCCCGGCTTCGTCGACGCCCACGCCCACGGCGGCAGCCCGCAGAAGGCGCCGGACCTTGAGTATGTCTACAAGCTCTGGCTGGCCCACGGGGTGACGACGGTGCGCGGCGTCAGCCTGGCGCCCCAGGACATCGCCGTGTCGGAAAAGGCGCGCTCGGCCCGCGGCGAGATCGTCGCCCCGCGTATCTTCAACTACCAGACCCTGGGGTCGGGCTGGTCGCGGGGCCGCATCCGCAGCCCCGAGATGGCCCGCGAATGGGTGCGCTGGGGCGCGGCCAACGGCGTGGACGGGATCAAATTCTTCCTGAGGGGCGACGAAACGCCCGAGGTGGTCCTGGCCGCGATCGACGAGGCCAAGAAGAACCACATGGGCACGGTGGCCCACATCTCCCAGCCCGGCGTGGCGCAGTTGAACGCCGAACAGCTGGCGGCGGCGGGCCTGGGGACCATCACCCATTTCTACGGCCACTTCGAGTCGCTGCTGGGCGGGCGGACGATCCAGGACTACCCGGTCGACTACAACTTCTACGACGAGCAGAAGCGCTTCGGCGAAGCGGCGGAGATCTGGGACGAGGTCGAGCCGGGTTCGGCCGCCTGGTACGCCTATCTCGAGGCCCAGAAGGAGACGGGCGTCGTCTTCGATCCGACGATGACCATCTATGCGGCGTCGCGCGACCTGATGCGGGCGCGCAACGCGCCCTGGCACCAGACCTACACCCTGCCGACCCTGGCGGACTATTTCCAGTCCACGCGCGACAACCACGGCAGCTACTTCTTCGACTGGACGACCTCGAACGAGGTGGCGTGGCGCCGTTTCTACGAACGGTTCATGCGGCTGGTGAACGACTACAAGAAGGTCGGCGGCCGGGTGACGGTGGGCTCGGATTCGGGCTTCATCTGGAAGCTGTACGGCTTCGGCTACATCGAGGAGCTGGAGCTGCTGCAGGAGGCGGGCTTCCATCCGCTGGAGATCGTGCGCGCCGCGACGATGGACGGGGCGACGACCCTGACCGAGCCGACCGGCAAGGCGCCGACTTTCGGCGTCGTGCGGCCGGGCATGAGCGCCGACCTGGTCATCACGACCGAGAATCCGCTGGCCAACTTCAAGACCCTTTACGGCACCGGCCATGAGCGCCTGAGCCCGGACAACCGCATCGAGACGGTGGGCGGGGTGCGTTGGACGGTGGCGCGCGGGGTCGCCTACGACGCGCGGGCCCTGTTGGCCGACGTGCGGGCCATGGTCGATCGGCAAAAGGCCGAACGGGGAGAGGCGCAAGGCGTGCGCTGATCCGAGAACAGCGACCCCGGGCGACGCTGGATTGGGGACGGCGCGCCCGGGTTTCAGATCAAAAACGAGGGGTGATCCAATGAGACTGTCTGCGTATCTGAAGACCGGGACGATAATCGCCGGTCTGGCCGTCACGGCCGCCGCCGCCCAGCCTGCCTGGGCCCAATCCGGAACCTCGAACGCCGAGCCTGAAGCCAGCGCCGTCGCCGACATCGTGGTGACGGGGTCGCGCATTCGACGTCCCAATGTGGAGGCTTCGACACCCGTCAACGTCGTCGACGCCCAGGAGATCGAGAACTCCGGCGTCACCAACCTGATCGACGCCATGGCGCGCCAGCCGCAGGTCGGCCTGGGCAGCTCGGCGTCCAGCACCACCAACACGGTGGCGGGGCAGGGGCTGGCGACGCTGAACCTGCGTAACCTGGGGTCGAGCCGGACCCTGGTCCTGGTCAACGGCCGCCGTCACGTGGCCGGCTCCAGCGGCACCAGCGCCGTGGACGTCAACACCATCTCCAAGACCACCATCGCGCGCGTCGACACGGTGACGGGGGGCTCCTCGGCGGTCTATGGCGCCGACGCCGTGGCCGGGGTGGTCAACTTCATCACCAAGCAGGACTTCGACGGAATCGCGGCCCAGGCCCAGTACGGCTCGGCCGATGGGCCCAACACCTACTACGGCTCGGTCGCGATGGGGCGGAACTTCAACGACGACCGGACCAACGTCATGGCCGCCGCCACCTATGACAAGTCCGAGGGCCTGTACCGCCACGAGCGCGACTACGCCATGAGCGGCCTGGCCTACATCCCGAACCCGAACAAGAAGAGCGCAAGCGACGGCCTGCCGTCCTTCATCGTGGCGCGGGACGTCTACACCAACATCACCAACGACAGCTTCACCCCGGTGATCGTGACGCCGATCGGCGGCAATGCGGCGTACAGCCTGACGTTCACGCCAGACGGCAAGCTGGTTCCGTTCGATCGCGGCCAGATCGTGCTCGACGGCGCGGGCCGTGCGCAGAAGGTCTCGATCGGCGGCGACGGCTTCAAATTCAGCGAAGACGCCATGCGGACCCCGGTGGAGCGGTACGGCGGCGAGCTGCAACTGCGTCACCAGTTCCAGCCGTCGAGCGACTTCATCAGCGAGCTGAACCTGTTCGCCGAGGGCAAGTATTTCCACACCGAGGCGAACAGCCAGCGCGAGAACGGCACCTTCGCCGGCGACACGCCCGGCACCGCGACCGGCAACGCCTACCGCATCCAGGCCGACAACGCCTTCCTGCCGTCGGACCTGCGCGCCATGCTGACGGCGGCGGGCGTCACCCAGTTCGACATCACCCGCAACGACCGGGATTTCGGCATCCGCACCTATGAGAGCGTGTACGACACCACGCGCTTCGTGGCCGGGTTCGACGGGGCGTTCAGCAACGGCTGGCGGTTCGAGACCTACTTCAACTACGGCCAGACCGAGTCCGAGTTCACCAACTTCGACCGTCTGCAGAAGGAGTTCTACGAGTCGATCGACGCCATCAATCTGAACGGCCAGATCGTCTGCCGCAGCGTCGATGCTCGGACCCGGGGCTGTAAGCCGCTGAACCTGTTCGGCGCCGGCCTCGCCTCGCAGGAAGCCATCGACTATTCCTACATCTACACCGTGCGCAACGACGTCACCCGCCAGTGGAACGCCGTGGCCAGCGTCAACGGCGAGCTGTTCTCCTATCCGTCGCTGTTCAGCGGCACGAGCCTGCCCGTGGCCTTCGCGGCGGGCGTGGAATGGCGCAAGGAATACGCCCGCTCGGTGCCGGACATCACCTCGCAGAAGGGGCTGATCTTCCAGAACGCCCAGCAGATCACCGAGGGGCGCTATGAATCCAAGGAAGTCTTCGGCGAGATCAACCTGCCGCTGATGGCCGATGTCCCGTTCGTCCAGTACCTGGATCTGACGGCGGCCTATCGCTACCAGGACTATACGACGACGGGCGGCGACAGCAGCTACGGCGTCGGGCTGGAGTGGACGGTCAACCGCGACATCCGCTTCCGCGGCAACTACGCCAAGGCCGTGCGCTCGCCCAACATCAACGAGCTGTTCGGCGGCGGCAGCGAGGGCTACAGCCAGATCGAGGACCCGTGCGACGCCACGCGTCTGAACCTCGGCAACTTCTCGGCGAACCGCAAGGCGAACTGCGCGGCCCTGGGCCTCAGCCCCAACTTCATCCAGTCGACCGCGACGCGGCCGGTGGTCAGCCAGGGCAACGCCAACCTGAACCCGGAAGAGGGCGAGACCCTGACGCTGGGCGTGGTGCTGACGCCGTCCTTCCTGCCCGGCTTCGCCATGACGATCGACCGCTACGAGATCGAGATCAGCGACGTCATCGCCTCCCTGGGATGGCGCAACATCATCAACAACTGCGTCGACAGCCCGAGCTTGAGCAACCCGTTCTGCGCCAGCGTGTCGCGCGGTTCGGACGGCAACATCACCCGCGTTCTGAACCAGGTGCTGAACGTGGCCGAGTACACCAACTCGGGGTGGGACGTGACCGCCTCCTACCGGACGGACCTGGCGACCCTGGGTCTGCCGGACTTCGGCTCGCTGTCGTTCAACGCGGCCGCGGGCTTCCTGGAGGACCTGACCTATGACCCCGTGCCGGGCGACGCCAGCGTTCGCGACGAGCAGGCGGGCGAACTGCCCAATCCCAAGCGCCGGATGAATTTCCGGGTGAGCTGGGACTATGATCGCCTCTCCCTGTCCTACGCCAACCAGTATCTGGGCAGCATGGTCCGCAGCAACCAGGACCTGCCGGGCACCTATGAGCCCTACAAGGCGCCGTCATGGCTGACGCATGACATCCGCGCCGAGTATCGGTTCGACAAGTTCTCCGTCTTCGCCGGGGTGAACAACTTCACCAATGAAGAGCCGCCTCAAACGCCCTTCACCTGGACGGGCACCGCGCTGAACACCGGTTTCAACGCCAGCATCTACAACAACCTGGGCCGCTACATGTATATCGGCGTGAACGCCCGGTTCTGATCCGAAGAAGGGAAGCCGTCCGTTTTCGGGCGGCTTCTCGTCCAGGGGGCCCTGAGGGCGTCCGCATGACTTTATGGGGGAGAGACAGTTGAAGACCCTGACCGCATACAGCGCCATCGCCGCCGCCGTGGGGGTGTTGGCCATCGCCGCCCTGCCGACGACGACCCTGGCCCAGACGACGGCGACTCGGACGGCTGCGGCCCAGCCGACGACCGCCCCCTCGGCCCTGGACGCCCAGTTCCGCGCCATCGCCGATGAAGAATACGCCTGGCGGCAGAGGGAGATGCCGTCCCGGGCGTCCAAGCCGTCGACCCTGCCGGACGTCAGCGCGGCGACGCAGCAGCGCCGCCTGGCCTATTGGACCGGCGTCCAGACCCGGTTGAACGCCATTTCGCCCGACCGGCTGTCGCCCTCCGAGCGCACCAACTACGCCGTCTACAAGCATCAGATCGACAACTTCGTCGATGACGGCCGCCACCGCCTGTATGAGATGCCCTTCACGGCCGACAGCTCCTTCTGGTCGTCGATCGCGGGCATGGCGAACCAGACCTTCACTTCGGTGGAGGACTATGAGCGCTACCTGTCCCAACTGCGCGACACGCCGCGCTATTTCGACCAGCAGATCACCAATATGCGCGCGGGCCTGGCGCGCGGTTTCACCCAGCCCAAGGCTTCCCTGGTAGGCCGGGACGTGTCGATCCTGTCCGTGACCGAGCCGACGGACCCGCTGGCGAACCCGATGTACAAGCCCTTCATCGACATGCCGTCGATGATCTCCGACGCCGACAAGCAGCGCCTGCGCGCCGAGGCGGTCCAGGTCATCCAGCAGCAGGTCGTGCCGGCGCATCGCACCCTGCTGAGCTTCATCCGCGACGAATACATGCCGGGCGCGCGCGACACCCTGGGCGCCAACCGCCTGCCGGACGGGGAGGACTTCTATCAGACCCAGATCCGCCAATACACCAGCGTCAACCTGACGCCTGATCAGATCCACCAGATCGGCCGGGCCGAGGTGGCGCGCATTCGTGCGGAAATGGAAACGGTGATGCGCAGCACCGGATGGACCGGCAGCTTCGCCGAATTCATCACCTTCCTGAAGACCGACCCGCAGTTCCAGTACGACAAGCCCGAGCACCTGCTGTGGCACGGCGCCTGGGTCATCAAGAAGGTCGACGGCAAGATCGGCCAGTATTTCAACGTGAAGCCGCGCGACACCTTCAGCCTCATTCCGGTGCCGCCCGCCATCGCGCCCTTCTACACCGCCGGTCGCGGCGGCAACGGCGCCTGTCTGTTGAACACCTACGACCTGCCTTCGCGTCCGCGCTACAACATCCCGGCGCTGACGGTGCACGAATGCAACCCCGGCCACGCCTGGCACGGCGTCCTGCGCCGGGAACACGCCCAGCTGCCCGAATGGCGCTCGCAGGCGGGCATTTCGGCCTTCGGGGAAGGCTGGGCGCTCTACACCGAGAAGCTGGCTGTCGAGATGGGCATCTACGAAGACGCCTATGAGGACTTCGGCCGCCTGAATTATGAGATGTGGCGGGCGGCGCGCCTGGTGATCGACACCGGCCTTCATTCCAAGGGCTGGACGAGAGAGCAGGCGATCGCCTTCCTGAGCGAGAACACCGCCTTGTCGGACCATGAGGTCGGCACGGAAATCGATCGCTACATCACCTGGCCTGGCCAGGCCCTGGCCTACAAGCTGGGAGAGATCGAGATCGTGCGCCTTCGCCGCCTGGCCGAGGCGGAGCTGGGGGCTGATTTCGACATCAAGGCCTTCCACGATCATCTTCTGGCCCTGGGCGTCGCCACCATTCCGGCCATGACGACCGAGATGGAGGCCTTCATCGCCGAGAGCAAGCAGGCCGCGACGGCGGCGCGCGCCGGGCGATGATCGAGACTGAGGCCGACGTCGCAGGACGTCGGCCTTTCCCGCGCTGACGGATGCGTTGCGGATCGCGCGCGGCTTTGCCAGTGTCGGGATACTGTAAAGCGTAGGGGGAAAGAGCGCATGAGCGCGGGGGAATACAAACTGGACGACGCCGACCGCCGCATCCTCAGGGTGCTGCAGCAGGATGGACGGATCACCAATCAGGATCTGGCGGCCGCCTGCAACATGTCGGCCTCATCCTGTTTCGAGCGGGTGCGGCGATTGCGCGAGCGCGGGGTCATCACCGGCTATACGGCCCTGATCGATCCGAAGTTCGCCGAGCGCGAACTGCTGATCTTCATCGAGGTGCTGCTGGACCGCACGACCTCGGACATCTTCGACCAGTTCGCCGAGCGCATCCGCCGCTCGCCCGAGGTGCTGGAGTGCCACATGGTGGCCGGCGGCTTCGACTATCTGGTCAAGGTGCGGATGAAGGACATGGCGGCTTACCGCATCTTCCTGGCCGACACCCTGATCGTCATGCCGGGCGTGCGCGAGACCCGCACCTACGCCGTGATGGAAGAGGTCAAGGACACCTCGGTCCTGCCGCTTTAAGCCGCATCCCTCTCCCGCCGGGAGAGGGATGGCGCGCGATCACGCGATGATGTCGGGCAGGATACGGTTCTGCAGCTTCACGATGTCGTCGCGCAGGGCCAGTTTCTTTCGTTTCAGGCGGGCGATCATCAACTGGTCGGGCGCGGGCATGCAGCCCAGGGCCTCGATCGAGGCGTCAAGGTCGGCGTGTTCCTGCAGCAGGCGCGCCAGCTCGGCGCGCAGCGCCTCGTCTTCTTCGGACAGGTAAGGTTCGTCGTCGTTCATCGTAAGCCCCGCACCGGTGTGGGGTTATAGCTTGGCCGGGGTCAGGCTGGAAGCAGTTCGGACAGGGTTCTGAGCGCCGGGCGCGGCACCACGCGGCCCCACAGGCGCGCGGCATCGGCCATGGCGTCCAGCGGAGCGCGCGCGGCGCCGGTCGGGGGCGGGGACAGGGCCTGAAGCCCTTCCAGCAGATGGCGCTCGGCGGCCAATTCCGCGGCCTTCACCTGTTCGCGCACGGCCAGGCGGGCGTCGGTCTCAAGGTCCGGCACGGGCGCCTTCAGCGTGCGGCGCACGGCGCGCAGGGGGGCGATGGTCGTGGTCTGCCAGGCGCGGGCGGTGTCGCAGGCGGCCTCGATGGTTTCCTCGTCGGGCTGACGTCCGGTGACGGCGGTCCAGGCGGCCCACAACAGCAGGGGGACGTTCTGTTCGTGATAGTCCTGAAGCGACAGACAGGCGTCGGCTACGTCAGGCGCGGCATAGGCGGCGCAGGCCCAGGTCCACAGATCGTCGCTCATGCCTCGCTCCCGCCCTTCAACCCCTCCCAGCGGCGCACGGCCGACCAGTCCAGGCCGAAGACGTCCAGCGCCCGGCCGACCGACTGGTCGATCATCTGCTCCAGACTGTCGGGTTTGGCGTAGAAGGCGGGCAGGGGCGGGGCGATGACCGCGCCCATCTCGGCCAGGGCGGTCATGGTGCGCAGGTGGCCCAGGTGCAGCGGCGTCTCGCGCACCATCAGCACCAGGGGGCGGCGCTCCTTCAGGGTCACATCGGCGGCGCGCGTCAGCAGGGTCGAGGTCACGCCGGTGGCGATCTCGCTCATGGTCCGCACCGAGCAGGGCGCCACGATCATGCCCAGGGTGCGGAAGGAGCCGGAGGAGATGGTCGCCCCCACGTCGTTCAGGCGATGGACCACATCGGCCTTGGCCGTCAGGTCGTCGGGAGCGAGATCCGTCTCCTGCGACAATGTGAGCAGGGCGGCGCGCGTGACGACCAGATGGCTCTCGACGCCCAGTTCGCGCAGGGCGTCCAGCACGCGCGCACCATAGACGACGCCCGAAGCGCCGGAGATTCCAACGACCAGCCGAGCGGGCGCCGGGGCCCGAACGGTCGTGTTCACAACATCGGCCAATTTCGTCTCCAACCTGTCCGTGTCCGGAGCGGCGAAGGTCACTGCAATGTGATTCCACACCTCGCCGAACCGGGCGCTCAGTGTAGTGGTCCCTTAGACATGGAGGCGCAAGCCATGACCATCGAGGCTCGTATTCGCGAACTGGGTAATCGGCATCGGTCGCTGGATGAGACCATCCAGCAGGAGATGCGCCGACCCACCGCGGACCCGACACACCTCAGGGAGCTGAAGCAGCGAAAGCTGCGGCTTAAGGAAGAGATCAACAGTCTGGAAGCCCGAGCCCACTGACGCGGCTTCCCCCTTGAAATGACGACGGCCCCGGAAGATCGCTCTTCCGGGGCCGTTCTGCATCTGGCGGAGAAACCTGGTTCAGTCGCGCGAGCCGAACACCGACTCGGCCGTGGGCTCGGCGCCCATGCCGTATTCCTCTTCGGCCTCTTCCACGACGACTTCCGGCTCGACCTCGGGCTCGATGGGTTGCAGGACGCCGTTCTTGGCGTCGTCCTTGGCCTTTTTGTCGGCGGCCTTGCGCACCACTTCGTCCAGCTGCAGCTGGCCGGTCAGGCCCAGGGTCACAGGATCGACGGGCTTGATGTTGGCCGCGTTCCAGTGGGTGCGGTTGCGCACGCTCTCGATCGTGGCCTTGGTCGTGCCCAGCAGCTTGGCGATCTGGGCGTCGGTCACTTCGGGGTGGTTGCGGACGAACCACATGATGGCGTCCGGGCGGTCCTGGCGGCGCGAGACCGGCGTATACTTCGGACCGGACTTGGCGGGCTTCAGCAGCTCGGCGTGGCGGCTGACCACGGCCTTCATGCGATAGTTCGGGTCGTCCTGGGCCTTGTCCAGCTCTTCGCGGGTCAGCTGGCCGTTGACGATGGGGTCGGCGCCGCGGATGTCGCGGGCCACGTCGCCGTCGGCGATGCCGCGCACCTCCAGCGGGTGCAGGCCGCAGAAGTCGGCGATCTGCTCGAACGAGAGGGAGGTGTTGTCCACCAGCCAGACCGCGGTGGCCTTGGGCATCAGGATGTCGGTCATGGGCATGGATCCCGGCGGTTGCGGCCCCGGAAAAGGGCGTTTGAATCGACGGCGCCCGACCTTTTCGGCCGGGCGCGAGTGCCTCTTTATAGGTGATCTCGGCCGAAATGAAAACGTCGTCTGTCGGGGCCGTAAAGCAAAGGTTCATCCGGCGTGATGAACATTCGGGCGAAGGGCGCGTTGTGCGCCGGGAGATCCTTGGAAGGAGACGGTGTCATGAAGAAGTTCGTGATTGCAGCGGCAGGTCTGGTCATGGCGGCGGGCGGCTTTTCCGTCGTGAACGTGAGCCCGGCGGAAGCGCAGGCTCAGGCGCGCGGAGCGCCTCGAGGCTCCTATGCGCAGAGCTGTTCCGGCTCCTATGTGAACCAGGGACGTCTGTACGCCGACTGTCGAGATCGGCGCGGCGATATGCGCGAGACGTCGATCGAGCTGGCGCGCTGCTCCAGCAGCGACATCGGGAACGATAACGGCCTGCTCGTCTGCGCCAACCATCGCGGCGATTTCGAGAGCGGCGACCGTCCCGGCCGCCCCGGCGGCGGTTGGAACGACGGCCGTCCGGGCCAGGGCGGCGGCCAGGGCGGCGGCTGGGGCGCCTCTTCGATCACCGTCTATCGCGACGCGGACTATCGCGGCCAGTCGATGAGCTTCCGCGAGGAGGTTCCCAATCTGCGCAACCTGGGCATGAACGACGCCATCAGCTCGATCCGCCTGTCGCGCGGCAGCTGGGAGGTGTGCGAGGACGCCGACTATCGCGGCCGCTGCGAGATCGTGCGCGGCGATGTGCGCGACCTGCGCAACACGGGGCTGAACGACAAGATTTCGTCCCTGCGTCCCGCGCGCGGCGGCGGCGGCCGCCGTTAGGGCCGGCGTCCGCTTGAACCGGAAGGGCGGGGGGCTGCGGCCTCCCGCCCTTTCTCTTGGCGGGAGGCGGCGTCGGCCGCGAAGACCGGCCGTCTAGGCCAGCAGCACCAGCTTGCCGACGTGGGCGCCCGCTTCCAGACGGGCGTGGGCGGCGGCGGCCTCGGCCAGGGGGAAGGTCGCCTCGACCTGGGCCCGGACGGCGCCGGAGGCGACCCAGGGCCAGACGGTCGCCTCGACGGCGGCGGCCAGGCGGGCCTTCTCGTCGGCCGGGCGGCTGCGCAGGGTCGAGCCGGTCAGGACGATCCGCTTCAGCATGATCCGCATCAGGTCGATCTCGGCCCTGGCCCCGGTCAGGGTCGCGATCACGACCCAGCGCCCGCCGGGCTTCAGCGCCTTGAGGTGCAGCTCGGCATAGGCGGCGCCCACCATGTCCAGCGCCACGTCGGCGCCGCCCGCCTCCTGGATGGCGGCGGCCAGGTCGTCCCGGGTCGCGTCCAGGCTGACGTCGGCGCCCAGGGCGCGGGCGGCCTCGGCCTTGGCGGCGCCGCGCGAGGTGGCGATGACGCGGGCGCCCGCCGCCTTGGCCATCTGGATGGCCATGACGCCGATGCCGCTGGTCGCGCCGTGGATCAGCAGGGTCTCGCCCGCCTTCAGGGCGCCGCCCTCGAAGACGTTGGCGAAGACGGTGAAGGCGGTCTCGGGCAGGGCGGCGGCCTGGATGAAGTCCAGCCCGTCGGGGATCGGCAGGGCGTGCCGGGCGTCGACCACGGCGTATTCGGCGTATCCGCCGCCGCCCAGCAGGGCGCAGACCCGGTCGCCGACGGTCCAGCGGCTCACGCCTTCGCCCACGGCGTCGACCTCGCCGGCGACCTCGAGCCCCAGGATGTCCGAGGCGCCCGGCGGGGGCGGATAGCGGCCCTCGCGCTGGACGATGTCGGGACGGTTCACTCCCGCCGCCCGTACGCGGATGCGGATTTCGCCGGCGCCGGGAACGGGCAGGGGGCGCGGCGCCGGGCGCAGGGCGTCGGCGGGGCCGCGTCCGTTCTCGATCTCTATGGCCTGCATGGCGGCTGATGCGATGTCGGGCATGGCGGGGAGGCTCCCTTGCTTGCATTCCGGGTCAATGCGGCGTTCACATAGGCGGACATGCCGGTCATGGCCAAGGAGGCGAGGATGAGTTTTGAAGATCTGGACCCCCGCCCGCGGCGCGGCGAGGCGCTCGACGCCCTGGGCCGCGAAGACCTGGACCTCTATGCGGTGGACGAATTGCAGGAGCGGATCGTCGCCCTGGAGGCCGAGATCGCCCGCGCCCGCGCCGCGATCCAGGGCAAGTCCTCGCAGCGCAGCGCCGCCGACGCCCTGTTCAACTTCCGCTGAGGTTCAAACTGGGGGCGGTTTCTTCAAGCCTCTCCCTCAGAGATGTTTTACATGGCATGACGATTGCACCCAGCGGATGCATGAATTTCATGGATAGACGGCCGTGACCGCCATTGACGCCGACCCGACCTCGACGCGCCTGTCGAACGCCGAAGTGCTGGACTTCGCGCGCTCGGAGCTGTTCGAGCGCACCTTCCGCGAAGGCATGGAGCTGGTCGAGGAGACGGCCGCCTATCTGGACGGCGACGGGCGTCAGGATTCGCGCCTGCTGTCGCGGGCGGCCGCCCTGTCCTATGCGGGCGAGAGCATGAAGCTGACCACGCGGTTGATGCAGATCGCTTCGTGGCTACTGGTCCAGCGCGCCGTGCGCGAGCAGGACATGAGCGCCGAGGCGGCGGGCGATCCCCGCTATCGCCTGGCCGATCGACGCATCGAGGCCGAGCCGCGCCGCGCCGACCTGCCGATCGCCCTGATCGAATACGCCGTGCGGGCCGAGAAGCTGTACGACCGTGTCCTGAATCTGGACAGGCAGATGTATGTCGAGCCGGCTGAAGCGCCGGCCAATCCCGTCCTGAACCAGATGGATATGCTGCGGGCCGCGTTCGGATAAGCCTTCTCCTCCCCATGCAATGGGGAGGTGGATCGGACGCGAAGCGGACGAGACGGAGGGGCCGCCGGGTTCCGCCGTCCCGGCCCTTTCGCCGTGATCAGCCGTCGTCAGGCCCCGTCACCGCTCCACGCCTCTCCTCCCCATTGCATG
Source organism: Bordetella sp. (assembly GCA_017308115.1). Classification (GTDB taxonomy): domain Bacteria; phylum Pseudomonadota; class Alphaproteobacteria; order Caulobacterales; family Caulobacteraceae; genus Brevundimonas. The sequence continues at coordinate 22,779 of JAFKFS010000114.1, forward strand.
GGGAGGAGAGGCGCCGGCTTACGGCGTCACTTCGTCCGGATCGATCGGGGCGTCGGCCACCACCTGCGGCAGGTTGATGGCGATGCCCAAGGCCTCTGCCAGCTTGGCGTCGCGCTTGTACACGTCCTCGCGGAAGGCGACGCGGCCCTGGCCGTCGACGAAGGCGGTCCAGTAGAGCAGGCGCACGCCGATGTTGCGGCCGGTGGTCACGCGCTTGGTCTCGCCGCTGGCCTGGGCCTCGTCGAAGGTGGCCAGGCGGGTCGGGTCCGGCGACAGCAGCAGGCGGGCGAAGCCGATGGCGTCCTGCACCCGCACGCAGCCGTGGCTCCGCTGGCGCACCGACAGGTTGAAGGCGTGCTTGGCCGGGGTGTCGTGCAGGAAGATGGCGTAGCTGTCCTGCAGTTCGAACTTCACATTGCCCAGGGACGACTTGGGACCGGCGCGCTGAACCACCCAGCCGTCGGCGTTGACGTACATGTCGTTGGCGGCCAGGTAGCCGGGGCCCTTGGGCAGGATTTCACGCCGGGCGATGCCCATGGGCACGGTCCACGGCGGATTGGCCACCACCGAGGCGAAGGGACGTTCCAGGCTGGGGGTCTGGTTGGCGGCGGCGCCGACGATGACGCGGTTCGAGTGAACGGGCTTGCCGTCCTTCCAATAGACCATGATGGCGGCGGCGGTGTTGACCTCGATCCGCTCGGGGTTGAGTTCGCGCTTGAGCCAGCGGCGACGCTCCAGGTTCAGGGCGATCTGGCGGGCGCGGTCCTCGGCCGTGGCGGTCAGGGAGCGCTGGGTGGCGGGGCCGACGCGGCCGTCGGAGCCCAGGCCGTGCCGGGTCTGGAAGCTGCGGACCGCCTTCTGAAGCTCGGCGGCGTAGGCCAGGTTGCCCTTCAGCCGCTCGGCGGCGGCGGCGCTCAGGTCGCCTTCGGCCCTCAGGCGGGCGATCAGGGCCGGGATGCGGGCGTCGCTGGCGCCTGGCTCGATCGTGCCGCCCTGTCGGAAGGCGGGCCAGCCGCCCTGACGGGCGATGCGGCGATAGCGGGCGTAGCCGGCCGACAGATTGGTGTAGCCCAGGTCGGTGGGCGGCAGGGCGTCGAACCACTGGCTCAGTTGGTTCGCGGCCACGGCGTCGACCAGGCCGCGCGGCAGGTCGACGCTGTTCTTCTGCATCTCCCACAGCTCTTCGACCGTCTCGGGCCGGACGCGGCCCTCGGCCAGGACCCGGGCGTAGGCCAGGGCGGCGGCGGTGGTGCGGATTTCGGCCGTCTCGCGGTCGGCGGCCAGGCCGACGAAGTCGAAGAAGTCTCCGGCCGGCAGGCCGTGACGCTCGGCGCCGGCGGCGACGTCCTGAAGCACGCGCAGGCGGTCGGCCGTCCAGATCGGCTTGCCCTGGGTCAGTTGATAGACGGCGCGGACATCGGTCTGCTGGGCGGCGGGCAGGCGTCCGGCCTGGGCGTCGAAACCGGCGATGAAGATCTGGGGGTCGGTGGCGCGCGTTTGGGACAGCGCCCCGCCCGCCGCCGCCAGCGTCAGGCTCGTCGTGGCGACGCCAAGGCCCAGTTCCCGTCGGTTCATCGTCTTAAACTCTTGCGGTCCGATATGGCCCGGACCCAACGTCCATGCCCCGAGTGATCGAACGCGTCCATATTATCGGCGTTCCGGGCAACAAAAAAGCGCCGGCCCTCGGACCGGCGCTTTTGTGGCGAACTTGTCGCACCAAGCGTGGCTTACTTCTTGATGAAGCCGCCGAACTTGTTGTTGAAGCGCGAGACGCGGCCGCCGCGGTCCATCAGGTGCTGGTTGCCGCCGGTCCAGGCCGGGTGAGACGTCGGATCGATGTCCAGGTTCAGCGTGACGCCTTCCTTCCCGTAGGTCGAACGGGTCTGGTAGGTGGTGCCGTCGGTCATCACGACAGTGATGAAGTGGTAGTCGGGGTGGGTGTCCGGTTTCATCGATCTTGTCCGTCTCTGCGCGACGACGATGCCGACCGTCACTGCGCGTAAATAGAGAATCCCGCCGCAGGGCGCGACGGGAGCGAGGGGCGGCGTTTACACCGGGGGGCGTTCCGGGGCAAGAGCGCGACCATGACCCACGCTGAACCTCAACGTCACGCCCAGCCGACCGCCCAGCCCGCCGGCCGTCCCGGCGCCGGGGCCGTCCTGGCCGAACAGATGGAGGAGGCGGGCGGCAAGCGCGGCAAGAGCCGCAACATCCGTCCCCTGGCGCGGCTGTTGCCCTTCCTGGGGCGGCACAGGATGGACGCGGGCATCGCCGCGGTCTGGCTGCTGTTCTCGACGGTCGCCTCCCTGGCCCTGACGGCGACGGCGCGCGGCGCCATCGACCAGGGGTTCGAGAACGGCGGCGCCCATATCGACAGGTGGTTCCTGATCCTGGGCCTCAACGCCGTGATTCTGGGGCTGGCGACGGCGCTGCGCTATTTCTACGTCACCAAGACGGGCGAGCGGATCATCGCCGACCTGCGCACGGCCCTGTTCCAGCGCATCCTGACGCTGGACCCGGTCTTCTTCGCCCATATGCGGACGGGCGAGGTGCTGTCGCGCCTGACCACGGACATTCAGTTGGTCGACACCCTGCTGACCACCTCGGTCAGCTATGCGCTGCGCAATCTGCTGACCCTGATCGGCGGGGTGATCCTGCTGTTCTTCGTCAGTCCGAAGCTGACCGGCTTCGTCCTGCTGATCGTGCCGGTGCTGATCGTGCCCCTGTTCCTGTTCGGGCGGGTCGTGCGCCGCCTGACGGTGAAGTCGCAGGACACTTTCGCCGGGGCCGTGGGCTTCGCCGGCGAGAGCGTCGACGCCATCGAGACGGTTCAGGCCTTCGGCCGCGAGAAGAGCGCCATCGGCCGCTTCGGCGCGGCGGTGGAGGAGGCGTTCGGCGTCTCCCTGAAGCGGATGCGGGCGCGGGCGGTGATGACCGCCATGATCATCGTCGTCATGTTCGGCGGCGTGACCCTGGTGCTGTGGCTGGGGGCGCAGGACGTGATCGCCGGAACCATGACGCCGGGCGCCCTGCTGCAGTTCGTGCTGCTGTCGGTGTTCGCGGCGGGCGCGGTCGGCGCCCTGGGCGAAAGCTGGGGCGACGTGCAGAAGGCCGCCGGGGCCATGGAGCGGATCGACGAACTGATGCGGGCGACCCCCGCCATCGCCCCGCCCGCCAATCCGGTCGCCCTGCCTCAGCCGCCGCGCGGCGAGGTGTCGATGTCGGCGGTGGACTTCGCCTATCCGGGCCGCCCCGACCTGCCCGCGCTGAAGGGCTTCAGCCTGACCGTGCGGCCGGGCGAGACCGTGGCCCTGGTCGGGCCGTCGGGGGCGGGCAAGTCGACGGTCTTCCGCCTGCTGCTGCGCTTCTACGACCCCCAGTCGGGCCTGGTGTCCGTGGACGGGGTGGACGTGCGCGCGGCCGATCCGGTCGAGGTGCGTAATCGCTTCGCCTGGGTGTCGCAGGAGGCGCCGCTGTTCTCGGGCTCGGCGCTGGAGAACATCCGCTTCGGCCGCGAGGCCGCCACGCTGGACGAAGCCCGCGCCGTCGCCGCCGAGGCTCAGGCGCTCGGCTTCATCGACGCCCTGCCGGAAGGGTTCGACACCCCGCTGGGCGAGCGCGGCAAGAGCCTGTCGGGCGGCCAGCGTCAGCGTCTGGCCATCGCGCGGGCCTTGGTGCGCGAAGCGCCGATCCTGCTGCTGGACGAGGCGACCAGCGCGCTCGACGCCGAGAACGAGCGCCTCGTGCAGGCCGCTCTGGATCAGGCGATGGAGGCGCGCACCACCCTGGTCATCGCCCACCGCCTGGCGACCGTGCTGCGCGCCGACCGCATCGTGGTGATGGACGGCGGCCAGGTGGTCGAGGAAGGCACCCACGCCGAGCTCTCGGCCAGGGGCGGACTCTATGCGCGTCTGGCCAAGCTGCAGTTCCAGGGAACCTGATCGTAAACCCTCTCCCGGCGGGAGAGGGCTTGAGCCTCCAAGAGCGTAGCGATTGGCTCAGGCGAAAGGCTGAGGGGCTTGTCCTGTCAGTCGGCGTCAGCCGTCGCGCCACGGCCTTCGGCCGACTTCACCCGCGAACCCTCACCCTTTCGGCTGGCGGATCGCCTTCGGCTCTCCGAGCCTCAAGCCCTCTCCCATCGGGAGAGGGGTTAGCGCACCTCCACCGCTGCAGCGGGAAAGTCGCTGAACACGGCGTCGACGCCGAGGGCGTAGATCGCCTTCAGCCAGCCTTCGAGATCGCCGTGATCCGCCGGGGCATCGCCCACGCGATATTGCGCGGGCAGGAAGGCGTTCTCGGCCCGGAAGGTCCAGACCACGACCTTCAGGCCCGCCGCATGGGCCTCGGCCGTCAGGGCTGAGGCGTCCAGCGCGCGGCCCGCCTCGTCGCGCGGCATGATCATCAGGTCCTGCACGCCGATGGCGGCGGCGTAGCGGGCGATCTCGGCCAAACCCTGCGGCGTCGCCATCTCCGCATAGGTCGCGCCGGGCCGGTCGGCGGGGCCGCCGTCCGCCTGCATCAGTTGCAGCAGCGGCGCGTCGATGCGCGTCTTCAGCCGCTCCAGCGTCTCGACCTCGAAGCACTGGATGAGGACGGGGGCGTCGGCGCCGGTCAGGCCGTGCCGCTCCAGCGCCGCGACGAAGACGTCCTCCATCGGCAGGCCGAGGGCGGCGAAGTGAGACGGGTGCTTCAATTCGGGCGCGACGCCGATAACGCGGCCGGCGCGAGCGCCGCCCTCGCGGGCGATGGCGACGACCTCGTCGAAGGTCAGGATCGGCTCCTGCCCGTCGAAGGCGGCCGAGGCGGAGCGCAGGGCGGGCAGGCGCTCGCGGGCGCGCAGGGTCTTCAGTTCGGCCAGGGTGAAGTCTTCGGTGAACCAGCCGGAGACGGAGACGCCGTCCACCGTGCGGGTGGTGCGGCGGGCGGCGAATTCGGGGCGCTCGGCGACGTCGGTGGTCCCGCCGATCTCGTTCTCGTGGCGCACGACCAGATGGCCGTCGCGGGTCATGACCAGATCCGGTTCGATGAAGTCCGCGCCCTGTTCGATGGCCAGCTCATAGGCGGCGCGGGTGTGTTCGGGGCGCTCGCTCGAAGCGCCGCGGTGGGCGATGACGACGGGGCTGGCAGGCGGCGTGGACATGGCCGATGGGCTCGACGACAGGAGGGCGGCGGTCAGGATGGCGGCGATCATGCGCGAAGGGTAGGGGGCGGACGTGACAGGCGCGCGATCGCGCGACCCTCTCCCGGCGGGAAAGGGTGAGGGGCTTGTCCCTTCAGTCGGCACCAGCCGTCGCGCGACGGCCTTCGGCCGACTTCCCCCGCGAACCCTCACCCTTTCGCCTTAGCCAATCGCCTTCGGCTCCTGGAGGCTCAAGCCCTCTCCCATCGGGAGAGGGTTGCTGGGCCTTACGCCTCGCGCAGCACCTTGCGCAGCCTGGCCTGACTCTCGGGGTTGCCCGCCACGATCTGCTTGCCGGTCATCGGGTCGCCGTCCGGGTCGATGGTGGTGACGACGCCGCCGGCCTCGGTGACCAGCAGTATGCCCGCCGCCACGTCCCACGGCTGCAGGTTGCGCTCGAAGAAGGCGTCGTAGCGGCCCGCGGCGACCCAGGCGAAATCCAGGGAGGCGGCGCCCAGGCGGCGGATGCCCGCGACGCGCTGGCCGACGGCGTGGATGTCCTTGATGGCCTGGCCGTGGCCCGTCTTGCCGATGAAGGGCAGGCCCGTGGCGATCAGGCTCTCGGCCAGGTCGGCGCGGCCGGCGATGCGGATGCGGGTGTCGTTCAGATAGCAGCCCTTGCCCTTTTCGGCCCAGAACATCTCGTTCATGACCGGGTTGTAGGTGACGCAGGCCACGATCTCGGACGTGCCGTCGGGGTGCTTGCGCTCCAGACCCACCGTGATGGCGAAGTGGGGCATGGCGTGCATGAAGTTGGTGGTGCCGTCGATCGGGTCGACGATCCAGGTGTGGGTCTTGTCCGTGCCCTCGACCATGCCGCGTTCCTCGCCCAGGAAGCCGTAGCCGGGGCGGGCCTTCAGCAGCAGCTCGAACAGGGTCTGTTCGGCCTTGACGTCGGCGGCGGTGACGAAGTCGCCGGGGCCCTTGCGGGACACCTGGAGCTGGGAGACCTCGCCGAAATCCCGGAGCATCGGGCGGGCGGTCTTGCGGACGGCGTCCATCATGACCTGGAGCAGGGCGGAAGCGAGGGCCATAGGCGGTTCTCCTGATCCGTCGATCCTCAAAAGCCTGCGGCCCGGATGGACGGAGAAGCAAAAGGGGCGCGGACCATCCGCGCCCCTGTAGTCATAGCTTGCCCGACCTTGGCCGGGAAAGGCGGTGTTTTTTAGTCCGCGCGGCGGACGTATTCGCCGGTCGCGGTATCGACGATGATCTTCTCGCCCGTCGACATGAAGGGCGGGATCATGACGCGGATGCCGTTCGAGGCCTTGGCGGGCTTGTAGGACGACGAGGCGGTCTGACCCTTCACGGTCGGCTCGGTCTCGACGACTTCCAGCACGACCTGTTCCGGCAGTTCCAGGCCGATCGGACGCTCTTCGTGCGACTCGATGACGACCTTCATGCCTTCCTGCAGGTAGGGGATGCGGTCTTCGCCGACCCAGCCCTTTTGCAGTTCGATCTGCTCATAGGACTCGTCGTCCATGAAGACGAGGGTGTCGCCGTTGTCGAACAGATAGGAGTAGTCGCGCTGTTCCAGGGTGACGCGCTCGACCTTGTCTTCCGAGCGGAAGCGTTCGTTCAGCTTGTTGCCGGTTTC
>JAFKFS010000115.1 GCA_017308115.1 Bordetella sp.
GGATAGTTGCCATAGGTCTTGGCCATGATCTTGGCGGGGGTCAGGATGAAGCCCGGCGAACCCGTCTCGCTATAGGGGCCGTCCGGCATGACATAGCCCTTGCGGTCCCAGGGCTGGACGCCCTCGCCGCCGTTCATGATCCAGGCCTTGGCGGCGGCCAGGGCCTGGCCCGGCTCGACCACCTCGTCGACGATGCCGATGGCCTTGGCCTTTTCCGCATCGACCGGCGCGCCGGTCAGCATCAGGTCCAGGGCGGCGGGCACGCCGGCCAGGCGCGGCACGCGCTGGGTGCCCCCGGCGCCGGGCAGCAGGCCGATGGTCACTTCCGGCAGGCCGACCTTGGCCCTGGTCGAGGCGACGCGATAGTGGGCCGCCAGGGCGAACTCGAAGCCGCCGCCCAGGGCCACGCCCTCGATGGCCGCCGCGACCGGCTTGCCGACGGTCTCCAGCGCCCGCAGCGCCCGGCTCATGCGCGAGGTTCCCGGCAGGGCGGCCTCGCGCGCCGCGCCCTCGGCCCGGCCGCCTGCGGTCTCGCCCAGTTCGCCCAGGTCGGCCCCGGCGCAGAAGCCGTTCGCCTTGCCCGAGGCCAGGACGGCGCCCTTGATCGCCGCGTCGTCGCGGATGGCGGCGACGATGGCGTCGATGTCGGCCACGGCGCTGTCGGTGAAGGTGTTCATCGTGCGCCCCGGCACGTCGAACAGGAAGATGGCGACGCCGTCGGCGTCCACCGAAACGGTGAAGTTGTTCATGTCGTTGTCCTGACTGTCAGATCGCGATCAGACGCGCTCGATGATGGTGGCCGTGCCCATGCCGGCGCCGACGCAGAGGGTGGCGAGGCCCGTCGACTTGTCGGTGCGCTCCAACTCGTCCAGCAGGGTCCCTAGGATCATGGCCCCGGTGGCGCCCAGGGGGTGGCCCATGGCGATGGCGCCCCCATTCACGTTCATCCGGTCGTGCGGCACCTTCAGCTGCTGCATGAAGTACATGACCACCGAGGCGAAGGCCTCGTTCAGTTCGAACAGGTCGATGTCGCCGACGCTCATTCCGGCGCGGGCCAGGGCCTTCTGCGTCACGGCGACCGGGCCGGTCAGCATGATGGTCGGCTCTGAGCCGATCGAGGCCGAGCCGACGATGCGGGCGCGCGGCTTCAGCCCCATCTTCTCGCCCATCTCCCGGGTGCCGATCAGGACGCCGGAGGCGCCGTCGACGATGCCGGAGGAATTGCCCGCATGGTGCACATGGTCGATCGCCTCGATCTCCGGGTAACGCTGGCGCATCACCGAATCGAAGCCCGCCGCGCCCAGGCCCGCGAACGAGGCCTTCAGGGCGCTCAGCGTCTCGACCGTGGTGTCCGGGCGGATGAATTCGTCGTGGTCCAGCACGGTCACGCCCGCGTGCCTGACCGGGACGATCGAGTTCTTGAAGCGGCCGGCGGCCCAGGCGGCGGCGGCGCGCTTCTGGCTCTCGGCGGCATAGGCGTCCACGTCGGTGCGGCTGAAGCCGGCCAGGGTGGCGATGGCGTCGGCGCCGATGCCCTGGGGCGCGAAACGGGTGGTGAAGGCCACGTCCGGGTCGGCCGACCAGGCGCCGCCGTCCGAGCCCATCTTGACCCGGCTCATGCTCTCGACGCCGCCGCCGACGGCCGCGTCGGCCTCGCCGAAGACGACCTTGGCCGCCGCCGTGTTCACGGCCTCCAGGCCCGAGGCGCAGAAGCGGTTCATCTGCACGCCCGCCACCGTCTGGGCCAGACCGGCGTTGAGGGCGGCGACGCGGGCGATATTGGCGCCCTGCTCTCCGATCGGCGCCACGCAGCCCAGGATCACGTCGTCGATCAGGCCGGTGTCGAGGTTGTTGCGGTCGCGCAGGGCCTGCAGCACCTGGGTCGCCAGGGAGATGGCGGTCACTTCATGCAGGCTGCCCTTGGCGTTGCCGCGTCCGCGCGGCGTGCGCACGGCGTCATAGATGTAGGCTTGTCTCACAGGCTCGTATCCTCGTGCAGGCGTTATTGGTCGCCGGGCGCGCGCGGCTGCGGCGCAGGCGTCAGGGAGAAGCGGGGCGCCGGGGCCGGCTGCACCACCCCGTTCAGGGTGATGAAGGCCTTGCGGACCTTGTTGTGCGGATGCTCGGGCGCCTCGACGAAGGACAGGACCGGGGCGAAGCAGGCGTCCGTCCCCTCCATCAGGGCGCGCCATTCCTCGCGCGTCTTGCGGCGGAAGACGTCCGTCAGGCGGGCGCGGCGCGTCTCGATCCCGTCCGGCTCGTCCTGGTCCAGGAACAGGGGGTCGTCCGACAGCCCCGTCGCCTGCAGCATCCGCGCGTAGAAGGGCGGCTCGATCGAGCCGATGGCGATGAATTCGCCGTCGGCGGTCTCATAGGTGTCGTAATAGGGCGCGCCGGTGTCGAGGTAGTTGGCGCCCCGCTCGTCGCTCCAGATGCCCTGGCCGCGAAAGCCCCAGATCATCCCCATCAGCAGGGAGGCGCCGTCGGTCATGGCGCAGTCGATGACCTGGCCCCTGCCCGTAGTCCGGGCCGACAGGATTCCCGCCAGCATGCCGAAGGCCAGCATCATGCCGCCGCCGCCGAAGTCGCCGACCATGTTGATCGGCGGGGTCGGCTTCTCGCCCCTGCGGCCGAAGGCGTTCAGGGCGCCGGTGATGGCGATGTAGTTGATGTCGTGGCCGGCGGCGTGAGCCAGCGGCCCCTCCTGGCCCCAGCCGGTCATGCGGCCGTAGACCAGCCTGGGATTGTCGGCCAGCAGCGCCTCAGGACCCAGGCCCAGCCGTTCCATGACGCCCGGGCGATAGCCCTCGATCAGGCCGTCGGCGTCGCGGATCAGGGCGCGGGCGGCGGCCCTGCCCGCTTCCGACTTCAGGTCCAGCTCGACCCGCGAGCGCGACCGAGCCAGCACGTCCGAGGGATCGATGCGCACGCCCGGGCGGGCGATGCGGATCACCTCCGCTCCATGGTCGGCCAGCATCATCCCGGCGAACGGTCCCGGGCCGATGCCTTCCATCTCGACGATCTTCAGGCCCGCCAAGGCGCCGCCGGAAACAGCCGCTGCGCTCATCGACGCCGGCTTCCGTAGATGGGGTCCGTCATGACCGTTCCTCCCGCAGCCCCCTTGGCGGGGCTTCATGCGGTGATCGGACGGGAGACCAATCTTGTCAAGAAATTTGACTTAAGCGACGTCAGCCCGTCGCTCTGGCGATCCTTCAGCGCCGCCGAGGAAGTTGCGCAGCCCCTGGCGCAGCGCCTCCAGATTGCCTTGGCCGACCGCGTCTTCCAGCTCGCTCTCCAGGTCTCGCAGGACCTTCTGCGCATCGTCGCGGATGGCCTGGGCCTCCGGCGCGAAGCGGACGATGCGGGCGCGCTTGTCGTCAGGGTCAGGCGCCAGCTCCAGCAGTTTGCGGTCGACCATCTCGGTCAGGAACTGACTCATCGCCTGGCGTGAGACGCCCAGGTTCTCGGCCATGCGAGCGGCGCGGGTCTCTCCGTTGGCGACGTTGACCAGAATCAGCGACTGCGACCGGCCCAGCCTCCCCCAGCCTCGCCTGTCGAGACGCGACTGAAGCTGTTCGTCGAACCAGTAGAGGGTCCGCACCAGATCGAGCATGAGCAGGGGGCGATTCATGGGCTCAGTGTCGCCGTCCGCCTCGCCCCCGCAAAGCCCCAAAACGTCGTGATGTCGATTTTTAGTCAACTTACTTGACATTTATATTCCTCCGAAGCGAACCTGAGCGTCCCAAGAGGGAGGATTGAAGATGACGGGCGAAAAGCTCGCGGACCGGCGCATTCCCACCGGCAACGATTTTCTGGCCCCCGAGGCCGTCGCCGCCCTGACCCCGGCCGAGCTGGTCGCGCGGGTCAAGGCGCTGAAGCCCATGATCGCGGCCGCCTCGGCCGAGGCCGAGCGCCTGCGCCGCCCGGTGGACGAGGTGTGGGACACCCTGCGCGCCACCGGCTATTTCTACATGTATGTGCCGCGCAAGTTCGGCGGGCTGGAGTTCGACCCCCAGGCCTATATCGACGCCACGCTCGAGATCTGCGAAGCCTGCCCCTCGACCGGCTGGACCGCCAGTTTCGCCGCCGAGCACAACTGGCTGATCGCCCAGTTCCCCGAGCAGACCCAGGCCGAGGTCTGGGGCCGCACCCCCTATGTCATCGCGCCCAGCGTCGCCGCCCCTCCGGGCAAGGCGGTGCGCGTCGACGGCGGTTTCCGCATCTCCGGCCGCTGGAAGTTCGGCACCGTCGTCATGCACGCCGACTGGGTCATGCTGAACGCCATGGAGGACATGGGCGAGGGCAAGCCGCCGGTCATGCGCATGATGCTGATGCGCGCCGAGGAGGTGCAGGTTCTGGACACCTGGTTCATGAGCGGCATGGCCGCCACCGGGTCCAACGACATCGTGGCCGAGGACCTGTTCGTGCCCGACGCCTATACCTTCGTGGTGTCCGAGGTCCGCACCGGTCGCGGCAACGGCTCGCGCATCCACGACAACCCTCTCTATCGTGCGCCCATGCTGCCGCAGCTGTGCGTGACGGCGGCCCTGCCCTCGATCGGCGCGGCCCGCGCGGCGGTCGAGCTGAGCCGCCGACGGCTGACGCTCCACACCAAGATGGGCGGCCAGTCGACCCAGGTGGACAAGCCCGCCGCCCAGATGCGCCTGGCCCGCGCCGACCTTCTGGTCCGCTCGGCCGAACTGTCGATCCGCCAGGCGGCGAACGAGAACCTGACGCTTTCCGCCTTCAGCGACGAGGAGCAGTTGCCGCACCGCCTGCGCCTGCGCGCGCAGATCGCCTACGCCGTCAGCCAGTGCCTGGAGGCGGTGCGCACCTGCTGCGACTCCTCGGGTTCGGGCCTCTATGCGCTCGACAATCCGATGCAGCGCATCCTGCGCGACATCGAGGTCATGGCCAGCCACATCGTCTACGACATGGACGTTTCAACCGAGCTTCACGGCCGATCGATGGTCGGCCTGCCGCCGAACTCCATGCTCACCTGACAGCTTTTCCCGTCCCTCACTGGCCCCCTCGCGGGGGCCTTTTTTTGGGCTGAATTCCCTGTGGGACTTCCCCAGACCCGCTCATCCCCGCGGAAGCGGGGACCCAGTGCTTTGGCTTCAAGACGCTCCGATCAATGAAGAGGCCTGTCGCTCTGCGCTCTCACTGGGTCCCCGCTTCCGCGGGGATGAGCGGAGATTAAACTGGCCGCCACACTCAACATGAACTCAGCTTTTTGCGCTCTCCCTAGAGGAGAGGGTTTTTCTCAATCCACGTGCTGGGCGTCGTCGATCTTGATCACCGCGCCGGTCGTATAGGCCGCCGCGTCCGAGGTCAGGAAGCCGATCATCGGCGACAGGGCGTCGATCGGCATCAGCCGCTTGCGCGGCAGTTTGGAAATCATCTTCTGGCCCGCCTCGCTGGTGAACCACTCCTCGTTGATGTCGGTCAGCATATAGCCGGGGCAGACCACATTGACGCTGATCCGCGCGCGCGACCATTCATTGGCCAGGGACCGCCCCAGCATGACCGCCGCCGCCTTGGAGGCGCAGTAGGCGACCAGGCCGGTCAGGGCGTGCAGACCGCCCATCGAAGCGAGGATCACCACCCGCCCCCGATCCGAGCGGCCGCTGGCCAGCAGGCGCCGCCCGCCCTCGCGCGCGGTCAGGAAGACGCCGCGATTGTTGACCGCCTGGATCTGGTCGTAGGCCTCGATCGTCAGATCCGTGGCCGGTCCGTCGGCGTTGACGCCGGCGTTGGCGATGACGGTGTCGACCAGGCCGAAGCGCGCCTCGGCCGCGTCATAGCCGGCGATGACCGAGGCCTCGTCGGACACGTCCATCGACACGGCCAAGGCCTCGCCGCCCGCCGCCTCGATCTCGGCGACCAGGGCGGCCAGACGGTCGGCCCGGCGCGCGGCCAGCACCACCCTGGCGCCCCCGCGCGACAGCAGCCGGGCGAACTCGGCGCCCAGGCCCGAGGAGGCGCCGGTGATCAGGGCCACGCGGCCTTCGTGGGTCAGGGCGGTCATGCGATCTTCTCCCTTGCGGACAGCCAGGCGCGCGTCATGGCGCTGGTCCGCGTGCGTTGCAGTTTGTCGTTGAGCCAGACGGCGGCGGCGCACAGGGCGTCCACGTCGACCGCCATGCGTCCGTTCAGGGCGTAGGCCACGTCCTCGCTGGCGACATTGCCCGCCGCGCCCGGCGCGAAGGGACAGCCGCCCGTCCCGCCGATGGAGGCGTCCACGGTGACGGCGCCGGCGGCCACGGCGGCCACGGCGTTGGCCACGCCCGTCCCGCGCGTATCGTGGAAATGGACCCGCACCGGCAGGGGCCGCACCGCCTCGACCACGGCCGCGACCAGGCGCGAGACCTCATCCGGGCGAGCGACGCCGATGGTGTCGGCCAGGGCGATCTCCAGCGGGTCGAAGACGGCCAGCCGCCGCGCCATGTCCACGACCCGCGCCGGATCGACCGCGCCCGACAGCGGACAGCCGAAGGCGACCGAGATCGTGACCTGGGCGTCGCGGCCGACCGCCCTCGCCTGCTCGATCACCCGTCCGGCCATGGCGACGCTCGCGTCGACGTCCAGCCCCTGGTTGGCCAGGCCGAAGGCGTCCGAGGCGGAGACGACGATCCCGAGCTCGTCCACCGCCGTCGCCAGGGCGCGCCCGGCCCCACGCTCGTTGAGCACCAGGCCGATCGTCCGCACCTCGGCGCGCCTGGGCAGGGCGGCGATCACCGCCTCGGCGTCGGCCATCTGCGGCACCAGCTTCGGATTGACGAAGCTGGCGACCTCCAGCCGCCGCGCCCCCGCCGCGACCGCCTTGTCGATCAGGGCGACCTTGTCGGCGGTGGACAGGATGGTCTTTTCATTCTGCAGGCCGTCGCGGGCCGACACCTCGACCAGTTCGATCATGCCTCAGCCTCCAGCGACAGCTCATGACGATAGCGCGGCTGGTCGATCGCCAGCGTGTCCAGCGCCGTGCGGCGCAGATGGTCGAAGACCGCCGGGTCCTCGGCGCTGACCGTCCCCTCGCGCAGAGCCTGGGCCAGGGCGAGGTTCAGCGCCGCATAGTCGCCCTCGCGCCCCAGGATGGCGCCCATCCGTGCGACGGCGGCGGCCTCGGCGGCGGGCCATTGCGCCAGTTCTCGAAGGACGATGCCCAGGGCGTTGGCCCCCACCTTGCGGTGAAAGCCCTCGACCGGGGCCGAGGCGTCCTCCAGCCAGGCGATCGCCGCCTCGACCAGTTCTTCCTTGCGCGGTCCCTCGATCATCGCGACGCCTCCATCAAGGCCAGAAGGTCGACCTCGCATTCGCTGAGGCGCCGGCCGATCACCGCCCGCTCGACCGAGCGCGAGGCGCCCGTGGCGAAGGTGCGGTACATCATCATCGTCACCACCGCCCATTTGAACGTGCCGACCGCCTGCCAGAAGCGCACGCGCTCGACCGACGGCCGTTCGCCGCCCGCCGCCTCATAGGCGTCCAGCAGGGTCTCCAGATCGGCGAAGCCCCCCACCGCCCGGTCGGTCACGCCGAACCGCCAGCTGTTGACGCACAACCAGCCCAGGTCCTCGGCCGGGTCGCCCAGATGGGCCAGCTCCCAGTCCAGAACGGCGGCCAGCCCCGTCGCGGGGTCCACCATCAGATTGCCGTTGCGGAAGTCGCCATGGACCAGGCGCGGCGGGATCGACGCGGGCAGGCGCCCCTGCATCCACTTCAGCGCCGCCTCCATGACCGGGCGCGGGCCGCTGTTCCGGCGATAGATGTCGGCGTAACGGTCCAGAACGGCGCGCGCGTCCTGCGCCTCCAGCGGGGGCAGGACGGACGGATCGACGGCGTGAATCCGGGCCAGGGCCTCGCCGCACTGGCGGCCCAGAACTTCGCGCGCCGGGGCGAAGGCCGGGTCGACGGCGATGCGGCGGCCCAGGGTCTCGCCCGCGACCCGCTCGACCACATAGGCCTCGCCCAGCCCGTCGGCCTCGGCGCAGTCGCGCACCAGGCGGGCCACGGGGGCGCCGGCGTCCTCGGCCGCCTTCAGCAGCCGGGCCTCGACGGGCAGGGGCAGGGAGGTCTCGAACACCTCGGCCTCGCCGCCCCCGCCGCGACGGCGCAGGATCAGGGGACGCGGCGTCCCCTCGCCCTCGCCCTCGACATCGAAGGCCCAGGTCTGAAGGCTGGCGCCGCCGGTCAAGCGACGCAGGCGGGTCGCCCGCGCGCCGCCCGGCGCCAGCACGGGCGCCAGGGCGTCCAGGCGCGCCAGAACGAAATCGGCCGTGTCGCAGGCGCTGGAAGGGTCGGAGGCGGACATGGTTCGACTGATGACCGCAGCCGCCGATCTTTGTCAAATAGATTGACGTTCATCCGTTCACCGTCACAGGATGGCCGCCTATCGCCAAATCAATTCGAGAGCCCCCGATGAGCGCCCACGCCGGCCCCTCCGCCTACACCCAGGAAGACGTCGACCTGTTCCGCGAGGGCCTGTCGAAATTCCTCGACGCCGAATGCCCGCCCGAGGCGATCGAGGCCTGGAGCCGCGACAAGATCGTCCCGCGCGAGATGTGGGCCAAGGGCGCCGGGTTCGG
Source organism: Bordetella sp. (assembly GCA_017308115.1). Taxonomy (GTDB): domain Bacteria; phylum Pseudomonadota; class Alphaproteobacteria; order Caulobacterales; family Caulobacteraceae; genus Brevundimonas. Next base: position 8,586 of record JAFKFS010000115.1, read on the forward strand.
CCTTCTGGGCCTGTCGGTCCCCGAGGCCTACGGCGGCATGGGCGCCGATTTCCGCCATGAGCGGGTGCTGATCGAGGAGTTCGGCGCGCGCGGCATGGAGGGCTGGGGCGTGCCGCTGCACAACATGATCGTCGCCCCCTATCTGATCGCCTTCGGCACCGAGGAACAGAAGGCGAAGTGGCTGCCCAAGGTGGTCTCGGGCGAGATCGTCCTGGCCATCGCCATGACCGAACCGGGCACGGGCTCCGACCTGCAGGGCATCCGCACCCGCGCCCGGCTGGAGGGCGACGAATGGGTGCTGAACGGCCAGAAGACCTTCATCTCCAACGGCCAGACGGCGGACCTGATCCTGGTGGTGTGCCGCACCTCGGACAACGGCTCGCGCGGCATTTCGCTGATCGCGGTCGAGGGCGACCGTCCCGGCTTCGTGCGCGGCCGCAACCTGGACAAGATGGGCCGCGCCGCACAGGACACCTCCGAGCTGTTCTTCGAGGAGGTGCGCGTCCCCGCCTCCAACCTGATCGGCGAGGTCGAGGGCAAGGGCTTCGGCCAGCTGATGCAGATGCTGCCTCAGGAGCGGCTGGGCATCGCCGCCATGGGCCTGGCCATCCTGGAGCGGGCGCTGAAGCTGACCGTCGACTACACGCGTGAACGCCACGCCTTCGGCAAGCCGCTGATGGCGTTCCAGAACACCCAGTTCACCCTGGCCGACGTCAAGGCCAAGGCCGTCATCGCCCGCAGCTTCATCGACGCCTGCACGGAAAAGCTGATCCGGGGCGAACTGGACGCGGCCACCGCCTCCATCGCCAAGCTCTGGATCACCGAGACCGAGCTCGAAGGCGTGAACAAATGCCTGCAGCTGTTCGGCGGCTACGGCTATATGAACGAATATCCGATCGCCCAGCTCTATAAGGACGCCCGCATCGACACCATCCACGGCGGCGCCTCCGAGGTGATGAAGATCCTGATCGCCCGCACGCTCTGAAGACCGCGCCGGGGCGTCGGTTTACCCTTGGCGGGGCAAGCGGAGCAGCGGCATAAGACGGAATCAGGAGAATGCGATGATCATGAATTCCGACTATCTGATCGTGCCCCTGCTGGCGGGATTTGAATGGTTCGATGAAAGCCTGCAGATGAGCCTGCGGGAGGCCGGATGGCCCCATCTGACGCGGCCTGAGTCCATGGTCATGATGCACGTCCAGATGAACGTCGTCCGTCCCGCCGACATCGCCCGCAGCCTGCGCCTGACGCGACAGGCGGTGCATTCCACGATCAACTCCCTGGTCGAGCGGGGCGTTTTCGAAATGGCGGATGATCCGACCGACGGCCGCATCCGCATCGTCCAGCTGACCCCCATGGGCAAGGCCATGCGCCAGGACGCCCAGAAGATCGTCGCCTCCCTGACCGATGAACTCGGGCGGCGCATCGGCGCCCGGCGCGTCAAGGCCCTGCGCGAAGCCTTCGGGGCGGAATGGGGGCCGCCGCTGCTGTGCAGCCTGGGCGAGCCCGGGGGCCGCGCGGCGGAATTCCGCCAGGCCACGAACAAAAACACGTAAAGTAACTTGACGATCACCCCGGATCGAGTTTGTCTACTTTCTTGACAAGCAGCTCAGCAGAAGCGGCGGTCAGGGAGGAAGGGAAGACGGTCCGTTCGCGGTCGTGGCGCCTCCTCGCAGCAAACACAGCTCCGGCCAGAGGCCGAAGCCGCATGGGGAGGATAGACATGCGTCGTCGTTATGTGACGCTGCTCGCGTCGAGCAGCTTGGTTTTCAGCACCGCCGCCCTGGCTCAGACGGCGGGACAGGCGGGGCCCCCGGCGGGGACCGGCGCCCAGGAGGCGTCCGTCGTCGCAGACGTCCTGGTCACCGCGCGCAAGCGCACCGAACGGCTGCAGGACGTGCCGATCTCGGTCAACGTCACCAGCGGCGAGGAATTGGCCAATCAGGACGTCCGTAACCTCGAAGCCCTGTCGGGCTCGGTGCCGAACCTGCATATCCAGGCCACGCCGGGCAACAACGCCATCTATATCCGGGGCATCGGCTCCTCGCCGGGCAACCTGGCCTTTGAACAGTCGGTCGGCCTGTTCGTCGACGGCGCATACGCCGGACGCGGACGCCAGTTCGCCGCCCCCTTCCTGGACGTGGCCAGCGTCGAGGTTCTGCGCGGGGCCCAGGGGGCCCTGTTCGGCAAGAACACCGCCGCAGGCGCCATCAACATCACCTCCAACGGCCCGCGCGCCGAGCGGGAGCTGGCGACCACGGTCACCGGCACGGTCGAGGGCGACGAAGGGTTCGAGATCACCCAGATCATCTCCGGCCCCGTCACGGACAAGCTGCTGGTCCGCCTGGCCGGCAAATACAGCGACAACGAGGGCTGGCTCGCTAACGCCACCACCGGCGACCACAATCCGGGCCGCGAGGATCTGATCGGCCGCGCCGTCATCGACTACCTGGCCAGCGACACCCTGACCTTCCGGCTGAAGCTCGAGGGCGCCCGCCAGGAGCTGACCGGCCAGCCGATGAGCAGCGTCGGCCCTGGCCAGTCCAAATCCTTCACCCGGGCGACCACCGCGGGCGTGCCGGACTATGACGACACCAACAGCTTCAACGGCGTGCTGACGATCAACAAGGACTTCGCCAACGGCGTCACCCTGACCTCGATCACCGCCTATTCATCCTTCGACTACGACAAGCAGATCGACAGCGACTTCACCATCCAGCCGCTGCTGCGCACCATCTTCCAGGAAGACTTCAACCAGATTTCGCAGGAATTGCGCCTGACCTCCTCGAACGAGGGGCCGCTGACCTGGATCGTGGGCGCCTACGCCCACAAGAACGAAATCGACATGCATCAGAACACCCACGTTCTGACGGGGCCGTTCAACGGCGCCAGCGACCGGTTGTTCAACCAGACCAATGAGAGCTACTCGATCTATGGTCAGGCGACCTACGCCTTCAACGACCATTGGAAGCTGACCGCCGGCCTGCGCCAGACCTGGGAAGACAAGGCCGCGGAGCAGACCCGCTCCACCACCGGCGTCGTCCCCCCGACCTGGCTCAACACGCCGCTCAGCGGCCAGCGCGAGGAAAGCCAGCTCGATCCCTCGGTGCAGGTCCAGTACATCGTGGATCGCGACATGATGTTCTACGCCTCCTACGCCAAGGGTTCGAAGGCCGGGGGCTTCGTCGGCGCCCAGTCGACGGGCGGGCCCAGCTCGTTCGAGTTCGAAGGCGAGACCTCCAACTCGATCGAGATCGGGACCAAGCTGACCCTGCTGGACGGCCGGGCGACGGTGAACCTGGCGGCCTACACCTCCAAGTTCGAAGACCTGCAGGTGTCCGGCTTCAACTCGGCCACCAACGCCTTCATCACCACCAACGCCGCCAGCGCCAAGAGCCAGGGCGTCGAGGCCGAAGGGGTCCTGCGCCTTCACCCGTCGGTGACGCTGTCGGGCTCGATCGCCTACAACGACGCCAAATACGATTCCTATCCGACCGCGCCCTGCGTCTATAAGAACGGCGTGGCTCCGCCCGCCAACTGCGTGGAAGACATCGGCGGCGTGCGCCTGCCGCGCGCGCCGAAATGGTCGGGCGCCCTGACGCTGAACGTCGATCATCCGCTGGACAATGGAATGCGCCTCCAGGGCGACGCCACGGTCCGCGGCCGCAGCGGGACCTATCTGGAAGAGAACCTGAGCCCGACGTCCTATCAGGAGGGCTTCTCCAAGATCGATCTCCGTCTGGGCCTGGTCTCGGCCGACGATCGCTGGACCCTGGCCCTGATCGGTCGGAACGTGACGAACGAATGGACGGCCTCCCACTCGTTCGGCACGCCCTTCCTGGCCGGCTCCCAGACCTATGTGGTCGACCCCGGCCGGGTGGTCTCGATCCAACTGGGTCTTCGCTACTGATCCTGTCCGACGCCTGAGCAAGGCTCCCGACACACTGACCGGAGCGTCGACCGACGCTCCGGTTTTTTTTCGCCCGCCGACGAGGGGCGCGCGGAATTGAAAACGGCCGACCCCGCGAAGGATCGGCCGTTCTTCGAGGCTGCGGCCCCTCTCTTCTCGTCGTCCCCGTCCGGCCGGGATCAGGCGCCGGACGTCAGAACGTCGCCTTCATCCACTCCACGAAGACCGCCGCCCCCTCGGCCGCCTTGTCCGGCTGGCCCGAATAGTAGTGGTTGGCGCCCTTGATGACCGCATGGGTCTGCGGCGCCTTCACCGCCGCCGCCATCAGGCGGGCGGCATGGCTGGGGGTGCAGGCGTCGTCGGCGCTGTTCTCGATCACCAGCATGGGCACGCTGATCCGCGCCGCGCACTTCAGCCCGTCCGCGTTGGAGTCGTCGTAGGACCATTGCGACAGCCACGACCGCAGGGTCGAGAAGCGCGCCAGCCCCACCGGCCCGTCGTTGACGACGGCCGGATCGCCCAACATGCAATAGTTGGGGCGGCGGTCGCTGGGCTCCAGCGTCGCGTCGATGAAGCGCGGGTCAGCCATCGTGCCCTGCACCACGAAGCCGCGCTCGTGGTTGTGCAACCCCTGCGCCTTCAGCTCGGCCAGCTGCGCCTTCACCCAGGCGGTGATGCGGCGGTTGCGGGCCGCCTGGGCGTCGCGATAGCGGGCGACGAATTCGGGCGAATAGGGCGGCTGGTTCGGATTGGCCGGGTCGTAGAGGTTCAGTTCCGGGTCGCGGTCGAACGGGCGGCTCTCGTCCGTGACCGAGGGATCGATCCACTCGGTCAGGGTCAGGTTGCGCGACAGGTGGGCGGCCAGCAGGGCGATGCCGTCCGCCGGGATCAGCTTCGCCTTCGTCAGGTCGATGGGATCGCCCGCCGGGGTCTGGGTCACCGTCGGGTTCTCGGCCTCGGCCTGATAGAACAGCGACAGGGCGCCGCCGCCGGACCAGCCGCCCAGGATCACCTTCTCATAGCCCAGCCGTTCCTTGGCGTCGCGGACGCAGGCGCCCAGGTCCAGGGCGCACTTCTCCATGATCAGGGCGTTGTCGATGCCCCGATAGCGGCTGTTGCAATAGATGACGTGGACGCCCTGCTTGGCCAGGGCCGCCGGCAGGGGCAGCCAGGCGCCCCCGCCGATCGGGTGCATCATGATGACGACCGTGTCGGACGGCGTGTCCGGCTTCAGCAGGTGCGCCTCCAGCGCCACCGAGCCCTCGGCGCCGCCATAGGTGTCCTTGAACGCCGCCTGTTCCTGGAAGACGATCAGATAGGGGATGCGCCGGTATGTCTTCTTCGCGGGCGCGTCGCTCATCCCTTGAGCTCCGCCTGGGGCTTGCCGCGGCGGTCCAGGGCCTCGGCGCCGAACCTGGCCTCCTTCTCGGCGCGGGTCCGGGCGGTCCAGTCCTTCAGCACCTGCGGCAGGGCGGCGCCTTCCTCGGCCAGGATGCGGTCGTGGTCCTCGGTGCGGGTGGTGATCTCCACCTGGATGCCGTTCGGGTCATACATATAGACCGAGCGGACGAAGTGGTGTTCGACCGGGCCCAGGCAGCTGACGCCGTGGTCGCGGATGCGCTGCTGCATCTGACGCATATGGGCCTCGTCGCGCGCCTGGATGGCGATGTGCATGTCGAAGCTGTCCTTGCGCTTGAACCAGTCGGGATCAGCCGTCGACGGCGCGTCGAAGAAGGCGAGGAAGTTGCCGTCCCCCATCTCGAAGAAGATGTGCATGTAGGGGACCGGATCGCCCAGGCCCGGCACCTCGTCCAGCACGATGCCGGCCGAGGCCTTCAGCCCCAGGACGTCCTCGTAGAACCAGCGCGTCTGTTCGGCGTCGCGGCAGCGGAAGGCCGCGTGGTGCAGCGAGCGCAGCCCGCTCTCTGTGGTGATCGGCGTGCTCATGGGACTGAACCTTTCCTGTTGTTTCCTGTACGGCACGACTCCATACCCGCCGCCGATGTTTGTCAAATTGCTTTACGTTATTCGCCCTCCGGCCTAGTCTGGAATCCAACGAAAAGGGAGGAGCGCGCATGGACTTCGAACTGCCCGCTGAAATCACCGACTACCTGGCGGAACTGGACGCCTTCATCGAGGCCGAGATCGTTCCGCTGCAGGCGCAGGACGACAATGAGCGCTTCTTCGACCACCGCCGCGAGTGGGCGCGCACCGACTTCGACAACGGCGGCCTGCCCCGGCACGAATGGGAGGCCCTGCTGGCCGAGGCCAAGCGCCGCGCCGACGCGGCCGGTCACCTGCGCTTCGCCCTGCCCGCCGAGTTCGGCGGCAAGGACGGCTCCAACCTGGCCATGGCCGCCATCCGCGAGCATTTCGCCGCCAGGGGGCTGGGTCTGCACAACGACCTGCAGAACGAGCATTCGATCGTCGCCAACTATCCGCAGGTGCTGATGTTCCGCGACTTCGGGACCCAGGCCCAGAAGGACGAGTTCATCGCCGGAATGCTGGACGGGACGCGCTCGGTCTGCTTCGGCCTGACCGAGCCCGAGCACGGCTCGGACGCCACCCACATGGAGACGGTCGCCGTATCCGAGACGCGCGACGGCGTCGCCGGCTGGCGCATCCACGGCGAGAAGATGTGGACCACGGGGATGCACGTGGCGACCCACGTCATGGTCTTCGCCCGCACCTCGGGCGAAGCGGGCGACGCCGGGGGGATCAGCTGCTTCCTGGTCCCGGCCGAGGCGCACGGAGTCAAGATCGAGGAGTACCTCTGGACCTTCAACATGCCGACCGACCACCCGCGCGTCAGCTTCACCGACGTCTGGGTTCCCGACGACGCCCTGTTCGGCCCGACCGGCGGCGGGCTGGCGCTGGCCCAGCACTTCGTCCACGAGAACCGCATCCGCCAGGCCGCCTCCTCCCTGGGCGCCGCCGACTTCTGCATCCGCGAGGCGGTGAAGTACGCGCGCGAGCGCAAGCCCTTCGGCAAGCCTCTGGCGGTCAATCAGGCGATCCAGTTCCCTCTGGTCGAACTGGCCACCCAGGTCGAGATGCTGCGCCTGCTGATCCGCAAGACGGCGTGGGAGATGGACCGCATGTCCAAGCCTGAGGTCGCGACCAAGCTCTCGGATCGGGTCTCCATGTGCAACTACTGGGCGAACCGCCTGGTCTGCGAAGCCGCCGACACGGCCATGCAGGTGCACGGCGGCATGGGCTATTCGCGCCACAAGCCGTTCGAGCACATCTATCGCCACCACCGCCGCTATCGCATCACCGAGGGCGCCGAAGAGATCCAGATGCGCAAGATCGCCGCCTGGATGTTCGGTTTCGCCGGGCCGAACCGGATCGCCCGGGAGACGCGGGCTTGAGCGCGCCGCTGACGGTCGTCTTCGCCGACCTGCCCGGCCTGGCCGGGCGCGACCTCGGCGTGTCCGACTGGTTGGATCTGGACCAGGACCGCATCGACCGCTTCGCCGACGCCACCGACGATCATCAGTGGATCCACGTCGATGTCGAGCGGGCCTCGCGCGAACTGGGCGGTCCCATCGCCCACGGCTTCCTGACGCTGTCGTTGCTGCCGCGTCTTCAGGACGACCTGCTACGCATCGAGGGCGCTGACAAGGTGCTGAACGTCGGCGTCAACAAGGTCCGCTTCGTCAATCCCGCCCCCAGCGGCGTCCGCCTGCGTCTGCGCCAGACGGTGGCGGCGGTCGAGCCCCGCGCGGGCGGCTGGCAGATCGTCAGCGACTGCGTGATCGAGGGCGAAGGCCTGGAGAAGCCCCTGTGCGTGGCTCAGAGCGTGATGCTGGCCCTTCCGGCGGCGGCATCGGACGCGGCTGCGGCCCAGATAGTAAAGTAACTTGACATATTATTCTCCCGTCGCACTATCGACCTCGTCATGTTCGGCAACGGAACAGACGTAGGGAGGACATCGCCATGGACGACGACATGCTGGCTCCGGCGCTGAAGAGCGCCTTGCGTAATCTGGTCCGCTCGGTCGTGGTGGTCACGGCCCAGCATGAGGGCCGCCCCTACGCCATGGCGGCCACGGCCGTCAGCGAGGTCAGCATGGACCCGCCGTCCATGCTGGTCTGCATCAACCGCAACGCCGCCATCTTCCAGGCCATCGACGCCGGGTCCGACCTGGTGCTCAATGTGCTGAGCGCCGACCATGAGGCGGTGTCGCGCGCCTGCGGCGGGGGGGTGCGCGGCGGCGAACGCTTCGCCATCGGCGCCTGGGACGGCGGCGCGGACGGCCGTCCTCCGGCCCTCAGCGACGCCTGCGCCGTCATCCGCCTGAAACAGGCCCATGTGGTCGACCACGGCAGCCACCGCATCGTCATCGGCGACGTCCAGGCGGTGGACCTGCCCTCGCCCATGCCGCCCCTGGCCTATTTCGACGGGCGCTATGTGCAGGTAGCGGCCGCCTGAATAGGGTCTCGTCTTCGGATCATCTTCGCCGCAAGGCCGCGCAGACGGCCAGGCTCTCAGTGGAGTGAAACATGCCTCGGATCGACCGTCGTTCCCTTCTGACCGGCATGGCCGGCGCCGCCGCAGCCGCCGGGGCCGCCCCGCCCGTGCGCGCCCGGCCCCGTACGCCGCGCGATCCCTCGCGGCCGCTGAACATCCTCTTCATCATGACGGATCAGGAGTTCGGCCTGCGCTCCTATCCCGAAGGGCTGCTGGACCATCTTCCGGGACACAAGGCGCTGCTCGAGCGCAGCCTGCACCTGCCCAACTACCATGTGCACACCACGCCCTGCACCCCGTCCCGGGCGGTCATCTACACGGGCCAGCACACCCAGAAGACCAAGGTCTATTCCAACGCCGAACAGGGCGCCGTCCTGACGCCCGAGATCGACACCCTGGGCGGCATGATGCGGGCGGCGGGCTACTATTCGACCTACAAGGGCAAGTGGCACCTGTCGAAGCTGCCGACCGCCGCGCCGGGCTTCCAGCGCGAGTTCCCCGACACCACCGACGCCATGGAGCCGTTCGGCTTCTCCGACTACAACTTCTATGGCGAGGAGATCGGCCTGACCTGGGCCGGCTACCGCACCGACCGGGCCGTCACCGGCGACGCCGCCATGCTGATCCAGGACCTGGCCAGGGATCCCGGCAAGCGTCAGGACAAGCCCTGGTTCATGGCCGTGAACCTAGTCAATCCTCACGACATCATGTTCTACGACGCCACCGGCGAACAGGCCCGGACGCGCGCCGTGTGGAACTTGGCCGGGGTCATGCGCGCCGAGCCGGGCGACGAACTGTATCAAACCGACCTGGGCTTCCCCCTGCCGCGCAGCTTCCGCCTGGACGACCTGTCGACCAAGCCCGAGGCGCACCGGGGCATCGCGGCCCTGGACGTCAAGACCTACGGCGCCATGCCGCGCGAGGACGAGGCCGCCTGGCTGCGCTTCGTCAACTACTACTGCAACTGCCTGCGCGACGTGGACCAGAACATCCTGACCCTGCTGTGGGCGCTCGAGAAGTCGGGCCAGATGGACGACACCGTGATCGTCTACACCTCGGACCACGGCGAGCGGGCCGCCGCCCACGGCATGCGCCAGAAGGGCGGCACCATCTACAAGGAAGAGACCAACGTCCCCATGTTCATCGCCCACCCGGACGGCGCGCGCGGCGTGACCAGCCAGGCGGTGATGAGCTCGGTCGATATCGCCCCGACCCTGCTGGGCTTCGCCGGCAAGGACGAGGCGTGGAGCAAGGCGACCTTCCCCCAGCTGGTCGGCTACGACCTGTCGGGCCTGGCGCTCGCGCCCGACGCCCGCACCCGGCGCGACGAGGAAGGCCATCTGTTCAACTACGGCGTCCTGCTGTCGTGGGAGCGGACCAACAAGAACTATCTGGACCGCCCGGTCTTCGATCTGTCGAAGCGGCGCGTGCACCGGGGCGTGTTCGACGGCCGCTACAAGTTCGCCCGCTATTTCGCGCCCAGCCAGCATCATACGCCGACGACCTGGGAGCAGCTTGTGGCCTACAACGACCTGGAGCTCTACGATACCCACGCCGACCCGGACGAGATCATCAACCTGGCGGCCGAGCCCGAGCGTCACAAGGCCCTGATCCTGCGCCTCAACGCCATGACCAACGCCCTGGTGGCGCGCGAGGTGGGAGAGGACCGGGGCGGCGAATACCCGGGCCCAAACGCCCAGTACAACACCCTGCAGCTCGCCTGAACCTCGGCGGCGGGAGGCCTCCTCCGTGGACCGGCGCGGACGGAGAACCTGCGCCCGGCGGCCGCCGGCCGTTCAACAGCGTCAAAGCCCCGCGGCGACAGTCGCGGGCTTTGACGCTCCGTCAGCGGACAGGATTCGGGCGATGCCTCTGACGCCGGACCGCCTTCTTCCAGCGCGCCGTTTCGGTCTTCGTCCCCTGCAGCTCCGGAACGCTTGACGGCGCGACTGCCTAATTCAGGTTTCCGTATATTCGGGCTCCTGCTATAGAGGCGTCTGTTCTCAGGAGCCCGCGCCCATGCATCTCGCCCATGACGCCAAGGACATCGCCTTCGCCGAGGAAGTCCGCGCCTTCGTCCGGGAGAACCTCTGCCCGCTCACACGAGACCAAGTTTTACACGGCAAGCTGCCTCGACGCGAACAGCGCCTCGTCTGGCAGCGCGCGCTTGTCGCCAGGGGCTGGGGCGCCCCGACCTGGCCGGTGGAGTACGGGGGGCCGGGCTGGACAGTGGTCCAGCGGCATCTTTTCGACGAGGTCCTGACCGAGGAGGGCGCTCCGGCGGCTCCGGTGTTCGGCATGGGCATGCTGGCTCCCGTCCTGATGAAGTTCGGCTCCCGGTCGCAGAAGGACCGCTTCCTGCCCCGGATCCTGAACGTCGAGGACTGGTGGTGTCAGGGCTTCTCCGAGCCGGGAGCGGGCTCAGACCTGGCGTCGCTGAAGACCCGCGCGGTCCGCGACGGCGATGAATGGGTCGTCAACGGCCAGAAAATCTGGACCACCCTGGCCCATGTCGCCGACTGGATGTTCTGCCTGGTCCGCACCAGCGACGAACCGAAGAAGCAGTTGGGCCTCAGCCTTCTGCTCGTGCCGATGAGTACGCCGGGCGTCACCGTGCGCCCCATCATCACCATCGATGACGAGCATGAGGTCAATGAGGTCTTCCTCGAGAACGTCCGCATCCCGGCCGAGAACGTCGTGGGCGAGCCGGGCAAGGGCTGGGACTACGCCAAATACCTTTTGTCCCATGAACGCACCGGCATCGCCCGCATCGGCCAGTCGCGCCGCGAAATCCGCCGTCTGAAGGCCCTTGCCGCCGACGAACCGACGCCCGCCGGCCGCCTGATCGACGACCGGGACTTCCGCACGAAGGTGGCCGAGATCGAAATCCGCCTGACCGCGCTGGAACTGACCACCCTGCGCATGCTCGCCGCGATCACCGGCGGGGCGGGGCCGGGCGCCGAGGCCAATCTGCTGAAGATAAAGGGCTCGGAGATCCAGCAGGATATCGCCGAGTTGATGATGGACGCCGTCGGCCGTTACGCCCTGGCCTACGACGCCCACGCCTGGTCGAACGGCGTCCACGCCGATCCTATAGGGCCCGCCGACGCCGCGCCGCTGGCTGGCGTCTATTTCAACACCCGCAAGGTCTCGATCTACGGCGGGTCGAACGAGATTCAACGCAACATCCTGGCCAAGAGCGCCCTTGGCCTCTGATCGGCCCGCCGTCATTCCATCCGAGGAGCCGGACGATGGACTTCGCCCCCACTGAAACCCAGCGCATGATCGCCGACGCCGTCTCGGCCCTTCTGGCGGACCGTCACGATTTCGAGACCCGCAGGCGGCGCATCCGCGCGGGCGCCACCCATTCCGAAAGCCTGTGGGCCGAACTGGCCGACCTGGGCGTTCTCGGCGCCGAGATCGACGAGGCCCACGGCGGCGCCGGCGGCGCCCTGGCCGACCTGCTGGCCGTGATGGAGCCCTGCGGATCGGCCCTGGTCAACGAGCCGCTGGTGGCCTCCCTCGTTCTGTCGGCGGGCCTCATCCAGAAGGCCGGCTCCGAATCCCAGAAGGCCGCCTTCCTGCCCGGCCTGGCCTCGGGAGCCTGCAAGGCCGCCGTCGCCCATAGCGAGCGTCGCGCCCGGGACCACCTTGACTGGGTCGAGGCCACGGCCGTCCGCACCGAGGGCGGCTGGCGCCTGGATGGGGCCAAGCAGGTGGTCCAGGGCGCCGACGTCGCGGATCTGCTGATCGTCTCGGCCCGCGCCTCGGGCCTGCCGGACGACGCCGCAGGGGTCAGTCTCTTCCTCATGACTGCGGATCAGGCGGGCCTGAGCCGTCGGGCCTATCCGGTCTATGACGGGTCAGGCGCGGCGGACCTGACGTTGGACGGCGTCGTCCTGCCTGACGAGGCCCTGCTGGGAGAAGAGGGGCGGGGCCTGCCCCTGATTCATTGGGCCTGGGATCGTGCTGCGGCCGCCGTCTGCGTCGAGGCGGTCGGAGCGATGCAGGCCCTGCGCGACCTGACGCTCGACTACATCAAGACCCGCGAACAGTTCGGCCAGCCGATCGGCCGCTTCCAGGTGCTGCAGCACCGCATGGCGGACCTTCACATGTCGGTCGAGCTGAGCCGCTCCATGGCCCTTCTGGCCGTCAGCGCCGCAGGGGAAGAGGACGTCGACAAGCGCGCCCGCGGCCTGTCCGCCGCCAAGGTCGCGATCGCCGCCGCCTGCCGGGACGTCGGCCAGTCCGCCGTCCAGTTGCACGGAGGCGTCGCCCTGACCGAGGAATATGCGGCCGGACACTACTTCAAGCGCCTGACCCTGATCGAGCGACAGTTCGGAGACCGCGCGCACCATCTCAGCCGGTACGCCCGCCTGATGACCTGAGCCCGGTCGTCTTCAAAAGCGAAGACCCGTCTCCGGGCAGGAGGCGGGTCTTTATCTTTGAATACTCGCCAAGCCGCGCGACTCGATCAGGCGGCGCTCCCGTCCACGACGATCAGGGCGTCGAGCGCCAGGGGAGCCTCCCCCGCGCCATAGGCGACCAGCGGATTCACCTCGATCTCGGCGATCTCGGGGTGGGCGCGCATCAGGTCGCCGATCGAGGCCACGGCCTGGGCCAGCGCCTTCTTGTCGATGGGCGGCGCGCCGCGATAGCCGTCCAGCAGGACGCGTGCGCGCAACTGGTCGATCTCGGCCTCGATCAAGGCGACCGGCATGTCCGCCGGCGTCAGGCGGACGTCCTTGAGCGCCTCGATCCAGACGCCGCCGAGCCCCACCATCAGGACCGGCCCCCAATGCGGATCACGGCGACCGCCGACGACCAATTCCAGACCGCGCGGAGCCATGCCTTCGACCAGATAGCCGTCGATCACCGCGTCGGGGCGGGCCTCGGCCACGCGCGCCGCCATGGCTTCATAGGCGGCCCGCAGAGCCGCTTCGTCCGTGAGATTGACCGCGACGCCGCCGACCTCGGTCTTGTGCGGCAGCTGGGCCGACTGAACCTTGAGGACCACCGGCCAGCCGATGCCGTCGGCGATGGCCGCCGCCTCGTCCGCCGACCCGGCCAGCCTGCCGTGCGGCGTGCGCAGACCCGCCCCGCGCAACAGGGCCTTGCCCCTATGCTCGACCAGAATCCCCTGGCCCGCGATGGGCGAACCCGCCGGCGGCTCCGGCGAGCGCGGCTCAGCCGCCGCCCGCTGCAGACGGGCGTACTCCCCCATATGGGCGAAGGCGCGCAAGGCCCGTTCCGGCGCGCGGAAATAGGGCACGCCCGCAACACGCAGGCGCTCGGGCAGGGCCGGATCGACCGGCGCGTCGCCCAGGACCACATAGGCCTTGGGCTTGGGGCTGGCGCTCAGAACCGGAATGACGGCGTCGGCCTTGGCCATGCCGATCTGGGGCGAACCGGGCATGGCGGCGACCAGTACGCCGCCCGTCGCCTCGTCTTCGGCCAGGGCCGCGGTCGCCTCGGCGTAGAGAGGCATGTCCTTGAGCCCCTGGGCCGTGATGTCGAGCGGATTGATCGCCTCGGCGAAGGCGGGAAGACGCGCCTTGAGACGCGCCTCCGTCCCGGCGGTCAGGGCGGGGATGGACAAGCCGTGGCTCTCGGCGAAGTCGAGGGACAAGCCGCGCAACGCCCCAGAGTCCGTGATGATCGCCGGGCCGTGCAGGGGCGGGTTCGGGAAGCGGGTCAGGAACTCGGCCGTATCCAGAAACTCTTCCAGGGTCTCGACCGCGATGACGCCCTCGGCCGCGACCATGGCCCTCATGGTGAGATAGTCGCCGGACAGCGCCCCGGTATGCGAGGCCGCCGAAGCCTGGGCCGCATCGCTGCGCCCCGGGTGCAGCAGGATGACCGGCTTGCCGTTCCGGCGCGCTTGACCCGCCAGCTTCAGGAACTCCAGCGGCCGACGCAGCTGCTCGGCGAAGACGGCGATGGCCCGGGTGTGAGGATCATCGACCACATGGGCCATATAGTCCTCGATCCCCGTCACGGCCTCGTTGCCGGTCGCCACGGCGTAGCTGACCGCGTATCGGCGCGCCGCCGCCGACAGACGCAGCGAGCCCATCATGGCTCCCGATTGCGCAAGGACGGCGATGGCCGGACGACCGCCGGGCTTCGCGGGGCCGTTGGGACCAAAGGCCAGGGCCACGCCGTCCACATAGTTGGTCAGGCCCAGCGTATTGGGACCCAGGACGGCGATGTCGGCTTCGCGCGCGATCGCGGCCATCCGCGCCTGGGCCCTGGCGCCCTCCTCGCCCGCCTCGGCGAAGCCGGCGGCATAGACCACCGCCCCGCCGATCTTCTTGCGGGCGCAGGCCTCGAGGGCCTCGACGACGGCCTTCTGCGGCAGGGCGATGACGGCGGCGTCGATACCGTCGGGCAGATCGTCGATGGAGGCCGCGCAGGCGCGCCCCTGCACCGAGGCATTGGTGCGGCTGACGAGATGGACCTCCCTGACGCCGAAGGCGTCCAGATTGGCCAGGCTGCGTCCCCCGATGGAGTCGGCGGCGTCCGACACCCCGACCACGGCCACGGAGCGAGGGCGCAGCAGACGTCCGACCGCTTCGCGCGAGACCGGCTTGAACTCACTCCCCACGACGATAGCCTTCCAGGCCCGGACGGATGGTCTTGTCGTCAAGGAACTGCTTCATGCCCTTGGTCCGGCCCTTCTCGGGATCAATGGCGGCGGTCTGCTCGGCCTTGGCCGCCAGGTATTCCTCGGACAGATCCCAGTCCATCGGCTCGACCCGGCGAAGCGCGTGCTTGGCCTGACGCAGGACGGTCGGATTCTTGCCCAGCAGGGTCATGGCCAGTTCGCGCGTGCGGGCGCGCAGCTTCGCCCGGGGCACGGACTCGTTCACCAGGCCGACCTCACGCGCCTTCTGGCCGCCGAAGGGCTCGCCCGTCATGATGAGATAGAGGGCCGCGCGCTCGCCGCAGACCTGGGACACCGCCTTGGTCACATTGCCCGCCGGAATGATGCCCCAGTTGATCTCGGACAGACCGAAGACGGCCTCGTCCGCCGCCACGGCCAGGTCGCAGGCGATCAGGGGCGTGAAGGCCCCGCCGAAGCACCACCCGTTGACCATGGCGATGGTGGGCTTGGCGTAGAAGCGCAGCTTTCGCCACTGCCAGGCTCCGGCCGCGCGACGAATCTGGGCCTTGACCAGGGCCGGCGCGTTGTCGGTTTCACGGAAGTATTCCTTCAGATCCATGCCCGCCGAGAAGCTGTCCCCCTTTCCCGTCAGGACCACCACGCCGCAGCGATCGTCGAACTCCAATTGCTCCAGCACCTGAAGCATTTCGCGGTTGAGCGTCGGACTCATGGCGTTGCGCTTCTCCGGGCGGTTCAGGCTGACCCAGGCGATGCCGTCCTCGAATTCGACCGAGACGGTCGTAAGGGCGGCCAGGACGTCGTGGTTGGTGCGGTCGGACACGGAAGCGCTTTCCCTCGGCAGATTGTTATCAGGTAACCTGATATCATCTGCCTTTATAACAGGCAACCTGATATATAGACTTCATCTCCGCCCTGCCGCACAACCGACCCATGACCCGATCCGCCGCCCGCCCCCTCTATCTGATCAAGCGCGCCGAAACCGCCAGCCGCACGGGCCTGGAGGCCTTCCTGCAGAATCTGGGGGTGACCCCGGGCCAGTACACGGCGCTGTCGTTGCTGGCCGCGCAGCGGAATCAATCTTCGGCCGAGATGGCGCGCAAGGCGGGGGTCACGCCCCAGTCGATGTCGGAAACCATCTCAGGGTTGGAGCGCAAGGGCCTGATCGTCCGCGCCGAAAATCCCGAGCACCGCCGCATCCTGAACATCACCCTTACCGAAAAAGGCCAGGCCTTGCTGGCCCAATGCGACGCCCGGGCCGACGCCCTGGAAGAGCGCCTGCTGCAAGGCTTGAGTCCGGATCAGGTCGAGATTCTGCGCCAAGCCCTTCAGACCATCATCCAGAACCACGGACAAGGCGCGGCCGCCTGACGCGCAAGCGCGGGACGCCCCGAGCCCTCCGGGCTCGCCCTTTTCGATCCGACGCCGTCAGCCCCGCCCCCGGAAGGGCGCGCCCGGCGTGATCGCGGCAGGAGCGCCGTTGACGAAGCCGTAGAGGTCGATCGTGCGCGCGCCCTGGCGGATCAGTTGGATTTTGCGCGTTTCGTCCGCCTCGCGGGCTTCCCCCGCAATGACCACATCCTCCACGCGCTCGGCCGGGATCGCCACCACGCCGTCGCGGTCGCCCATGATCAGGTCGCCGGCGCGGATGACCACCTCGCCCATGCGCACCCCCTCGTTGAGCCAGGCGACAGCCTCATAGTCCTTGCCCGTGCCCCGTATGCAGACCCCGTTGGAAAACACGGGGAAGTCCATCTTCGACAGGCCCGCCGTATCGCGCACCCCGCCGTCGATCACGAGGCCGCCGAGCCCCCGCGCCAGGGCCGCCTCATTGAGGATATCCCCCCAGTAGCCCGCCTCGGTCCCGCCGCTGACATGCACCACCAGGATGTCCCCCGGCCGGGCGTGATAGAGGGCATGGTGAATCTGGAGGTTTGAAAGGGCCGGGCAGTGAACCGTGAAGGCCGGACCGCAAAGGACCATGGCCTTCTCCACCGGCTTGATCCCCGAAGGAAGGGCCCCGATGCGGCCAGCCGCCTCATGCAGGGTGGCGGCGCCGAGTCGGCGGGCGCGTTGCAGAATCTGTTCTGAATAGACCGGCATGATTTTTCCAGCAGGTGGCCGCTCCCCACGGTCGGCCACCGTCCCTTTTGACGAATCGCGAAAATACACAGACCGCTGTCACGACACGCGCCATTGGCCTCTATGGATATTTTTAATCAGACATATGTCTTATGTGCAATCCGCCGTTTGAAATGGGCGATGCCAAAAATCTTTCCGGAAAGAAAATTCATATATTTCAGTGTATTGATAGCTTTCATACACTCAAATCCAGCCCCCAGCCTCTCCGCCTGCGCCCCGGAACGGCAAAAGGCCAATTGAACAGGGGAATTTGAATTGGTATGACGTCTGTCTAATTTGACGTCGCTGCCTTCATTCAGCGCGGACCGCCCACGTCAGGGGCCAGGGAGTTTGAGACATGGAGATCGCGATCGTCGGCGGCGGCATCGTTGGCTTGGCCCTCGCGCTGGGCCTGCACCGGCGGGGGATCGCCAGCCGCGTCTATGAGGCGGCGCCCGAGGTCAAGGAGATCGGCGTCGGCATCACGCTCCTGCCCCACGCCATGCGCGAACTGACCGCCTTGGGCGTGGGCGAGAAGGCGCGCAGCCTGGGCATAGAGCTGACCACCAGCGCCTTCTACAACCGGTTCGGGCAGAAGATTTACGAGGAGAAGCGCGGCCTGGCCGCAGGCTATCCCTATCCCGAGGTCAGCATCCACCGCGGCCGCCTGCACAACATGCTGTACCAGGAAGCCCTGGCGGTCCTCGGCCCCGACCGCATCGTCACCGACTATCGCCTGAACGCCTTCGAACAGGACGAAGGCGGCGTGACCCTGAATTTCGTCAGCGCCGCGACCGGCGAGGCCCGCCCGCCCGTTCGGGCCGACCTGGCCATCGGCTGCGACGGCGTGAACTCGGTCGTGCGCAAAATACTCCACCCTGACGACAAGGTGGTGTTCACCGGCATCAACACCTGGCGGGGCGTGACCCGTCGCAAGCCGATCCTCGACGGCAAGACCTATCTGCGCGTCGGCTCGATCCGCACGGGCAAGATCGTCATCTATCCCATCGTCGACGAACTGGACGAAGACGGTCGCCAGCTGATCAACTGGGTGGCCGAGATCGAGCGCGAGAGCGCCGAGATGAACGACTGGAATCAGGGCGGCCAGGTCGGCGACTTCCTGCCCGTTTACGAAAACTGGAACTTCGATTGGCTGGATGTGGCCGAGCTGATCAAGAGCTCGGACATCCTCCTGGAATACCCGATGGTCGACAAGGACCCCCTGGAACAGTGGACCTTCGGCCGCGTGACCCTGGCGGGCGACGCCGCCCACCCCATGTACCCGCGCGGCTCCAACGGTTCGGCCCAGGGCCTGATCGACGCCCGCACCCTGGCCGATAAGCTGGCCGAGGACCTGTCCCCCGCCGCCCTGCTCGCCTACGAAGCCGAACGCCTGGGTCCCACCGGCAATGTGGTGCGCACCAACCGATCCTCGCCGCCCGACATCATCAACATCCGCGTGGAGGAGCTGAGCGGCGACAAGCCCTTCGATGATCTGGAAAAAATCATCACCCAGGACGAGCTGCGCGCCCTATCGGAACAGTACAAGCGCGTGGCGGGCTTCTCGGCGACCGACGTCGCCAAGTCCTGACCGGGAATAAAATGGGAGGAATGAGCCATGGACGCCGCTGAGAACGAACTGCTGACCCGCATCGGACCAGGCGCCCGCATGGGCGACCTGCTGCGTCGCTACTGGATGCCGATCGCCGGCGCCAGCGAGTTCGAGGAAACCCGCGTCAAGCCGATCCGGCTGATGGGCGAGGACCTGGTGCTCTACAAAGACCTCAGCGACAATTTCGGCCTCGTCGAACGCGCCTGCGCTCACCGCCGTGCGGACCTGTCCTACGGCTTTGTCGAGAAGTGCGGCCTGCGCTGCAACTATCACGGCTGGGCCTATGACGAGAGCGGCCAGTGCGTGGAAATGCCCTATGAGGACACCGTCGCCGCCAAGGCCAGGTACAAGGAAAAGGTCAAGATCCTGGCCTATCCGGTCAAGGTCCACGCCGGCATGGTCTGGACCTACATGGGCCCCCTGCCTGCCCCGGAACTGCCCGACTGGGAACCGTTCGGCTGGCCCAATGGCTTCCGCCAGATCATCATCTCGGAGATCCCGTGCAACTGGCTGCAGTGCCAGGAAAACTCCATCGACCCCGTCCACTTTGAGTGGATGCACACCAACTGGAGCCGTCGCCAGCACGACATCGAAGCCGAGCTGGGCCCCAAGCACGCCAAGGTGGGATTCGATTCCTTCGAATACGGCCTGATCTATCGCCGCCAACGCGAAGACCTGCCCGAGGATCACGCCATGTGGACCGTGGGCCGCGTGGCCCTGTGGCCGAACTGTTTCTTCCTGGGCGACCACTTCGAATGGCGCGTGCCGATCGATGACGAGAACACCCTGAGCGTCTCCTGGGTCTTCTCACGCGTGCCGCATGAAAGCGAGCCCTATGTTCAGGACGTCATCCCGACCTGGCGCGGTCCGATCACCGACCCCGAAACGGGCCGATGGATCAGCACCCACGTCATCAACCAGGACTTCATCGCCTGGGTGGGCCAAGGAACCATCGCCGATCGCACCAAGGAAAAACTGGGGCTCAGCGACCGTGGGATTCAGATGCTTCGCCGTCAGCTGCTGGACGACATCGACGCCATAGAGGCGGGCCGGGACCCCAAGGGCGTCATCCGCGACCCGGCCGTCAACAAGGCCATCGTCCTGCCCGTGGCCGAACGCGACGTGCTGACCCACGGCATGAGCCTCGCCGAGCACAAGGCCCACCCGGTCTTCGCCAAGCACCTGGAGCGGTTCATGTTCCAGGCGGGGCAACCCAAGGCCGTCTGGGAAGCCTATTGCCAGGCCATGGGCACGGCGGGCGCTCCGGCCGTCGACGACCGCAAGGTCATCGAAATCTAGGCGCCTCCCCGAGGGGGCTTCGCCCGGGCCACGGAAAACGCCGCCAGAGACGTCTCTGGCGGCGTTTCTTTTGGTTGACGGCCTCCGCCCCCTACTCGGCGTCGGACTGATTTTCCGGCCGGGCGGCGACAAAGGCGGGCAGGGCGTCGCACGCCGCCTCGATCTCCAGCAGACGCGGCCAGCGCACGTCCACGCCGAAGCGGCGGGCGTTGCCCAACTGGGGGATCAGGCAGATATCCGCCAGGGTCGGGGCGGAACCGAAGGCGAAGGGGCCGTCCTGACCCTCCAGAAGGACGTTCAGGGCTTCCAGCCCCTCGTCGATTGTCTGCCGCGCCCATTCCGCGGCCGCGGCCTCGTCATGACCGAGGGCCTTGATCCGGCTCAGGACCCTGAGGTTCTGGATCGGATGGATGTCCGCCGCCACCAGCAGGGCCGCGGCCCTGATCTCGGCCCGCCGCAGGGTGTCCCCGGACAATAGCGAGGGCGCGGGATGGACCTCGTCCAAATATTCGATGATGGCCAGGGACTGGGTCAGAACGAGCCCGTCATCGGTTTCAAGGGCGGGCAGCAGGCCTTGCGGGTTGAGCGCCAGATAGGCCGGACTGCGCTGTTCGCCCTTGCGTAGATGGACAGAAACAGCGTCAGCCTTCAGCCCTTTCAGACCCAGGGCGATCCGAACGCGCCAGGCGGCCGAGGATCGGAAATATCCGTGCAGCGTCATCAAGATCAGCCGGCCCTGGGTCCGACGTTGATGTTGAGGGGGGTGAGGCCGTCGATGGTCACGGTCATGGCGTCGCCGGGGACGACGGGCCCGACGCCGGCGGGGGTGCCGGTGTAGATCAGGTCGCCGGGCTGGATCTCCCACAGGCCCGACAGATAGGCGACGATGTCGGCCACCGGCCAGATCAGGTCGGC
>JAFKFS010000116.1 GCA_017308115.1 Bordetella sp.
TCCCCCGAGGGGAGAAGGCTATCGGCCCGCGCGGGCGGACGCCATCTCGGAAGCCAGGCGGACGGCGGCGATGAAGCTGTCGGCGCGGGCGATCCCCTTGCCGGCGATGTCGAAGCCGGTGCCGTGGTCGGGCGAGGTGCGGACGATGGGCAGGCCGAGCGTGGCGTTGACCCCGCCCCAGAAGTCCAGCGTCTTGACCGGGATCAGGGCTTGGTCGTGATAGAGGCAGACCACGGCGTCGTAGCGCGCCCGCGCCTCCTCATGGAACAGGGTGTCGGCGGGCCGGGGGTCGGTGATGTAAAGCCCCTCGGCGCGCAGGGCCTCGGCGGCGGGACGCAGCACCTCGATCTCCTGCAGGCCGAGGGCGCCGCCTTCGCCGGCGTGGGGGTTGAGCGCGGCCATGGCCAGGCGCGGCGCGACGATGCCGAAGTCGCGCTTCATCGATTCGTGGACGACGCGGGCGACGCGGGCGACGCGCTCGCCCGTCACCAGTTCGGGCAACTGGTCGATCGGCACATGGATGGTGACGAGGCAGGCGCGCAGGTCCTTGGCCGTCAGCATCATTACCGGGCCGCGCGTGCCGCCGAAGGGAACGTCGGACGTCAGTTCGGCGATGAATTCGGTATGGCCGGGGAAGCGGAAGCCCGAGGCGTACATCGGCGCCTTGGCGATGGGCGCCGTCACCAGGCCGCAGCCCTCGCCCGACAGCACCAGATCGACGCCGCGCTCGATCCAGTCGGCCACGGCGACGGCGTTGGCGGGGTCGGGCCGGCCGGGCGTCACGGGCGCAGGCGCGGGATGGTGCAGGACCGGGATGGCGCGGCCGAAGACGGACATGGCGTCCGAGGGGCTGAGCACGGCCTCGACCGGCCGGCCCAGCGCCTTCAGCACCTGGGCGTCGCCGACCACGACGAAGGGCGTGATTGGGGACAGCGGGCCCGGCGGCGACGACAGCACGGTCCAGGCGCGGGCGATGATCTCCGGCCCCACCCCGGCGGGGTCGCCCATCGTGACGATGAGCGGCCGGAGCGTCGTCATTGCTTGATTTCGATCAGGGCGTCTTCGCGCAGGTCGCGCAGGTAGCGACGGCCCAGCATGGCGTAGTTCTGGTTCTGCAGGCGCGCCTCGACCTGTTGCGCCGAGGGGGCTTCCGGCCCGCCCAGGCGTCGGCCGCAGACGGCCAGCAGGTGAACGCCCAGCGGCGTGCGTACGGCGGTGCTGATCGAACCGACCTCGGCCGAACGGGCGACCTGCTGGAACTGCGGCAACAGGTCGGCGACGTCGCTCTCGCCCAGGTCGGCGCCCAGCAGGCCGGGCTCAGAGCGCGCGCGCGTCAGGATGTTGTCGCACGTCAGCTGGCCGCGCAGGGCGTCAAGCCGTTGGGTGGCCTCCGCGACCTGGGCTTCGCCGGCGTTCTCGGGCAGCTCGATCATGACCTGCTTCATCTGGACCATGCTGGTCGCGACGCCGGAGCGCTTGTCGCGCATGTAGAGGATGTAGACGCCGCCATCGACCGGGATGGGGTTCGACAGCTGGCCGACTTCCAGAGTGTCCATGACCGTCTGCAGGGCGGGCTGAACCGTGCCCTGGACGATCCAGCCGGCGTCCCCGCCGCGCGCGGCCGAGGGGGCGGCCGAGAACTGACGGGCCACGGCCATGAAGGGGGCGCCCTGGATCATCTGCTGCACCAGTTGGCGCGCGCCGTTCATGGCTTCCTGCATCCCGCCGACGCGGGCCGCTTCCAGATAGATCTCGCCGACCAGGTACTGGGGTTTGGACGCCGACTCGGTCAGCTGGCGCAGGGTCTGATCGACCTGGCTCTTGCTGACGCGGGCGCGATCGCGGAACCGGCCGCCGACCAGGTCGCGCCAGCCGATCTCGGTGCGGATCTGCTCACGGAAGGGGGCGATGGAGATGCCGCCCTGTTGCAGGAAGGTCAGGAAGTTGGGTGCGGTCGTGCCGGCCTGGCGCGCCATGTCGGCGATCTCGGCATCGACCTCCTGATCCGAGATTTTCAGCTGCTCGAACTTGGCGATCTCGGCGGTTTGCAGATGCTGTTCGATCAGGTCGTTCAGCGCCTGCTGCTGGATGGCGCCGATGTTTTCCTCAGTCGGCTGAAGCTGCGACATGGCCATGATGACCAGCATCCGCTGGCGCAGGTCGAAGCCGGTGATGATGCGGTCGTTGACCGTGGCGATGATGCCGTCGGCCATGCGGAATTCCGGCGTGGCGGCCGGCGCCGCGCGCTGGGGCGCCTCTTCGGCCGCGGGGTTCAAGGCGCCGGCGGCCGGCGCGGTCTGGGCGCCCGAGGGCTCCGCAATCATGGCGACCATAAGGGCGGCCAGGGCGGCTCCCGTAGAGTAACGCTTCAAACGCATCGTCAGTCCTGATTCCCTAAAGCGGTCCCGACCCGGCACGCGGCGTTGCGAACGCCGCAGCGCCAGGGCGCACGTCCCCGTAAGCCGCAATGCACGCCATGCCTACCGCATATTGTTGCGATCATAGCCTGAACCTCCAAAAGTGGCGAGGTTAAGACGAATGTAGAGGCCCTCGGCGGGGCCGGTGGGGCGCACGCGCGTGTTGTCGCGGCGCCAGCCCAGCTCGATTCGGAAGCAGTCGTCGTCGAACAGCAGGCCGACTTCCGAACGGGTGATGATGTCGCGCTCCAGATCGGCGATCCCCGTCACCGCCACGCCCCAGTCGCCATAGAGGAACTGATGGCCGGACAGCTGGACGAATTCGTAGTTGCGGTTTTCCGGGCCCGCCAGCGGGTTGGAGCGATCCACGATGTAGTTGAGGCTGGCCAGGTTGCGGCGGCCCCATCGACCGTCCACGGTCGCCTCGGCCCGGCGCACCTCGCCGTTGCCGTCGATGGTGGCGTGGAACCAGCCGCGCATGCGGTCTGACGGATTGAACGCGCCCTGGACCACCCAGTCCGAGGTTCGGTCCGCCAGGCCTGACGGGTCGTAGAGCCGCGTCGGATCGTCCGGAATGGGCGTCAGATACGCATCCGCGTCGTCCGCCCTCATGCTGCGGCCGATGAAGAGGCTGGCGGACCGCACCTCGTCCCAGCGCAGGGTGGCGCGGGCGCCGGCCGTGAAGCGCAGGCCGCCCTCCAGCAGGTCGTAGCCGGGGAAGCGGTCCATGCGGAACAGGGACAGATGATCCAGTTCGGTGATCTGGCTGTCCTCGTTCGGGATGCGCCGATCCAGGTCCGCCTTGTTGGAGATCGACAGCTGGCCCATCGGTTCGAGGATCAGGTCCGATGCCGCGCCGAGGCGCCGGTACAGCGGATAGCTGACGTCGATGCCTGCGCTGGTCCGCGTCCGGACGTAGGTTTCGTCCTCGACGCCCAGGGCGGGGGGCAGGTCGCCCACGGAATAGACGTCCGCGCGCAGGTCCACGAACGGCTCCCACCGCACGCCGATGGGCGAGATCATGGCGCGACGCCACTCCGCCTGGCCGGTGACGCGGCGGCTGTCGACGCCGGGCAGGCCGTCGGTCGGTCCGCCGGGAATCAGTTCGGGCGCCAGGGTCGGAAAGCCGACATAGGCGTCGCGCGTCAGCGCCACGGCCGAGCCGCGCAGGCGCAGGCGCCCGCCAAGAACGGGACCTTCAGGCTCCCACCGCGCCTCGATCAGGGGCGCCACCAGCGGCAGGGTGTTGTCGTCCTCGAAGACGTTCAGGGCCGGGGTGATGGGGTTGATCTCGGCCACCCGCAGGCTCTGCATGGTGAAGGCCGCGACCGACAGATAGGATCGCTCGGTCTGGCGTTCAGCGTAGATCTGGCTGATCAGGCGGCGGCTGTCGCCGTAGTAGAGGCCGTTGTCCTGATAGGAATCGCGCACGTCATAGCGGTCGAACAGGGTCTTGTCCGACACGCGCTCGGCCGTGAAGCCCCAGCGCCACGGCCCGTCGGGATCGAAGGCGCCGTAGGCCAGCAGATAGCTGCGGGTCGTCTTGTCGCCGAAGCGGACATTGCTTTCCGCATCGCCGTCGCCGTCCAGGTCGAAGTCGCCGAAGCTGCGGCCATAGGTGGCGCCGCCCCGGGCCACGATCATGCCGTCCGTGAAGCGCTTGCGCCATTGCAGGTTCAGCAGGGGCGCTACCTTGGTGTTGAACTGGGGGCTGACCAGCACGTCCTCGGACGGCGAGATGACGTGCAGATAGGGGATCTCGAGCGAGACGCCCCGACCGGCCTGATAGTCGCCCCACGGCACCAGGAAGCCCGACGCCCGGTCCACCGTCGGGTCAGGATGCGAGAAGGCCGGCAGGTAGAAGATCGGCACTCCGCCCAGGCGGAACACCACGTCCCGATACAGGATCGCGCGCAGCTCCTCGTTCTGGACCGCCTTGGAGGCCTGGATGGAGACGCTGGGCGTCCTGGCCGCGCCGTCCTCCGCGCAGATGGGGCAGGGGGTGAAGATGACGCGGTTCAGCTCGCTGACCGTCTCGGATCGGCGCACGGCGGTGGCCGCCATCAGGCTGGCGCCGTTCGATAGGCGGGTGGCCAGGTCGACGGCGACGCCCGCCTTCAGGTCCGAATCCAGCTCGATGCGCTGGGCGTGGACGACCGAGCCGTCCGGCGCCGTCAGTTCGGCGTCGCCGACGGCCGTGGCGATGCGGCTGCGCAGGTCATAGGCGACGTCCCGGGCGCGCAGGCTGTGATCCTGGAAACGGGCCAGAACCCGGTCTTCGGCCGATCCCTGGGCCGAGATGACGTCGCCCTGGCGACCGGCGGAATCGGCGTCCATGAAGACGGCGTCGGGGGGGAGGCCGTCCGCCCCCGCGCTCTGGCGCGCAACCGGGGCTGCGGCGGCGGGAGCGGGCGCATTCTGGGCCTGGGCGGGCGCGGCGAGCGCCGCCGCAGACAGGGGCGCGACCATGACCAGGGCCGCGCCGGTCAGCAGCCGAAGACGCAGGGCTCCCGTACGGGGGAGGCGGCGATTGGTCATACAGTGTCCACTCATTGCCGGGCGGGAGCGAACCGCCCGATTAGCCGTCTTCCGTATAGATCAGCAAGGTAAAGGCGGCGAGGGCCGTCAATATCGGCGGCAGCCAGGCGGCGATGACGGGGGGGACGACCTCGGCTGAGCCCATGGCCGACGAAAACTGGTTCAGGAAGAAGAAGGCGAAGCCCAGCACCACGGCCGCCACCGTCATCCGCGCCAGATCGCCCAGCCGCATCAGCCGCAGCGAGAAGGCCGCCGCCAGAATCGACATGGCGCCGAAGATCAGCGGCGTGGCCAGAAGCTGCTGCAGCCGCAGCTGATAGGCGGTCGAGGCGAAGCCTGCGTCCTCGATCCGGCGAATCTGGTTGGGCAGGGACCAGAAAGGCGTCGACTGAGGGCGAGCGAAGCGCTGGAAGGCCTCCTCGTCGGCCAGGTTGGACGGCAGGTCCAGGGTGGCGTAGCGCACCGCGCGCTGGCCCGTCTGCGCGCCCGCCGCGTCGGTCAGGCGCCAGCGCCCGGCGTTCAGCGTGGCGGTGGCGGCGTCGACCCGCTCGGTGAAGACGCGATGGCCGCTGGAGGTCGTGGTGTAGATGAAGAAGGTCGCGTCCAGCAGGCGGCCGCTGGCCTGTTCCTGGCGGGCGCCGCGAATGATCATCTGCCGGTTGGCGTCGCCCTCGCGCAGCCAGACCGCTTCGTTGGAGTCGCCGCCGGGAACCGAGCCCGAGATACGGGCGCGTTCGCGTTGCCACACGGCGTCGCCCGCCGCCGCCATCGGTCCCAGGACCGTGACCGTCAGGACGCCCAGGGCCACGGCCGCCCCCGCCGCGGGAAGGACGAATCGCCAGGCCGAGACCCCGGCCGCCCGCATGGCGATCAGCTCGCTGCGCCGGTTCAGGCTGACGAAGGCGCCCAGGGTGCCGAACAGGAAGACGAAGGGCAGAAGCTGCAGGATCACCGAGGGCGACTTGACCAGCACCAGGCCGAAGATGCGCGCGCCCGACAGCTCGCCGGACGAGTTCAGTCCGCGCGACACCTCCACGAAGTCGATCAGCATGACCAGGGCGGCGATGACGGCCAGGGCCACGCCCAGGGCCTTCATCTGCTGGGCCAGCACATAGCGTTCGATACGGCCGAGACGGAGTTTCATGCGGACCTCGCCTTCAGACGCGTCGGCGGCGCCCAGGTCCGGCGACGGCGCGGCTTCAGGGCGCGGAACAGGATGCGCAGGGCCAGGAAGGTCGCCGCCAGCGGCACGAGGTATTGCAAGACGTTCAGGGCGCCGTTCCAGGCGCTGCCCGCCACCAGGCCGTAGCCGACGACGCGCAGGACCAGGAAGGCCCCCGCCGCCCTGGCGATGCGCCCGGCGTAGCCGCTGCGGCTGAAGGCGCCGCCCAGGATGGCCGCGAGCGCGAAGGCCATGGCCGCCAGGGCGTAGAGGGGCGAGGCCAGGCGCGAATGGCCCTCGGCCGCCAGCTCGCCGCGCGTCCCGGCGCTCTCCAGCAGGGCGGGCGTCGGGTCGAACAGGTCGGTCAGCCACAGGTCCGACGGCTTGAAGCGGATGCGCTCGCTCGTCTGGGCGTAGGGGGACAGGTCGAACACCTGCTGGTCGAACGACAGCTGGTTCAGCACCTCGCGCGAGGAATAGCGCTGCATCGAACCGTTCTGCATCGTCAGCACCGGCAGGCCGTCGACGCGGCCGAAGCGGGCCGTCTCGGCGTCCCAGGTCGTGACCGTCTTGCCGTTGTCCAGATAGACGAAGAGGTTCTTCATCAGGCCGTTCTGCTCGATCTGCTGGACATAGACGGTCAGGCCGTCCGGCCCCTGGACGAAGCGCCCTTCCTCGACCAGCAGGGCGGCCAGGTCGGTGCGGATGGCGAAGGCCTGGCGCCGGCCCTCGCGCTGGGCCCAGGGCTGGACGAAGACGTTCACCAGCAGGGAGACGACCGTGACGATCAGGGCGATCTGCAGGGCGGGCCGGATCAGGGCCCAGCGGCTGACCCCGGCGGCGTAGGCGGCGGTCAGCTCCTGCTCGCGCTGCAGCCGCGTCAGGGCGATCAGGGCGCCGACGAACAGGCCGATGGGCAGGATGACGGCGATCAGCTGCGGCAGGGCCAGCAGGGTCAGCTTGACCATGACCCAGACGCTCTGGCCGCGCTCGACGATGACCTCCAGCTGATCCAGGCTCTGGCTCAGCAGGCCGATGCCGGCCAGCGCCGCCACGGCCGCCACGACAGGCAGGCCGATCTGGCGGAAAAGATACCTCTGGATCAGGGTCATGCGGCGGGCAAGGTCGGATAATCGGCCGTGAACGTGTTGCGGCCTGGGGCGATGCGAGCCATGTAATACACATCCGGCCGCCCCGACGAAACCGTCGCCGCGACCAAGGCAAAATCAAGCGTGGCCGGGGCATGATTTCCCGGTCTGGAGTCAGTTTAATGAAAATCGAATTCGTCGCTTCGCCCGGAGCCGCCGAGATTCTCGCCGTGCTGGCGCATGAAGGGCGAGCCCTCGCCGGGGCCGGTTCGGCGCTGGATCAGGCCGCCTCGGGCGCCCTGGCCAAGGCGATGAAGAACAGCCGTTTCACCGGCGCGGCCAACAGCAGCCTGAACGTCGCCGCTCCGGCCGGGATCGACGCGAACGCCGTCCTGCTGGTCGGCGCGGGCGCGGCGGACAAGCTGGACGATCTGGCGGTCGAAACCGCCGCCGCCGCCGCCTATCAGGCGACCAAGCTGTCGGGCGCCGAAGTCCTGACCATCGACCTGTCCCACCTGTCGCCGGAACAGGCCGCCCGCGCCGGTTTCGCCGTGCGCCTGGCCGCCTATCGCTTCGCCAAATACCTGACCAAGCAGAAGGCCGAGAAGATTCCGTCGGTGACGACGGTGCGCGTCGTGACCCCGGACGTGAAGGCCGCCGAGGCCGCCTTCGGCCCGCTGTCGGCCGTGGCCGACGCCGTGCTGTTCTCGCGCGACCTGGTGTCCGAGCCCGCCAACATCCTCTATCCGGCCGAGTTCGCGCGTCGCGTGAAGGAGCTGGAGGCCCTCGGCGCCAAGGTCGAGATCCTGGGCGAGGCCGAGATGGAGAAGCTGGGCATGGAGACCCTGCTGGCCGTCGGCATGGGCTCGGAGCGTGAAAGCCAGCTGGCCGTCATCCAGTGGAACGGCGGCAAGGAAGGCGAGGCCCCCATCGCCTTCGTCGGCAAGGGCGTCTGCTTTGACACCGGCGGCATCAGCCTGAAGCCCGCCGACGGCATGGAGGAGATGAAGTGGGACATGGGCGGCGCCGCCGCCGTGGCCGGCCTTATGCACGCCCTGGCGGGCCGCAAGGCCAAGGTCAACGCCGTCGGCGTGCTGGGCCTGGTCGAGAACATGCCTGACGGCCGCGCCCAGCGTCCGGGCGACGTGGTCAAGTCCATGTCGGGCCAGACGGTCGAGGTGCTGAACACCGACGCCGAGGGCCGTCTCGTCCTGGCCGACGCGCTTTGGTACACGCAGGATCGCTTCAAGCCGAAATTCATGGTCGACCTGGCCACGCTGACGGGCGCCATGATCATTTCGCTGGGCCTGGAATACGCGGGCGTCTTCTCCAACAGCGACGAGCTGGCGACCAACATCGCCGCCGCCGGTCCCAAGGTGGGCGAAAAGACCTGGCGTATGCCGATCCCGGCGGAATACGACCGCCACATCGACAGCCCGATCGCCGATGTGAAGAACATGGGCAACGGCCGCGCCGGCGGCTCGATCACCGCCGCCCTGTTCCTGCAGCGCTTCACCAACGGCGTGCCGTGGGCCCACATCGACATCGCACCGACCGCCTGGGTCAAGGATTCGAAGAATCCGACCGTGCCGGACGGCGCCGTGGGCTGGGGCGTGCGCCTGCTGGACCGCATGGTCGCCGACGCCTACGAAGGCTGATCCCGTTCAGGAAGGTAGGGCCGGGTGTCTGACGCCAAGCCGGAAATCTGGTTCTACCACCTGGAGCGCTCGACGCTGGACCAGGTGCTGCCGACCCTTCTGGAGCGCACGCTTCAGCGGGGCTGGCGCGCCCTGATCCGGGGCGCGACCTCGCACCGGCTCGACGACATCGACGAGTTGTTGTGGACCTATCGCGACGACAGCTTCCTGCCTCACGGCCGGGCCGACGGGGGCCACGCCGCGCGCCAGCCTGTGCTCCTGTCCGAATCGGGCGAGAATCTGAACGGCGCTCAGGCGCTGTTCATCGTCGACGATTCAGAGCTTGGGGCCACGCAGGAGTTCGCACGTTGTTTCATCATCTTCGACGGTCGGGACGAGCAGGCGCTGAACCATGCGCGCGCGCGCTGGCGGACGCTGAAGGCGGACGGCGCAGACCTGGCCTACTGGAAACAATCGGACGAGGGGCGCTGGGAAAAGGCGGCCTGATCCTGAGCGGGGGCCTGATCGGCCTGTCGGCCTGCGCCTCGCCGCCGCCCGCCCGGCCCGCCGCTGCGGCGGCCCCGCCCGTGCGGACGCCGGTTTCGTCTACTGAGCGGCCCTATCTCTCCGAGCCGGGCGTCCGCAGCGTCGACGCCGACATGTGCAAGGCGGGGGAGCTTCAGTGGCTCGTCGGGAAACCGCGCAGCCAGATTCCCGTTCCGGTGGATGTGGTGAACCGTCGCGTCGCCTGCACCACCTGTCCCGTGACTGAAGACTATTCCCCGTACCGATTGAATATCTTCTATAATCAGCAGACGGGCCTGATCGAGCAGGTCCGCTGCGGCTGAGCGAGAGGACGTCGTCATGAAATCCCTTCTGACCCTGAGCGCCGCTGCGGGATTCCTCGCCCTGGCCGCCTGCGCCCCGACCCCGGGCGGCGGCGCGACGCCGACGCCCGGCGGCGAATCCACGGCCGTCGCCTGCAAGGCCGGCGATTATCAGGACTATGTCGGCCGCAATCGGTCGGCGATCCCGGCCGCGCCGCAGGGCCGCATTTTCCGCGTCCTGTGCAGCAGCTGTGCGGCGACCATGGATTATCGCGCCAACCGCGTGAGCTTCACCTACGACGACAAGACCGAAGTGGTGACGCGCGTCAGCTGCGGCTGAGTTCTACGCGACATCCGCTCATCCCGGCGGAGGCCGGGATGAGCGCGAGGAAGCGCTTAAGAGGCGGGGCTGATGGAGATGCGGATCATGTCCTCGCCTTCGGTTCCCGCCTCAAAGCGGGCCGATCCGCCCGGCCGGAACGTCATGCGCGGGGCGGCCAGCTCCTCGCCGTTGCGCATCAGATTGACGTCGATGATGAGCGCGCCTTCGCCGTCGCCCTGCGCCGTATAGAGGTTCGCTTCGAACGACAGGAAGTCCTGATCGGCGTTCAAATCAAGGGCGGCGACATGGGTTTCGCTGATGTAGGTGCGCGCGTGAATCACGTCCGCGCCGTTCTCCATGATCTGCAATTCCACCTGGTAGCGTTGGGGCGGGTCCTCCGCGAGGACGGGTGCGGCCGAGGCCGCGACCAGGCCGGTGGTCAAGGCGAAGGCGATGAGGGCCTGTTTCACGGCATGTCTCCCTGGCGATGCGAGCGCAAAGCCTGCTCTGATTCTCAGAACGCGAATATCTCAGCGCCGCGCCTGTGGCCGTCCCTCAGAAGCCTTGGCCTCACGCCACCTCGGCCAGGGCTTCCTCGGCGGCGATCCAGTCGGTCTCGGCCTGATTCAGGTCGGACTGGGTCTTGGCGCGGGCGCGGGTCAGGCCTTCCAGCTTCTTGGGGTCGTTGACGGCGGCGTTGGCCAGGTCGTCGTCCAGCCGCGCCAGATCGGCGGTCAGCTGGGCCATCCTGTCCTCGGCCTTCTTCACCGCATGGCGAAGCGTGGAGGGAGATGGGCCCTTCTTCTTGTCCGTCTTGGGCGCGGCGACAGGGGCCGGCGCTTCGGCCGCGGCTTCCTCGTGCTTGACCTGGCTGGGCTTCATGCCCGCCTGCTTGGCGCGGTCGAGGACGAACTTCTGATAGTCGTCCATGTCGCCCTCGAACGGCTTCACCGAGCCGTCGGCGGCCAGCCACAGGCGGTCGGCCACCAGCTCCATCAGCGAGCGGTCGTGGGTGATCAGGATGACCGCGCCCGTATATTCGTTCAGCGCGTCCAGCAGGGCGCGGCGGCTGTCGATGTCCAGGTGGTTGGTCGGTTCGTCCAGGATCAGGATGTGCGGCGCGTCCATCGCCACCAGGTTCAGCAGCAGGCGCGCGCGCTCGCCGCCGGACAGGGCGCCGACGGTGGTCTCCTGCTTCTCGAACGGCAGGCCGAACTGGGCCAGACGGCTGCGGCGGCTGCTTTCCGAGGCGTCCGGCATGGCGCGGCGGATGATCTCCAGCGGCGTGTCGGTCGGATCCATCGCCTCGATCTGGTGCTGGTGGAACCAGCCCACGCGCATCTTGCCGTCGCGGTGGAACTCGCCCGTCTCGATGGTCAGGGCCTTGGCGATCAGCTTGGCGAAGGTCGACTTGCCCGCCCCGTTGACGCCCAGCAGGCCGATGCGGTCGTCCAGATCCATCCGCAGGTTCAGGTTCTTCAGGATCGGCTTGCCCGGCTCATAGCCGACATTGGCCTTCTCGAGCCGGATCAGCGGCGGGGGCAGGGGGCGTTCCGGCGAGGGCAGGGTGAAGGGGGCGACGCGCTCTTCGGGCGGCAGTTCGATGCGCTGCATCTTCTCCAGCCGCTTGACGCGCGACTGGGCCTGGGTGGCCTTGGAGGCCTTGGCCTTGAAGCGGTCGATGAACTTCTGCAGGTGGGCGCGCTCGGCGTCCTGCTTGGACTTGTTGGCCTCCATCAGGCGCAGGCGTTCGGCGCGCGTCTTTTCGAAGGTGTCGTAGTTGCCGGTGTAGAGGTCCAGCTTGCGGTTCGACAGCTGCAGGATGTGGGTGCAGACGCCGTTCAGCAGCTCGCGGTCGTGGCTGATGATCAGGGCCGTGTGCGGATAGCGCTTCAGCCGCTGCTCCAGCCACAGGGCGCCTTCTAGGTCCAGGTAGTTGGTCGGTTCGTCCAGCAGCAGCATGTCCGGCTCGGCGAACAGGGCGGCGGCCAGGGCCACGCGCATCCGCCACCCGCCCGAGAACTCGGCCATCGGGCGGTGCATGTCCTCCTGGCTGAAGCCCAGGCCGACCAGGATTTCCGAGGCGCGCGAGGGGGCGCTGTCGGCGTCGATCTCGATCAGGCGGCCCCAGATCTCGCCCATCTCCTCCGGCTCGGCGGTCTCCAGCCGGGTCAGCAGGTCGTGGCGCTCGACGTCGGCTTCGAGGATGGTGTCCAGGACGCTGACCGGCGTGGCGGGGTGTTCCTGATCGACCGAGCCGATGCGGGCGGTCTTGGGCAGGGAGATTTCGTCGCCGTTGGCGGCCAGTTCGCCCAGGATCAGCTTGAACAGGGTCGACTTGCCGATGCCGTTGCGGCCGACGAGCCCGACCTTGGAGCCCGGCGGCAGGCTGACGGAGGCGTCGTCCAGGAACTCGCGGCCCCAGGCGTTGTAGGTCAGGTTTTTGATCTGCAGCATGGGAACCGGAAAGAAAAAGGCTTACGCGCGGGGATATTGGAAAGATGTGCGGCGCTCGCTATAAGCCGCCGACCCTCAAACTCCCAAACAAGAAGTCACTCCCATGACCGAACGTACGTTCTCGATCATCAAGCCGGACGCCACCCGCCGCAACCTGACGGGCGCCATCAACGCCGTGATCGAAGGCGCCGGCCTGCGCATCGTCGGCCAACGCCGCGTCAAGCTGACCGAAGAGCAAGCCAAGAAATTCTACGCCGTTCACGCCGAGCGTCCCTTCTACGGCGAACTGGTGTCGCAGATGATCGCCGAGCCGGTCGTCGTCCAGGTGCTGGAAGGCGCTGACGCCGTCGCCAAGTATCGCGAAGTCATGGGCGCCACCAACCCGAACGACGCCGCCGAAGGCACCATCCGCAAGCAGTTCGCCCTGTCGATCGGCGAGAACTCGGTCCACGGTTCGGACTCGCTGGACAACGCCAAGATCGAGATCGAGCAGTTCTTCACCGACGCCGACATCGTCGGCTAAGGGGGTTAGCGCGCCGCGGTCAAAAGGCTCCGCCTTTTCGGCCTGACGCAGCTTAGCGACAAGACGGCCCGTCCCCGGAACCGGGGGCGGGCCGTTTCGTTTTCACGGTCTCGTTACTCTCGCTCGCAACACGAAGGATGACCGCCATGAAGACGATGCTGAAGCTGACCCCGGTGATCGGTCTGACGGCCCTGCTGGCCGCCTGCGGAACCACCACGGAACAACGCGCCGCCACGGGCGCGCTCGGCGGCGCGGTCGCCGGCCAGGTCATCGGCGGCAATACCGGCGCGACAGCGGCAGGCGCGGCCATCGGCGCCGTCGCAGGCGCGGCGACGACGCCGAAGAAGCCGAATGAGTAAGGCCAGTGTGAGACGCTAACGCGCCGTCATCCTCGGGCTTGACCCGAGGATCGGGCCATCCGCCCGCGCAACGGCGGCGAAGGTCGAGCGCTCCGCCCCACTCGATCCTCGGGTCAAGCCCGAGGATGACGGAGAGGGGGTCTTTCCTCCCCATGGAATGGGGAGGGGGACCGCCCCCGGGTCTTGCCTTCGGCAAGCCCGAGGACAGGCTACGCGGTGGAGGGGCTTTGCGACAGCGGAACCAAGACGCCCCTCCGTCTCGTCGACTTCGCCGCCGATCCACCTCCCCACAAAGTGGGGAGGAGAAAGACAAAAAGGGCGTCGGCCGCGAAGCCGACGCCCTTTCCTTTCATCCGTCGCCGGACGCGCCGCTTACCAGATGCGGGCGCGCTTCTCGGGGGCGATGTATTCCGCCTGATCCGGGGTGACGCCGAAGGCGGCGTACCAGGCGTCGATGTTGCGCGGGGGGGTGGCGGCGCGCGCCATGCCGGGCGAGTGCGGGTCGGTGGTCAGCTGCTCTTTCAGAGCCTCGTCGCGCGACTTCTCGCGCCACACCTGGGCCCAGCCCAGGAAGACGCGCTGTTCGCCGGTCAGGCCGTCGATCACCGGGGCCGGTCGGCCGTTCAGGCTGCGCTTATAGGCGTCCAGCGCCATCAGCAGACCGCCCAGATCGGCGATGTTCTCGCCCATGGTCAGGTCGCCGTTGATGTGCATGCCCGGCACCGGCTCCTCGGCGGCGTAGATGGCGCCCAGGGTCTTGGCGCGCTCGTCGAAGCGGGCGGCGTCCTCGGGCGTCCACCAGTCGCGCAGCACGCCGTCGGCGTCGGTCTTGCGGCCCTGATCGTCGAAGCCGTGGGTGATCTCGTGGCCGATCACGGCGCCGATGCCGCCGTAGTTGACCGCCGGATCGGCGTTCGGGTCGAAGAAGGGCGCCTGCAGGATGGCGGCGGGGAAGACGATCTCGTTGCGCGGCGGGTTGTAATAGGCGTTCACCGTCTGGGGCGTCATGCCCCACTCCAGCGGATCGACCGGCTGGCCGATCTTGCCGCGGTTCCAGGCCCAGTCGAAGGCGGCGGCGCGCTCGACGTTGCCGTAGAGGTCGTCGGCCTTCAGCTCCAGCCCGTCGTAGTCGCGCCACTTCTCGGGATAGCCGATCTTCACCCCGAACTTGGACATCTTCAGCAGGGCCTGCTCGCGCGTGGCCTCGCTCATCCAGTCCAGGGCCTTCAGGCGCTCGGTCATGGCGGCGCTGAGGTTGGCGACCAGCGTCTCCATCTGCGTCTTGGACGAAGCCGGGAAGTGCAGACGGACGTACTCTTGGCCCAGCACCTCGCCCAGCTGGCCGTCGACCAGAACCACGCCGCGGTTCCAGCGCGGACGGTTCTCGGGCTGGCCGCGCAGGGTCTTGCCGCGGAACTCGAAGCGGGAATCGACGAAGGCGTCGGACAGATAGGGGCTGGCCTGATCGACGGTCTGGAAGGCCTGCCAGGCCTTCAGCGTCTCGATCGGGGTGTCGGCGAACACCTGGGCGATGCCGGGGATGGCGGTGTTCTCCATCAGCACCAGGGTCGGCACGCTTTCGACCTTGGAGGCCTGCAGGAAGGCGGGCCAGTCGAAGCCCGGCGCGAAGGTCGACAGCTGCGCGGCCGGGGTCGGGTTGTAGATCTTGTCGATCTGGCGACGCTCGACCGTGGTCCAGTGCTTCTCGGCCACCCTGGTCTCGAAAGCCAGGATGTCGGCGGCGGCCTGGGCCGGGTTGCTCCAGCCGGCGGCGGTCAGGGCGCGCGCGACATAGGCGACATAGGCTTCGCGCTGCGTGGCGAAGTCGGGCTTCAGGTAATAGTCGCGGTCCGGCAGGCCCAGGCCGCCCTGGCCCAGATAGGCCGAGTTGACGTTCGGGTCCTGCAGATCCTCGAACACGGCCAGGCCGAACAGGGAGCCGCCGAAGCCTTCATGGCTGGCGCCCATCAGGCGGGCCATGTCGCTGTGGTTCGCCACGGCGCGGATGGCGGCCAGGTCGGCGGCCAGGGGCCGGGCGCCCAGCTGGTTGACGCGGGCCTCGTCCATGAAGCTGGCGTACAGGGCGCCGACCTTCTGGGCGTTGGCGTTGGCCGGGTTGGCGGCGCTGGCCTCGATGATGGCGCGCAGCTGGGCCTGCGAATTCTCATACAGGACGTCGAACGGGCCGAAGCGGGTCTTGTCGGACGGAATTTCGGTGTTCTTCAGATAGACGCCGTTGGCGTAGGCGTTGAAGTCGTCGCCCGGCTTCACCGTCAGGTCGCGCCCGTCCAGGTCGAAGCCCCACGGCTTGATCTCGGGCAGATTGGAGGCGGGCGCCGAGGCGTGGGCGTGTTGCGCGAGGGTCGGCTGGGCCGAGAAGGCGAGGGCGAGGGCCATGGCGGCGGCGCCCATCAGGCGGGTTTTCATCATCGGGTCTTTCCCAGTGGTGCAGACGTGCGCGATCACGCCATATCGGCGGCGCATTCGTGCTTGCGGTCAAACTGCGCCCGGCTGCGACCGCCTGTCGCATTAAAAATCGTTAAGGATCAGGCGCGGCGGACGAAGTCGGCGAGCGCCTGGGGATAGAGGCGATGCTCCGCAGCCTTGACCCGTTCGGCCAGGGC
Source organism: Bordetella sp. (assembly GCA_017308115.1). Taxonomy (GTDB): domain Bacteria; phylum Pseudomonadota; class Alphaproteobacteria; order Caulobacterales; family Caulobacteraceae; genus Brevundimonas. Next base: position 15,955 of record JAFKFS010000116.1, read on the forward strand.
GTCGGGCGTGTCGCCGGGCTGGACGGGCACGCGGGCCTGACCCAGGACGGGGCCCTCGTCGACGCCCTCGGTGACGATGTGGACGGTGCAGCCCGCCTCGGCGTCTCCGGCCTCGATGGCGCGGGCGTGGGTGTTCAGCCCCGGATAGAGCGGCAGCAGCGACGGATGGATGTTCAGCATCCGGCCCGCCCACCTTCCCACCAGCCAGGGCGTCAGCAGGCGCATATAGCCGGCCAAGGCCACCGCTTCGACGCCGCGTTCGCGCAGCAGGGCGTCGATGGCGCGCTCGTGCGCCTCGCGGTCCTTGCCGAAGGATTTGTGCTCGACGGTCAGCGCCTCCACGCCCGCCGCCTCGGCCTTGGCCAGGCCGCCGGCCCCCGCGATGTTGGAAAGGACGACGACGACCTCATAGGGCGAGTCCGGCGCCTGTCCCGCCGCGATCAGGCTGGCCATGTTGGAGCCTGTTCCCGAGATCAGGACGGCGACGCGGGTCTTGGCGAGGGACATGGGGCGGCTCATGCGTGGACAACAGGGCGCGAGTGCCATGCGGCCCCGAAGGCGACTTAGCAAGAGGGGCGTCATGTAGGCGAGGGCGGAGGCGCCTCCGAACAATTGTCGATGAAGCTATGCAAACTCCGTTGCTTCTTCGGAAACGGCGGCGTTAGCGTCCTCGCGCCGGAGAGTCCGGCATCCAAGGGGGAGTATCTGAATGCGTCGTCTGTTGACCGCCGCCTGTGTCGCGGCCCTGTTGGCCGCGCCGGCCGTTTCCATGGCTCAGGAAGCCGCGTCCAGCGGCGGCTCGGGTCCGGTCCGCTCGGCGGCCGATCGCCTGCGCAACGCCAACGCCGAACAGATCGAGAAGAACTGGGCCCGCGCTGTCGCCGACGAACAGACGGTGACGACCAGCCACGCGATCACCGCCCACGGCCGCGCCATGCGCTACAAGGCCACGGCGGGCACGCTGACGGTCCGCAACGACGCGGGGATGCCGACGGCCAGCCTCTTCTATGTGGCCTATACGCTGGACGGCCAGCCGGTCGGCCGTCGTCCGATCACCTATATGTTCAACGGCGGGCCGGGTTCGCCGACGGTGTGGCTGCACATGGGCGCTTTCGGCCCGATGCGGGTCCAGACCGACGAGCCGGTGGTCGAGCGTCCGGCGCCGTTCAACCTGGCGCCCAACGACATGACCCTGTTGGACAAGACCGACCTGGTCTTCATCGACATGGTCGGCGCCGGTTATTCGCGTCCGCTGGGCGAGACGCCGGGCTCGGCCTTCTGGGGCGTGGATCAGGACGCCGACACCTTCGCCCGCGCCATCATGCGCTACACGAGCAAGTTCGACCGCTGGTCCAGCCCGAAATACATCCTGGGCGAAAGCTACGGCACCCTGCGCGCCGGCGCCCTGGTGCATCAGCTGGAAGACCGCGGCATGTCGCTGAACGGCGTGGTGCTGCTGTCCTCGATCATGAACTACGGCGTGCGCCAGCCGGGCTATCCGCAGAACTTCGTCACCCTGCTGCCGACCTATGCGGCGACGGCCTGGTATCACGACAAGATCCCGAACAAGCCCAGCCTTGAGGAACACGTCCAGCGCGCCCGCGAATTCGCCATCGGCCCCTATGCGGCGGCCCTGTCGAAGGGGCACCTGATCTCGGACGCCGAGCGCGCCCAGATCGCCCAGCAGATGAGCGCCCTGATCGGCATCTCGCCCACGGTGCTGGACCAGGCCAATCTGCGTCTTGAGCTGAGCCCCTTCCGCAAGGAGCTGCTGCGCGACCGTCGCCAGACCATCGGCCGCCTGGACATGCGCTATACCGGCATCGACGCCAACGCCGTCGGCGCCTCGCCGGAAGAAGATCCGTCGAGCAGCGCCATCACCGGCGCCTATTTCGGCATCTTCCGCGACTATATCGCCACGACGCTGAACTATCGGACGGAAATGGACTATCGCCAGTCGGCGCGCGGCCTGCCGGGCTTCAACTGGGACTGGAACCACCGTCCGCCCGTCGGCGGCCCGCAGACCACCCCGAACACGGCGGTCGATCTGGCCACGGCCATCCGGCGCAATCCGCACCTGAAGGTTCTGGCGCTGAACGGTTACTACGACGCCGCCACGCCCTTCTTCAGCACGGAGTACGACCTGGCCCAGATGATGCTGGAGCCGCACCTGCGCCGGAACCTGGAGTTCACCTACTATGAGGGCGGCCACATGATGTACACGGCCCGTCCCGCGCTGGAGCGACTGCACGTCGACCTGTCGAAATTCTACGACGAGACCCAGAACGGCGGCCTGCGCTAAGGACACCTCTCTCCGCTCATCCCGGCGGACGCCGGGATCCAGTCCTTTGGCCTTAGGCTCGACGCCTGAGGTTCTCACTGGGCCCCGGCGTCCGCCGGGGTGAGCGGGAGGGAAATGCAGGCGCAGAAAAAAGGCCCCGGTCGCTGACCGGGGCCTTTGTCTTATCCGAAGCGGTGTGCCCTTACGCCGCCTGAAGCTGTCCGCACACAAACGCCGTCTCGCCCGCGTTCAGCAGGGCGGTCAGCACCGGCTCGACGTTTTCGGGCGCGACGATCAGGATGAAGCCCACGCCGCAGTTGAAGGTGCGGCGCATTTCGTGATCCGAGATTCCGCCCGTCTCGCCCAGCCACTGGAAGACGGCGGGCATGGGCCAGGCGTCCCAGTCGAAGCCGGCTTCCAGGCCCTCGGCGATGCAGCGCGGCGGGTTCTCGATCAGGCCGCCGCCCGTGATGTGGGCCGCGCCCTTGACCAGACCGGCCTTCATCAGCGGCAGCACCGGCTTCACATAGATGCGGGTCGGCTCCATCAGGGCCTGGGCCAGGGTCTGGTCCTTGGCGAAGGGGGCGTCGTCGCCCCAGGCCAGGCCGGACTTCTCGACCACCTTGCGGATCAGGGAATAGCCGTTCGAGTGCGGGCCCGAGGAGGCCAGGCCGATGATGACGTCGCCCGGCTTCTGCTGGTCCAGATAGGGCAGGACCTTGCCGCGCTCGACCGCGCCGACCGAGAAGCCAGCCAGGTCGTAGTCGCCGCCCGAATACATGCCCGGCATTTCGGCCGTCTCGCCGCCGACCAGGGCGCTGCCCGACTGGCGGCAGCCCTCGGCGATGCCCGCCACGACGCGGCGCGCGGCGTCCACGTCCAGCTTGCCCGTGGCGTAGTAGTCCAGGAACATCAGCGGCTCGGCGCCCTGGGCCAGCAGGTCATTGACGCACATGGCGACCAGATCGACGCCCACGCCGTCATGACGACCGGTCTCGATGGCGATCTTCAGCTTGGTGCCGACGCCGTCGGTGGTGGTGACGATCAGCGGGTCTTCAAAGCCGGCGGCCTTCAGGTCGAACAGGGCGCCGAAACCGCCCAGCGAGGCCTCGGCGCCGGGGCGGCGCGTGGACCTGGCCAGGGGCTTGATCGCGTCGACCAGCTGCTCTCCGGCGTCGATGTCCACGCCGGCGTCGGCGTAGGTCAGACCGTTCTTTAGGGCCGCTTCTTGGGCCTCGGGGGTGTCGCTCATCGGTCACGGCTCGAAATCGGGGGCGAAAATCTGTCGCGGCGCTCTTGCCACGACGGCGTCGGGCGGGGCTATAGCATCGGAATGACGCCAATCACCACCAATGACGCGCTGATCGCCTTCTGCGAGCGTTTGGCCAAGGCCCCGTACATCACCGTCGATACGGAATTCATGCGGGAAACCACCTACTGGCCCAGGCTGTGCCTGATCCAGGCGGCGGCTTCCCCCACCGACGCCGCCATCATCGACCCGATGGCCGAGGGGCTGGATCTCGAGCCCTTCCTCGACATCCTGCGGGACGAATCGATTCTGAAGGTCTTCCACGCCGCCCGGCAGGATGTGGAGATCTTCAACAAGCTGGGGGCCATGCCGCGCCCGCTGTTCGACACCCAGGTCGCCGCCATGGCCGCCGGTTTCGGCGATCAGGTCAGCTATGAGCAACTGGTGCGCCAGATGCTGCGCCAGGAACTGGACAAGGGCAGCCGCTTCACCGACTGGGCGCGACGCCCGCTGTCGGACGCGCAGTTGACCTATGCGCTGGGCGACGTGACGCATCTGTCGGCCCTCTATCCCAAGCTGCGCGACCGGCTGCAGAAGGAAGGCCGCCTGGACTGGGTCATGTCGGAAATGGGCGCGGTCACGGACCCGGCCCTCTACGACACCGCGCCAGAGAACGCCTGGAAGCGTCTGAAGCCCAAGAAGTTCAACGCCAAATACCTGGCCGCCTTCGTCGCTGTCGCCGTCTGGCGCGAGCGCGCGGCCCAGGAGCGCGACCAGCCGCGCGGCCGCATCCTCAAGGACGAGGCCATCGACGAGATCGCCGTCCAGGCCCCGACCGACCCGGACGCCTTCAACCGCCTGCGCTCGGCGCCCAAGGGCTTCGGCGGATCGCGCCTGGGCCTGGAGCTGGCGGCCGAGCTGAAGCGCGTCCTGGCCGACCCGGAAGCCCACGCGCCCAAGCTGGAGCGCCCGACCCACAACCAGCCGGCGCCCCCCTCGGTGGTCGAGCTGCTGAAGGTGCTGCTGAAGGCCAAGAGCGACAACGCAGGCGTGGCGGCCAAGCTGATCGCCACCGTCTCCGACCTGGAGAAGATCGCCCTGAACGACAACGCCGACGTCGAGGCCATGAAGGGCTGGCGCCGCCAGCTGTTCGGCGAGGACGCGCTGAAGCTTAAGCGCGGTGAGATCGCCCTGGTGCTGAACGGCGCGCGGGTCGAAGTGGTCGAGATCGAGGGCTGACTCACCCTTTCCCGGCGGGAGAGGGCTTGAGCGCACGAGAGCGCCAGCGATCGTTCTTGCGCGACCCGAAGGGCGGCGCGGAGCAGCCAAAGGGTGAGGGGTTTGTCCTGTCAGTCGGCGTAAGCCGTCGCACCATGGCCTTGCGGCCGACTTAACCCGCGAACCCTCACCCTTTCGCCTTAGCCAATCGCCTCCGGCTCTTGGAGGCTCAAGCCCTCTCCCATTGGGAGAGGGGTTTTAGATTTTCAGCGTCAGGTCCATCGCCTCGGCCAGGGCCTTGGCCCGGCGTTTCGTCTGTTCGCCCAGCAGCATGTCGGCGTAGCCGTTGGCGGCGGTGACGCGCAGGGCGCCTTTCTCGACCGTGGCCGCAGCATTGGCCAGCAACTGCGGCGAGCGTCCCGACAGGTCGCAGGCCAGCCGCATGGCCAGACCCAGGGCGCGGGCGCGCTTCTGGCCCTTGTCCGACAGCAGGCGGCTGACCGTGCCGGGCGAGGGCGTCCTGGCCTCGCCGCCGTAGCGGGCGTTCATCGCCACGGCCATGAAGGCGCGCTCCGCATGGGTCTGGCCCGGAATGGGCGACCACAGCACCTGATCGAACACCAGATTCGTGCGGTGGTCCGGATGCAGTCGCGCGCCCAGGTCGGCCAGGCGACAGACCGACGACGTCAGCAGGGCGTCGCGCGCCTCTCCGAACACCTCGGGCAGGGCCGAGACGACCGATTGCAGCCAGCCGTCCAGGGCGCGGGGCAGGGCCGGGTCCACCCCCTGGCGGCCGCCCCAGGCCGAACAGCCCGCCAGCAGGGGATCGACCGCCTGCATGGCGGGGTCCATGTCGTGATACAGCAGGCCCTCGCGCACGCCCCAGGCCGAGAAGACGATCGAACTCAGTCCCAGCCGCTCGATCAGCCCCTCCAGCACCAGGGCGGCGTAGGGCAGGGTTTCGGCCCGGCGCTTGGACAGGCCCGGCAGCTTCTCCAGGGAGGCGCGGGACTGGCGCGCGACCAGACGGGCCAGGTCGCGGGCCTCGGCGGCGCTCATGGCGTATTGATGGACGATGCGGATCGGATGATCGGCCATCGCCATGTGCATCTGGGCCAGACTGCGCCAGGCGCCGCCGACGGCGTAGAGCGTCGGGGTCGCATAGTCGTCTTCGATCGGCGCCAGCCGCTTGGCGATGCGGGCGCGCAGGCGCTCGGCGTCGAAGCCCTTGGCGTCCAGCAGTGCGAAGGGGCCCAGAGGCAGGGTCACGCCCTTGCCCCGAGGACCGTCGCCGATCCGCGTCAGCTCCAGGCTGGCGCCGCCCATGTCGGCGGCCACGCCGCGCGCGCCGGGATCGCCCGCCAGCACGCCCAGGGCCGAATATTTCGCCTCTTCTTCGCCGCTGAGGACGCGGATGCGCAGACCCGTCTCTGCGGCCACGCGCGCGCAGAAATCGGGGCCGTCCTCGGCCTCGCGCACGGCGGCGGTGGCGGCGACCAGCACCTGATCGGGCTGGACGCCCTCGATCACGGCGGCGAAGCGGCGCAGCGCCGTCATGGCCATGACCACGCCCGGTTCGGACAGGCGCCGGGTGGCGGCCAGGTCGCGGCCCAGGCCCGCCAGCACCTTTTCGTTGAACAGGGTCCAGACCGCCCGGCCCTCCAGCCGGTACAGCACCAGGCGCACCGAGTTGGAGCCTATGTCGATGACGGCGATCTGCTTCGATTCGTGCTCGCGTTCGGGGCTCATCCGCGGCGCTTCCGCGGCTTGAGGCCCGGATAGGACAGGGCGCCGGGCAAGGTCTTCACCTTGCGGCCGCGCCCCGACAGGCTGGGGTTGGTCATGAAATACTTGTGCGCCGAGAAGGGGCGTTCGGGGCCGCTGGGGACCACCCGGCGATAGGAGCCGTCCGGCTCCAGCACCCAGCTCTGGGCGTCGTCCTTCAGGTTGGCGACCATGATCTGGTCCAGCACCTGATCATGGACGGTGGCGTTCAGGATCGGCGTCATCAGCTCGACCCGGCGGTCCAGGTTGCGCGGCATCCAGTCGGCCGAGGAGATGTAGAGCCGCGCCCGGTTGCTGGGCAGGTCGTGGCCGTTGGCGAAGGCGACGATGCGGCTGTGCTCCAGGAAGCGGCCGACGATGGACTTGACCCGGATGTTCTCCGACAGCCCCGGCACGCCGGGACGCAGGCAGCAGATGCCCCGGATGACCAGCTCGATGCGCACGCCCCACTGGCTGGCGCGATACAGGGCGTCGATGATCTCGGGATCGACCAGGGCGTTCATCTTGGCCCAGATGGCGGCGGGCCTGCCCTTGGCGGCGGCGGACATCTCCTTGCCGATCATCTCGATCAGGCTGGTCTTCATGTTGAGCGGCGAGACGACCAGGGCCTCAAGCTCATCCGGCGCGGCATAGCCGGTGATGTAGTTGAACACCCGCGTCGCATCCCGCCCCAGCGCCGGATCGCAGGTGAACAGGCTCAGGTCCGTGTAGATCTTGGCCGTGACGGGATGATAGTTGCCGGTGCCGAAGTGGCAGTAGGTGCGAAGGTTTTCGCCCTCGCGCCGCACGACGACGCTCATCTTGGCGTGGGTCTTGTACTCGACGAAGCCGAAGACGACGTGGACGCCCGCCCGTTCCATCTGACGCGCCCAGCGCAGGTTGGCCTCCTCGTCGAAGCGCGCCTTCAGCTCGACCAGGGCGGTGACGTTCTTGCCGTTCTCGGCCGCCTCGATCAGGGCGGCGACGATGGGGCTGTCCTTGGAGGTGCGGTACAGGGTCTGCTTGATGGCGATGACGTGGGGATCGCGCGCCGCCTGACGCAGGAACTGGACCACCACGTCGAAGCTCTCGAACGGGTGGTGGATCAGCATGTCCTTTTCGCGCACCGCCGCGAAGATGTCGCCGCCGTTGTCGCGCACCCGCTCGGGGTAGCGCGGCTCATAGCCCTTGAACTTCAGGTCCGGGTGGCCGCCGGGGATCAGTTCGGACAGTTGGGCCAGACCCAGCATGCCGTCGACCAGCACCACGTCCTGCGGCTGGGCGTGAAGCTGGGCGATGATGAAGTCGCGCAGGTCGTCGGGCATGTCCGCCTGGATCTTGATGCGCACGACCGAGCCCATGCGGCGCTGCTTCAGCGCCTCCTCGAATTCCATGACCAGGTCTTCGGCTTCTTCCTCGATCTCGATGTCGGAATCGCGGATCAGGCGGAACAGGCCCTTCTCCAGGATCTCGCAGCCCGGAAACATGTGGTCGATGAACAGCAGCAGCAGGTTTTCCAGCGAGACATAGCGCGTCCGCCCCGGCGTCGATCGGCCGTCCGTCGGCAGGACCCAGAAGCGCCGCACCTGGGTCGGCACCGGCACCAGAGCGTAGAGGACGCGGTGGTCGCTGTTGCGCCGCAGCTTCAGCGCCAGCGAGAAGCCCAGGTTCGGCAGGAAGGGGAAGGGGTGCGCCGGGTCGATGGCCATCGGCGTCAGCACGGCGAACAGCTGGTTCAGGAACTCCGGCTCCAGCCGCTCGCGCTCGGTCTTGGTGATGCGGGCGCGCTCGACGATCTCGATGCCGGCGGCGGCCATCTCCTTGCGCAGGACGCGCCACTGGCGCTGCTGTTCGGCCATCAGCCCGCCCGCCGCCGCATTGACCCGCTCCAGTTGCTCGGCGGGGGTCAGGCCGTCGGGCGAGACGACGCGCACCCGCTCGCGCACCTGGCCCTTCAGACCGGCGACCCGGGTCATGAAGAACTCGTCCAGATTGTTGGCCGAGATGGACAGGAAGCGCACGCGCTCCAGCAGGGGGTGGCCCTCGTTCGCCGCCTCTTCCAGCACCCGGCCGTTGAAGGCCAGCCACGACAGCTCGCGGTTGATGAACCGCTCGGGCGAGGCCATCAGCGTCTCGGACAGCTCCAGTTGCGGCGCGCGCGAGGAGGGGACTTCCTCGCCGGTGGTGTCGACGGCGATGGGCGCGAGATCGGTCATGATTCCGTTGTCGCTCGCGCCTGTGACGGCTGCAACCGCGATTGTGTCGCGGCGGGCGGGACTTTGGAACGCCACGTATAATTCCGCTCATCCCGGCGGAGGCCGGGATCCAGTGCTTTGGCTGCGCACTCGCGCGTGGATGGGTGAGCCGGTTTTTAGCGGGGCGACTGAGGCTCTTACTGGGTCCCCGCTTCCGCGGGGATGAGCGGGGTTAGGGTTCCCCGTCCAGCACCTGCCGCGCCAGCACCCGCGTCACCGGGCGGTGCAGGGCGTCCAGACGGTCGACCACGGCCTCGGCGGCCTCGGCCGAGCGGTCGATGCGGCGGACCAGATAGTCGATCAGTTCATCGGCCGGGGTGATGTTGCGGCTGGCGAAGGCGCGGCGCAGCATGGCGGCGAAGACGACGTCGTCGGGCGCCTCTATCCCCACGGTGCGGATGGCGTTCAGGCGCGAACGCAGGTCGGGCAGGTCCGTGGCCCAGGCGCCAGGCGGGTCGCGCGACACCAGCAGCAGGGCGCCGCCGCCCGACTGGGTCAGGTTGATCAGGTGGAACAGGCTCTCGTCGTCCGCGTCCTGGGCGTCGTCCAGCAGGATGGGGCGGCCCTCCAGCTCCAGGGGGTCGATCAGGGCCGCTTCGGCGCCGTGCAGGGCGATGGCGCCGGTGCGCTCGACCCAGGCGGCGGCCAGATGGCTCTTGCCGCATCCCGCCGGGCCGAACAGGGCCAGGACGGCGCCGGGCGTTTCCGGCCAGGCGGCCAGGGCGGCCACGCCCGCGGCGTTGGCCTCCGAGATCGCCAGGTCGGAGGCGCGCTGCGGCGTCTCCCGCTGCAGGGGCAGGCGCAGTTGACGGATGTCGGCGGCCGAGGCGTTCATGATGACCGGACCCTAGCCGGGCGGGGACGCGGGCGTCTCTGTCGATGGGGCGGGATCACGGGGACAACCTGCGCGCCGCTGTGGATGGCGCATCATGTCCGTTTCAGGCGTCAGCCTTGACTTTCGGGGGCGATGATGGGCCTTTCCCCGCTCCTAATTCACGCTGTTCGACAGCCGTTTTCAGACGAAATCCGATCATGCACGCCTATCGCACCCACACCTGCGGCGCCCTCCGTTCGACGGATGCGGGCGCGAATGTTCGTCTGTCGGGCTGGATTCACCGCAAGCGCGACCACGGCGGCCTGCTGTTCATCGACCTGCGCGACCACTACGGCCTGACCCAGCTGGTCCTGCACCCCGAGACGCCGGGCTTCGAGGTGGTCGAACGCCTGCGCGCCGAGAGCGTCATCAGGATCGACGGCGAGGTGGTCCTGCGTGAAGGTTCGACCGTCAACGCCAACCTCCCGACCGGCGAGGTCGAGGTGCGCGTCCGCTCGGTGGAGGTCCTGTCGGAAGCCGCCGAACTGCCGCTGCCGGTCTTCGGCGAGCCGGAATACCCCGAAGAGATTCGCCTGAAGAACCGCTTCCTGGACCTGCGTCGCGAGACGCTGCACCGGAACATCGTCCTGCGTTCGCGGGTGATCCAGTCGATCCGCAACCGCATGGTCGCCCAGGGCTTCCTGGAGTATCAGACGCCGATCCTGACGGCCTCGTCGCCCGAAGGCGCGCGCGACTTCCTGGTGCCGTCGCGGATGCACCCCGGCAAGTTCTACGCCCTGCCGCAGGCGCCGCAGCAGTTCAAGCAGCTGCTGATGGTGTCGGGCTTCGACCGCTACTTCCAGATCGCGCCCTGTTTCCGCGACGAGGACCTGCGCGCCGACCGCTCGCTGGAGTTCTACCAGCTCGACGTCGAGATGAGCTTCGTGACCCAGGAAGACGTCTTCCAGGCGATCGAGCCGCTGATGCACGGCCTGTTCACCGAGTTCGGCGAGGGCAAGCCGGTGTCGCCGATCGACCAGACGCACGTCTTCACCAACGACTTCGGCCAGACGATGGAGCACAAGGGCTTCGAGCGCCTGACCTTTGAACAGTCGATGAAGTGGTACGGCTCGGACAAGCCGGACCTGCGCAACCCGATCAAGATGCAGGACGTGTCGGACCACTTCCGCGACGGCGGTTTCGGCCTGTTCGCCAAGATCCTGGGCGCCGACGCCGCCAACGCGGTCTGGGCCATCCCCGCGCCGACGGGCGGCTCGCGCGCCTTCTGCGACCGCATGAACTCCTGGGCGCAGGGCGAGGGCCAGCCGGGCCTGGGCTACATCTTCTGGTCGGAGGATCAGCAGTCGTGGGGCGGCCCCATCGCCAAGAACCTGGGTCAGGAGCCGACGCAGGCGCTGATGACCGCCCTGGGCCTGGGCCAGGGCGACGCCGCCTTCTTCGTGGCCGGTCAGCCGGGCGTCTTCGCCAAGTTCGCGGGTCTGGCCCGCACCCGCGTCGGCACGGAGCTGAAGCTGGTCGACGAGGACCAGTTCAAGTTCTGCTGGATCGTCGACTTCCCCATGTTCGAATGGTCGGAAGAAGAGAAGAAGGTCGACTTCAGCCACAACCCCTTCTCGATGCCGCAAGGCGGCCTGGAGGCGCTGGAGACGCAGGACCCGCTGACCATCCGCGCCTATCAGTACGACATCGTCTGCAACGGCTATGAGCTGTGCTCGGGCGCGATCCGGAACCACAAGGCCGAGATCATGCTGAAGGCCTTCGAGATCGCCGGCTACGACGCCTCGGTGGTCGAAGAGCAGTTCGGTGGCATGCTGAACGCCTTCCGCTACGGCGCGCCGCCGCACGGGGGTCTGGCGCCGGGCATCGACCGCATCGTCATGCTGCTGGCGGGCGAGACGGCCATCCGCGAGGTCATCGCCTTCCCGCTGAATCAGCAGGGCCAGGACCTGCTGATGAGCGCCCCGGCCGAGGCCGAGGAGCGCCAGCTGAAGGAGCTGTCGATCCGCACCCAGCTGCCGATCAAGATCTGATCCGGACCGCAGCGTCGAATTGAGAAAGGGAGGGGGCGACCCCTCCCTTTTTGTTTTCAGCGCCTCAGTCGCTTGAGCTGACGACCAGGTTCCGCTGGCGGGGCGGAACCGGCGGGGCGGGGGGCGCCGGAGGCGCCGCCGGGGTCCGGATGACGCGGACGGCGCCGCTGCGGCAATTGCGGGCCGTCAGGCCGCCGGGCAGGCGGGTCGAAGCGTCGCCGCAGGCCTCCTCGACCTGATCGGCCGTCAGGCCGCGCGCGCGGGACAGGTCCAGGCCGCGAATGTCGGTGCGGCGCATGGAGGCGTCGCGAAAGTCGGTGCGATTGAAGCTGCCCCCCGACAGGCGGGCGCCGTCCAGGTCCGCGTCGCGGAAGGAGGCGCCGTCGAAGACGCCGCCCGACAGGTTGGAGGCCTTGATGTCGGCGTTCCTGAAGTCGGCGCCGCTGGCGTTGACGTTGGCCAGGGTGGCGCCGAAAATCTCGGCGTCGTTCAGGCGCGCGCGGGTCAGAGCGGCGCCGTTCATGTTCACGCCTTGCAGCTCGGCCCCGCTGAGATTGGCGCCGCTCAGGTCGGCGCGGATCAGAACGGCCCCGGTCGCCTCGGCGCCCATCAACTGGGCGCCCGCCATCTTGGCGTTGGTGAAGTTCGAGCCGACCATCTCGATCCCGCGCATGTCGGCCCGGCTGAAATCCGCGCCGGTGAAGTTCGAGCCGACAAGCTCCGCGCCGCGCAGATTGGCGCCGACCAGGGTGGAGTGAGAGAAGTTAGCCCCCGTCAGGGTGGCCCCCGACAGGTCGCGGCCCGACAGTTCGCACCGGGTGCAGCTGCCGCCCAGGGACACCATGCGGGCGACGTCGCGGTCCTGAGCTCCGCTCATCTCCGCCACGCCCGCCAGGGCGGGGGCGGCCGCCGTCAGTCCCGCAAGGGCTGAGGCGGCGAGGGCCAAGCGGCGCAGGGGTGAAATCGAGCGTTTCATCACCCGTCCTGAATGCGCCTTCGTCGGTGAAAACCCTACTTAAATCGCGGTAACGAAGGCGTCGCTCAACAGGCGGGAATGCGCAGGCCCGAAGGCAGAACCGTGTTCTCGTCGCCGCAGGCCTGGCTGAGCTGGGCCTGGGTCAGGCCGGTGGCGCGCGACAACTGGGCGCCCGACAGATTGGTCCCGCTCAGCTTGGCTCCGGCGAAGGCGGCGCCTTCGAGATAGGTCCCGACGAAGCTGGCGTTGGTCAGGTCGGCGCCGCTGAAGTTCGAACCCGACAGCACGGCGCCGTAGGCCTCGACGTCGCGCAGGTCGGCCCGGCGGAAGTTGGTGCGGTTCATCACCGACAGGCTGAGGTCCGCCTGACGGACGCGGGCGCCCGACAGGTTGAGCCCGCTGCGTTCCAGGCCGGAGAAGTCGCCCTGGAACAGGTTGCAGCCGGGGCAGGAGGCGCCGCGGCGCACCTGGCTGATCTGGGAGGCGTTCTGCGCCGAGGCGGGCAGGGCCGTCAGCGTCAGGCCGA
>JAFKFS010000117.1 GCA_017308115.1 Bordetella sp.
GCCTCCGCCGCCTCCGCCGCCTCCCGCGCCGCCTGCGGTCGAACCGGCCCGCATCGGCGACGCCCTCAGCTGGCGCGACCTGGTCCAGCCGGAACAGACGCCGCACGCCCCTGCCGCGCCCGCCGCGCCGCTGGAGCTGAACGCCGCCCTCGGCACGCCCGAGGAGATCGACGCCCTGGCGGGGCGGGTGACTTCGGCGATCCGTCGGATGGGGGTCGATCCCAACGCCCTCTTGCCGCGTCCCCGCGTCGAGGAGGCCGCCCACGCCTTCGCCGTCCACGATCCGGCGCGCGCGCGCCAGATCGTCCGCCGCGTGGCGCCCGCCGCCGTACGCAGCGTCTCGCGCCGCGTGCTGGGCGACGACGCCCTGCGGGCCGACGCCGAGGCCTATGTCCGCGCCTTCGCCCACGGGCTGAAGCGGGAGGCGGAGCGCGGCGGCGCCGACGAGGTGCAATCGCGCCTGGCGACCGACGAAGGCCGCGCCTTCATGCTTCTGGATGCGGCCGTGGGGGATCTGAGCTGACCGCGTCCGTCGAAGCCGCTTCGTCGCGAGGTCGGTCAGGCTTGACCTGAGGCCGCATTTCAAAGCACCGTCCAGGCTGCGGCGCGCAGGGACGACGCTTGAGGGGGTCTCTTTCCTTTGATGGGTCTGGATTCCAACGGCCGTCCTGATCGACGCCCCGTCATCTCAATCTGCGCCTGGTCGCCGTCGTACCGCGCCTGGGACCCCGTCGAGGACCTGTCCGGCGAGCCCTGGAGCCCCCCCGGCGCCCGCACCCTGGCGACGCCCGGGAACGACTCGGCCGAGGCCTTAGCCGACGCCCTGACGGCGCTGCTGTCGCGCGGCGAATGCTCGGCCCTGCTGCTGGTGGGGCGCACCGTCCACGCCGGGCCGGTCCGGGTGCAGATGCGCGCCGAGAACCGCCGCCTCGGCGAACCGGGGCGCCTGCACGAAACCGGGCCCAGCATCGCCCGCGTGACGGCGCCGGTCGCCGACATCCTGCGCGACCTGGCGGCGGCGGGCGTCTCGGCCGTGGCCGCCTCCGAAGCCGAGGACGACGCCGGAAGCTACATCCTCTACCGCGTGCTGGCCGATCTGCCCGACAGCCTGGAATCGCCCTCCATCGGCCTGCTCCGGCTTCCCGACGGCGCGAGTGAGAGCACCGTGCGAACGGCGGTGAAGACCGCCGCCTCGGCCATGGCGCGCCGCCTGGCGCCCCTGCCCCGCTCAATCGTGGCCTGACGCCCCGTCCTTCGACCGCGCCCACAGCCCGACCAGGCCGCCGATCAGCGCCAGCGCCGCCATGGCCAGATAGGCCTTCAGCCCGACGGCGTCGTACAGCGGGCCGCCGGCCAGGGTCGCCAGACCGATCAGCACCCCGGCCGACAGGGCCGAGCTCAAGGTCTGGGCGGCGGTGTGGCTGTCCGGCGGGCAGAGGCGTTCGACGATCTGCACCCCGGCTAGGTAGGTGGCGGCGAAGGTCAGGGCGTGCAGCATCTGCAGCGGAACCAGCATCCACAGCGGCGGGGCGAAGGCCATCAGCCCCCAGCGCAGGACCGCCGCCCCCGCGCCGATGAACAGCATGGTCCAGGGTCCGACCCCGACGCGGCGGCGCCATGGCTCGATCCACCACATGAAGCCGATCTCCACCACCACGGAGAAGGCCCACAGCATCCCCGTCACGCTCTCGGCCAGCCCCTGCGCCCGCCAGGCGATGGCCGAGAAGCCGTAGTAGAAGGCGTGCGTCGCCTGCACCGCTCCGATGGAGAAGATCGCCGCCATGAAGACGGGCCGACGCAGCAGACGGCCCAGTCCCCGGAAACGCTCCAGCCGCGACGCCGGCCCGCCCTCGCCCACGGGCTCGGCCGGGAGGAGGCGCCAGGCCGTCAGCGCGATCAGCAGGGCGGCCGTCACCGCCCAGAGCACGACGGCGTCGGACGACACCCGCGTCAGCAAGGCGCCCATGGCCAGGTTGGCGACGACGAAGGCCGCCGAGCCGCAGCCGCGCGGCAGGGAGAAATCGAACCCCTCGCGACCGGCGAGCCGCAGGGTCATCACGTCGCTGAGCGGAATCAGGGCCGCCGCCGCCGTCGCCCCGATCAGCCAGAACAGCGCCCAGGGAACGAATCCTTCGACCAGGCCCGCGCCCCCATAGCCGACGGCCATGACCAGGCCCAGCAAGGCCATGGGCGTGCGCCGCAACGTAAAGCCGCCGGCCCAGACCGCCAGCAGCGGCCCCGTCATGGCCCGCGCCAGCATGGGAATGGCCAGAAGGGCGCCGATCTGGGCGCCGCTCAGGCCCTGGTCGCGAAACCACAATCCGGCGAACGGCAGGGTCGCCCCGCTGGCGCCGAACAACAGGATGTATTGCAGCGCCATGCGCGGAGCGGATTTCATCGCCGCCGCGATAGCAGACTTCCGGCTTTTTGTGGTCTAGACATCAGGCATGAGCCCCGACCGTAAACTGCTCGCCTTCGCTGCCTTCAACGGCGTCATGTCCGTGGCCCTGGGCGCCTTCGCGGCGCACGGCGCCGGCCCCGCCATCAAGACCCTGCTGACCACGGGCGGCCATTATCAGATGGTGCACGCCGCCCTCGCCGTCGCCCTGGCCTTGTTCGGGACCAGCCCCCTGCTGCGGCTGGCCGGTTGGCTGGCCTGCGCGGGCGGTCTGATCTTCTGCCTGGCCCTGGCGATGATCGGGCTGTTGAGCCTACCGGCCATGGGCGCCGTGGCCCCCGTCGGCGGCGTCATGATGATCGCCGGCTGGGCGCTGATCCTCGTCGCCGCCTTCCGATCCCATCCCGCCGAGGCCTGACCTCAGGCCCTGACGAACCTCCCGAAAGGGGCATTCCACGTGACCGACACCGCGCGCCGCGACCTCTACCCGGAAATCGAAGCCTACGCCTCGGGCTGGATGCAGACCGACAGCGTCCACGAGATCTATTACGAGCAGAGCGGCAATCCCAACGGCCTTCCCGTCATCGTCCTGCACGGCGGGCCCGGCGGGGCGGTCAATCCGGGGATGCGGCGCTATTTCGATCCGGCCAGGTACCGCATCGTCATGTTCGACCAGCGCGGCTGCGGCCTGTCGCGGCCGAACGCCTCGCTTGAGAACAACACCACCTGGGATCTGGTCGCCGACATCGAGCGCCTGCGCGAGATGCTGGGCATCGAAAAATGGGTTGTCTTCGGCGGCTCCTGGGGTTCGACCCTGTCGATGACCTACGCCGTCAAGCACCCTGACCGGTGCCTAGCCCTGGTTCTGCGCGGCATCTTCCTGCTGACGAAGAAGGAGCTGCACTGGTTCTATCAGGACGGCGCCTCGATGATCTTCCCCGACGCCTGGGAACGCTTCCTGGCCCCCATCCCCGAGGCCGAGCGCGGCGACCTGATGGCCGCCTACTACAAGCGCCTGACCGGCGACGACGTGGAGGAGCGCAACCGCTGCGCCGTGGCCTGGGCCACCTGGGAAGGCGAGACCGTCAGCATCCAGGGTCCGTCGGGCAGGCCGGACAAGTTCGCCGATCCCGACTTCGCCGTGGCCTTCGCCCGGATCGAGAACTGGTATTTCACCAACGGCGGATTCTTCGACAGCGAAAACTGGATCCTGGAGAATATCGAGACCCTGCGTCCCATCCCCTGCTGGATCGCCCAGGGGCGCTTCGACGTGGTGACGCCGATCTCGGGCGCCTGGTCCCTGCACCGCGCCTGGCCCGAGGCCAGGCTGGACATCATCGGCGACGCCGGCCACGCCTCGTCCGAACCCGGCATCATCGACAGCCTGATCCGCGCCACCGACTGGGCGGCGGCGCTCTGAACCAGGTTCGGCCTGTCAGAACAGCCCCTGCCCCTTCGGCAGCTCGACATAGCGGTGAACCCGCGTCGACAGGATCAGGCCGAAGCCGATCATCACCGTCATCATGGTCGACCCGCCATAGGACAGCAGCGGCATGGGCACGCCGACGACCGGCGCCAGACCCATCACCATGGCTCCGTTGATCAGCACGAACAGCGCCAGGAAGGCCGTCATGCCCGCCGCGCTGATGCGGCCGAAGTGGCTGTGCGACAGGGACGCGATCCGAAGCGAGATCAGGATCAGCGCGACATAGCAGGCCAGGACGGTGAAGGAGCCCAGGAAGCCGAACTCCTCGGACACGGTCGAGAAGATGAAGTCGGTGTGCCGCTCCGGCAGGAACTCCAGCTGGCTCTGGCTGCCTAGGCCGTAGCCCTTGCCCATCAGCCCGCCCGACCCCAGGGCGATCTTGGACTGGATGATGTTGTAGCCGGTGCCGGCCGGGTCGGCTTCCGGGTTCAGGAAGGTCAGCACCCGGTTGCGCTGATAGTCGTGCATCACGAACATGACGAAGGGCGGGATCACCGCGGCGGCGGCGGCCACGGCGGCGGCGATGACCCGCCAGCTCAGCCCCGCCATGAACATGACCGCCGCCCCGGTCAGGCCGATGATCATCGCCGAGCCCAGGTCCGGCTGCTTGGCCACCAGCAGGAAGGGCACGCCGATCATTCCCACGGGGATCAGCAGCTTCCACGACCACCGCGCCTCCTGCGCCGAGTGGCCGTGGTACCAGCGCGCCAGGGCCAGCACGAGGCCGATCTTGACGAACTCGGCCGGCTGGATGCGGGTGAAGCCCAGGTTCAGCCAGTTTCTGGCGCCGCCCGCCGTATAGCCCAGGGGCGTGAACTCGATCATCAGCACCAGCACCAGCAGCACGCCGTACAGCGGATAGGCCGCGTGGAACCACCACTTCGGATGGATCATCGCCATGCCGATCATGGCCGCCAGCAGGACGCCGAAACGGATCAGGTGCTTGGCCGCCCACGGCTGCCAATGGCCGCCCGCGATGGAATAGAGCATGGCCGTGCCGATCCCCGCCAGGATGCACAGCAGGCCGATGACGCGCCAGTCCAGTTCGGCGAACTTGCTGGACAGCCGGTCGCGCTCGCCGGGACGGGTCAGGGCGGATGCGGTCATTGTCCGGGCTCCCTCGGCGGCGGGGCGGCGACGTCGACGGCGGCGCCGTCGACCGGCTCGCCTCGCGCCTCGGCCTCGCGCGCGCCAGCGTCTTCCTGCGCCTCGAAGCCGGCCTGTTCGATACGGGCGCGGATTTCGGGGTCCTTCAGAAGGGCGACCTTCATGACCTCGCGCGCCCGCGGCGCCCCGGCCGTGCCGCCGCCCAGGCCGCCATGCTGGACGATGACCGAGACGGCGTAACGGGGATTGTCCGTCGGCGCATAGGCGACGAACAGGTTATGGTCCTTCTGCGCCCACGGGCGCCCGGCGCCCTTGCGCGACCCGGAGCCGTAGTTGCGCGCCTGGGCCGTGCCGGTCTTGCCCGCCATCTTGACCGTGCCCAGCCCCAGCTGGCTGTTGCGGAAGCCCGTGCCCCCGGCGGCGGTCACCGCCTCCATTCCGTCGCGCAGGACCTGCAGCATCTGGGGATCGTAAGGCAGGTCGGCGAAGGCCGAGCCCTTGGTCTGCTCCACCCCGCCGATCGACTTGATCAGGCGCGGCGTCACCGCCCTGCGGCCGTTGGCGATCCGCGCCGTATAGACCGCCAGTTGCAGGGCGTTCACCGTCAGGGCGCCCTGGCCGATGCCGTAGCTGGGCGTTTCGCCGGGATACCATTTGGTGTCGCCCCGCACGGGATTGCGGCGGCGCCACTCGCGATCGGGCACCAGACCGGCCTTCTGGCCGGGAATGCCGATGTCGAAGGTCTGGCCGAAACCCATGTCCCGGGCCGTCTCGGCGATGGCGTCCGGCCCCATCTCGGTCGCCAGGGTCATGAAGTAGACGTTGCACGACGCCTTGATCGCTCCGCGCATGTCGACGGCTCCGTGCCGTCCCAGGCAGGCGAACCGACGTCCCAGATAGAAGCTGCCGTTGCAGACGATGCGGCGGCTGGGGTCGACGCCGCGCTTCATGGCCGCCAGGCCCACGATCGGCTTGAAGGTCGAGCCCGGCGCGAAGGTGCCGCTCAGCGCCTTGTCGGTCAGCGGGCGGCGCTCATAGTCGGCCAGGGCGCGATAGATCTTGGACGGCACGCCCGAGACGAACAGATTGGGATCGAACGACGGCGACGACACCATGGCCAGGATGTCGCCGTTGCGCACGTCCATGACCACGATGCTGCCGGCCTCCTCGCCGAACACCTCCAGCGCCCGCTGCTGGACGTCGTTGTCCAGCGTCAGCACGACCTCGGAGCCCTGCACGGCCGGGCGCGATCCGGCGATGTCCTCGGCCACGACGCGGCCGCGCGCATTGACCTCCACCCGCTTGCCGCCCTCGACGCCGCGAAGCTCCAGGTCCAGCGATTGTTCAAGGCCCTGGCGGCCGATGCGGAAGCCGGGATTAAACAGGATGGCCGGCGGTTGCTCGCCCTTGTCGCGAATCGCCTGGACGTCGCGATCGGACACCTTGGCCACATAGCCGACCACATGGGCGTAGGCGCCGCCGTGGGGATAGTATCGCGCCTCGTTCATGTCGGCCATGACGCCGGGCAGCTCGGCCGCGTGCAGATTGACCTTGGAGAACTCCTCCCAGGTCAGGTCGCTCTTGACCGGGACCGGTGAGAAACGCGGCGCGGCGTTCACCTCGCGGATGATGGTGCGGCGGCGCTCGAGGGTGTCCGGCAGCAGCTGGCCCAGCAGGTCCAGCGTCTGGTCCAGGTCCTTCGTCTCGTCGCGCACGACCAGGACGCGGAAGCTGGGCCGGTTGCCGGCGATGACCACGCCGTTGCGGTCCTTGATCAGGCCGCGCGGCGGCGGCACCTGACGGAAGTTGAACTGGTTGCGCGTCGCCAGGGTGGCGAACTCTTCCGACTTGAACAGCTGCAGATGCGCCAGACGCCCGACCAGCGCCAGCCCGCCCACCACCGTCGCCCCGCCCAGCAGCATGGTGCGCCGCAGGAAGGAGCCCTGCCGCTCGTTCACGTCGGAGAAGAAGATATGCGGTTCGCTGCTCATCGGAATCGCACGTCCGCGTCGTCAAAGCGTTCGATCAGCCAGTCGGCCAGGGGGAAAAGCAGCAGGGTCGGGAGCATCTGCCCCATGACGGCCAACAGATTGGGCGCATTGCCCAGAGCGCCGCGCGTGATGAAATAGGCGACCGCGAAGGCCAGGCCGGTCGAGGCGACGTAGAGGGCGAACAGCACGATGGTCGCCTGCCCCGCCAGATATTTGGACGCCAGCAGCATCGCGCCGTAGATCAGCAGCAGGCTGAGCGCCCACATGCCCATCTGACCGCCCCAGAAGAAGTCCAGGAAGGCCCCAAGCCCGAACAAGACCGCCGGCGCCAGCATGGACGGACGGATCAACGGCCAGGCGAAGGCCAGGACCATGGGCCAGACCGGCTCGGGCAGGGACAGGCCGAACAGGCGCAGCGGAATGGCGCACAGGATGACGGCGGCGACGGCGATCAGCGCCGGGTAGCCGATCCACTGCATCGGACCGACCATCCGCACCGTGATCGTCCGCCTCACTCGCCGCCTCCGTCGGGCGCGGTCGGCGCCGGCTGCGGCGCGGCCGGAGACGGCGCGGCGGGCCGCGGCGTCGGCTGAGCCTGGGACGGCGCTGCGGCGGCGGGCGCGACCGGAACGGGCGGCGGCGCGGCGTTGGCGGCGCGGACCCGCTCGGCGGCGGCCTGGGCGGCGGCGGCGCGGCGCGTGGCGACGTCCTGAATAGCGGCGGCCTGGGCCGGATTGGGCGGCGGCGCCGTGTTCAGACCGGCCAGCGGGGCGGCGTTCAGCGCGTTCTGATCCGCCAGTTGGCCGAAGTCCTGGAACAGCAGGACGCGGACATAGTCGATGGCCGTCCGGTCGCTGTAGAGCTTGACCCGCCAGGAGCCGTCCACGCCCTTGGCCACCACGCCCACCGGCAGGCCGCGCGGGAAGCCGCCGCCGTCGCCCGAGGTCAGGATACGGTCGCCTTCCCGCACCGCGTCCTGCCCCCGGACATAGTCGAGGCGCGGGCTGCGGCTGGCGTCGCCCGTCAGCATGGCGCGGGCGTCCGTGCGCTCGACCATGACCGGAATGCGCGAGGCGACGTCGGTCAACAGAACCATGCGGCTGTGCGCGCCCGAGGCGCCCGAGATGCGGCCGACCAGGCCGTGCTCGCTCAGCACCGGATTGCCCACCCGCACGCCTTTCGCGGCGCCGACGTTCAACAGGCGCGATCGGGCGAAGGGGCCGCGCGCATCGGTGATGGCGCGTCCGGCCGTCATGGCGACGGGCGGCTCGGTCTGAAGGCCCAGAAGCTGTTCGTAGCGGGCGTTGAGGTTCTTCAGCGCCAGGGCGTCGTCGCGCCAGGCGCTCATCTCGACCAATTCGCGGCGCAGGCGGCGATTCTCCGAAACGGCGAAGAAATAGCCCTTCACGTAGTCGACGGCGTCGCCGGTCCAGCGCACCGGTGCGGCCAGGACGCCGCTCGACGTTCCGGCGGCGGCGTCGAACGCAGCCTGCGCCGGCCGAAGATCGTCAGCGCCCGCCTGAGGGCGGTCGGCGAGCAGAAGCATGATCGCAGCGACAATCCCGCCGACGACCATGACCGCGGCGGTCCAGGCCAGCGGCACCTTCAGATTCTCGAACGGTCCGTCGCGAAACGCCACGGCCAGCCTTCCTGCTAGAGCTTAGGAATCGGCGAACCCAGGTCCGCCGACGGTATGCGCCCCTCGCAGGAAACCGTCCCTTTCAGGATGGCGGCCGCCTGCGACGGGCCGATCAGCCTCAGAGCGACGATTCGAGCACGCCCTTCATCCACGACGGGTGCTCCAGCACCTTGCCGCAGCCGATGGCGACGCACGACAGCGGATCGTCCGCCACCTGAACCGGCAGGCCCGTGTGGTCGCGAATCTCGGCGTCCAGGCCGCGCAGCAGGGCGCCGCCGCCCGTCAGCATGATGCCCTTGTCGGCGATGTCGGCGGCCAGCTCCGGCGGCGTGGCCTCCAGGGCGACCTTCACGGCCTCGACGATCTGGGAGACCGGCTCGGCCAGAGCCTCGGCGGCCTGACGCTCGCTCATCTTCACTTCGCGCGGCACGCCCTGCATCAGGTCGCGGCCCTTGACCTCGATCGACAGGCCTTCGCCGTCGGCCGGAACGCGGGCGGTGCCGATGTCCTTCTTGATGCGCTCGGCGGTCGTCTCGCCGATCAGCAGGTTATGGTTGCGGCGCATGTAGGCGATGATGGCGTCGTCCATCATGTCGCCGCCGACGCGGACCGAACGCGAATAGACGATGCCCGACAGCGACAGCACGGCCACTTCGGTCGTGCCGCCGCCGATGTCGACGACCATCGAGCCGGTCGGCTCGTGGATCGGCAGGCCAGCGCCGATCGCGGCGGCCATGGGCTCGTCGATCAGGCCGACGCGGCGGGCCGAGGCGTTCAGGCAGGAGTCGTTGATGGCGCGGCGCTCGACCGCCGTGGCGCCCGAGGGGACGCAGACGATCATCTTCGGGTTCACGAAGCCCTTGCGGTTGTGAACCTTGCGGATGAAGTGCTTGATCATCTCCTCGGCGACTTCGAAGTCGGCGATGACCCCGTCGCGCATCGGACGGATGGCTTCCATGTGGCCGGGGGTGCGGCCCAGCATCTGCTTGGCCTCCAGACCGACGGCGTGGACGATCTTGCGGCCGCCGACGTTGCGCAGGGCGACGACCGACGGCTCGTTCAGGACGATCCCCTTGCCGCGCATGTAGATCAGGGTGTTGGCCGTCCCCAGGTCCATTGCGATGTCATTGGAAATCATGCCGAAGAGGGGTGAAAGCATGGGCGTCGGTTACCGCTTTAGTTCGGGCCTGCGAGGGCGTGAATTTCATTCGTCCGCTGTGGCGACGCCCTCCCCCCGCTTCACGTTGAACGCAAAGCTGTCCTGACCGTCCTCGCCGAGCCGACTACAGGCCCGTTTGCCCTCATGCAGCGGCGATTGCAAGCGCCGATGACTCCTCGATCACAGGCTTGTCACGGCCGGGCTTGAAAGCCCCGCCGCTCAAGCTTTCCAGCCCTGCTTGCGGGGTGCGCGGTCAGACCGGGGGAACGCCCTCGGCGTGGAGCACGCGCTGCACGGCGGGACGCGACTGCACCAGGTCCAGATGGGCGTTCAGCTTGGGAAAGCGCGCCTTGTCCAGCAGGTGCGCCTGGCGCGCCCATCGGGTGAAGACCATCAGATAGCCGTCCGTCGCCGAATGATCTTCGCCGAGCGCCCACGGTCCGGCCAGCAGGCGGGTCTCGGCTAGGTCGTACCTCTCCAGCGCGATCTTCACGGCCTCGTCCCGGGCCTCGCCGTCCAGCGCCGGCCTGGAGAACAGCGCCTTGCCGATGGCCGGGTGCAGCGACGAAGCCAGCCAGCCGTTGAAGGCCTGCATCCGCGCGAACTCGAACGGATCGTCCAGGTCGGCCAGTCGGGCGTGCGGGTGCGTCTGGGCGACATAGGCCAGGATGGCCGCGTTCTGGGTGATCACGCCCTTGGGAGT
This sequence comes from Bordetella sp., assembly GCA_017308115.1. Classification (GTDB taxonomy): domain Bacteria; phylum Pseudomonadota; class Alphaproteobacteria; order Caulobacterales; family Caulobacteraceae; genus Brevundimonas. The sequence continues at coordinate 10,484 of JAFKFS010000117.1, forward strand.
CTGCAGGGCCGGAGTGACGCCCGCCGGGTTGATCGCCAGATACTCCGGCGTCTTCTGCTGGCCCGCGCGCAGGTCGATCTTCTCGATCACATAGTCCGCGCCGGTCTCTTCCAGACCGATGTGCGAGGCGAGGGCGCAAGCGCCGGGGGAATAGTAGAGCTTCAGCATCGTCCTTCTCCTATCAATCGACCGACAGATCGCGCGCGGCCTCGCGACGCTTGACCCACTCGCGGACCGCCAGCATCAACACAAGCCAAACGCCCGCGACCGCCGCCAGGATCACCGAGGTCCACACGCCGTCGCCGCTGACCGCCGCCATGAAGGAGCCGCCGAAGAAGGCGACCAGGGCCGTCTTGGGCAGGACCCCCAGGGCGCACCCCGCCAGATAGGCCGGGAAAGAGGCGCGCACCGCGCCGAACGCCATGTTCACGACGATGAAGGGCGCCGAGGGGACATTGCGGATGATGAAGCTGGCCGAAAAGGCGTTGCGCCCGACGAACCTGCGGATGCGCTCCACCGTCCCGCCGCCGTAGCGTTCCAGGGTCCGCGCCGTCGGCCCTCGCCCCAGCCAGTAGGTGACGGCCGCCGAGGCGATGGTCGCGATCCAGCTGTAGAGAAAGCCGAACCACGGCCCGAAGGCCACGACGCAGGCGGCGATCAACAGGAACTGCGGCACGCCGATGAAGGCCGACAGGGTGAAGACCACGATCGCCGCGACCAGCCCCCACGGCCCGACGCGATAGCCCGCCAGCCAGTCTTCCAGCCGATCCTCGGCGTCCAGGGCCAACTGGGTCTTGCCCACGGCGAACAGGGCGATGATTCCCGCCAGCAGCAGCAGGGTCACGGCCAGGGTGCGCCACCGCCTAGCCTCCATGTTCAGCAGAAAATCGACGACGCGCCGCATAAATTTCGCCCAAATCGCCTTTTGATCGTCCGCGACGCGCACAAACATTGTGCGTCCCGCCGGGGTTGCGTATCAAGCCGTCGCCTCCCCGGCTCATCACATCCACCAGACGGGATAGACATGTCCAGCCTTCAGTCCGCCTCCCTCGCCCGCGTCAAGCCTTCGGCCACCCTGGCCGTGACCGCCCAGGCGCGTGAGCTGAAACGTCAGGGGCGCGACGTGATCGGCCTGGGCGCCGGCGAGCCGGACTTCGACACGCCCGACAATATCAAGGCGGCGGCCATCGAGGCCATCAACCGCGGCGAGACGAAGTACACCGACGCCGACGGCATGCCCGAGCTGAAGGCGGCCATCGCCGCCAAGTTCGCGCGCGAGAACGGCCTGACCTACGAGACCAACCAGATTCACGTCGCCTCGGGCGGCAAGCCGGTGATCTACAACGCCTTCGTAGCCACGCTGAATCCCGGCGACGAGGTGATCGTGCCGGCGCCCTACTGGGTCTCCTACCCGGACATGGTGCTGCTGGCCGGCGGCGAGCCCGTCACCGTGATCGGCCACGAAGCCGACGGCTTCAAGCTGCGCCCCGAGGTGCTGGACGCCGCCATCACGCCCAGGACCAAGTGGATCATCCTCAACTCGCCGTCGAACCCGACCGGGGCCGCCTATACCCGCGCCGAACTGGAGGCCCTGGCCGAGGTGCTGCGCAAGCACCCCCAGGTCTGGATCCTGACCGACGACATGTATGAGCATCTGGTCTACGGCGGCTTCGACTACGTCACCATCGCCCAGGTGGCGCCGGACCTGTATGACCGCATCCTGACGGTCAACGGCGTGTCCAAGGCCTACGCCATGACGGGCTGGCGCATCGGCTACGCCGGAGGCCCCAAGCCGCTGATCGACCTGATGCGCAAGGTCGCCAGCCAGACGACCTCCAACCCCTCGTCCATCAGCCAGTGGGCGGCGGTCGAGGCCCTGAACGGGCCGCAGGACTTCCTGCCCGTCCGCGCCGCCGCCTTCGAGAAGCGCCGCGACCTGGTCGTCTCCATGCTGAATCAGGCCGAGGGCGTCCGCTGTCCGACGCCGGAAGGCGCCTTCTACGTCTATCCGTCCATCGAGGGCCTGATCGGCAAGACGGCGCCCTCGGGCGTGGTCATCGCCGATGACGAGACCTTCACGGCCGAACTGCTGAACGCCGAGGGCGTGGCCGTGGTCCAGGGCGCGGCCTTCGGCCTCAGCCCCTATTTCCGCATCAGCTACGCCACCTCGGACGCCGTGCTGGAAGAAGCCTGCACCCGCATCCAGCGCTTCTGCGCCAGCCTGAAATAACCCCGAAAAGCCCTCCCCCTCGATGGGGGAGGGAAAAGGCCTGGCGGCTAGTGAACCGGCGCCGGCGGAATGACCAGGGTCGGCGCCAGCTTCAGCACGAAGCTGAGACACCACTGCGTCGCGCGCTCTGAGTTATCGACCGTCCCGCCGGGCCGCCGCGTCAGGCGGCAGGCGGCGTCCGGCGCATGGTCGGCGTCCGGCCCGGCATAGAGGACGATCGGCCCGGCTGGCAGCGTTCCCTCGCGATAGGCCATGCTCAACGGGCCCGAGGACCGGATCAGCACCCCGCCCTGAAAGGGCGAGGCCTCTTCGCCAGCCCCATCCCCGTCCGCCGCCTCTTGTCCCAGCAGCGCCCGCACCTGCGCCTCGGCCCGGTCGGGATCGAGGCGAAACAGTTCGGCCGTCAGGGCGTCCCCGGACGCGGGCGTCATGGTGAAGCGCGGCGGCTCCTGCGCGGCCAGTTGCCCGGCGACGAGCAGCGCCGCCAGCATCACATCGCCCGGCTGACGGCGAAGTCGGCCAGGGCCTCGAGCGCCGCGCGCCACGGCCCGGCGGGCAGAACCTGCAAGGCGGTCTTGGCCCGGTCGGCGTATTCCGCCGCCGTATCGAGCGTCGCTTCAACGGCGCCGCTGGCGACGATCAGCTGCCGCGCGCGGTCGAAATCCTCGGGCTTGCGGTCGCCCTTGGTGATGACGCGGTCCCAGAACAGGTCCTCGGTCCCCCTGGTGCGCTGGACGGCCAGCAGCAGCGGCAGGGTGGCCTTGCCCTCGTTGAAGTCGTCCCCGGCGTTCTTGCCCAGGGTCTCGGTCGCGCCGCCGTAGTCCAGGGCGTCGTCCGCCAGCTGGAAGGCGATGCCCAGGGCCATGCCGTAATCGCGCAGCGCGGCGACCTGTTCGTCCGTCGCGCCCGCCCCGACCGCGCCGGATTCGGCGGCGGCGGCGAACAGCTCGGCCGTCTTGGCGCGGATGATCTGCAGATAGGTGTCCAGGTCCAGGTTCAGGTCGTGGGCGCGCGTCAGTTGCAGCACCTCGCCCTCGGCGATCACGGCCGAGGCCCTGGCCAGGATGCCCAGGGCGCGCAGGGAATCCGTCTCGACCATCAGCTCGAAGGCGCGCGCGAACAGGAAGTCGCCGACCAGCACCGACGAGGCCGAGCCCCAGATCAGGTGCGCCGCGACCTTGCCCCGGCGCATTTCCGAGCCGTCGACGATGTCGTCGTGCAGCAGGGTGGCGGTGTGGATGAACTCGACCGAGGCGGCCAGCTTCTTGGGGCCTTCGATGGCGCCGGTCTGGCCCGCCGCGCGGGCGGCGGCCACCGTCAGCAGGGGGCGCAGACGCTTGCCGCCCGCCGACACCAGATGCTCGGCCAGCAGGGGGATCACCGGCACGTCGGACTGCATCCGCGCGATGATCAGGGCGTCGACCTCCGCCATGTCGTCCTTGGCCAGACGAACCAGAGCGTCCACATCGCCCTTGGGACGGGAGGCGACGGCGAGAGCTGCGTCCACGAAAATCTCTTTCAGCACAGGGGCGAAGGGGGAGATTCGCCCGAAATTCACACGCATCCGCTTGCCCGGACGCGATGCGGCGCACAATGGTGGCGGCGCCATGACGGGTCAAGCCGAGTCATCCCTTACTGTCGCCGCAGAGGTGACGGAATCCGCTCTTCTGGGCGGTCGCGTGCGCCTGCGCCAGCCGGCCAAGGGGTATCGCGCGGGCATGGACGCCGCCCTTCTGGCCGCCGCCGTCGGGGCTCGGGAGGACGAACGGCTGATCGAGGCGGGCTGCGGCGCGGGCGCGGTGCTGATGCAGGTCGCCGCCCGGCGCCCCGGCGTCCGGCTGACCGGGCTGGAGCGCGACCCCGCCGCCGCCGCCCTGGCCCGCGAGAACGCCGCGCTCAACGGCGCCGAGGCCCGCACGACCGTCGTGAACGGCGACGTGGCGCTCGGCTTTCGCGCCCTGGACCTGCCGCCGTTCGACTGGGCGGTCAGCAATCCGCCCTTCTTCGACGATCCGGCCGCCCTTCGCGCCCCGGCCGAGGGCAAGCGCGGCGCCTGGATGGCCGACGACGGCCTGGCCGCATGGGCGGCTTTCCTGCTGAAGGCCGTGCGCGAGGGCGGCCGCATCGTCGTCATCCACCGCGCCGACCGTCTGGCCGACATATTGAGCCTGCTGTCGCCCAAGGCGGGCTCCTTCGCCGTCCGCCCCATCCACCCCTATGCCGATCAACCCGCCAAGCGGGTGCTGGTCCAGGCGATCAAGACCGGTCGGGCGCCCTTGCGGCTGCTGCCGCCCCTGATCCTGCACGACCGGGCCGGCGCCAAGCACAGCCCCCAGGCCGAGGCGATCCTGCGCGGCGAGGCTGATCTCGGCTTCTAGAAGGGTTCCTTTCTTCCTTCCGGGAGAAGGGCTATGGCACCGCCCATGCGCTTGCGATCCCTTTTCGCCACCCAGGTCCATGAAGCCTCCCTCGCCTCTTCGCGCGGCTGGGCGGAACTGCATGAGGAACTGCTCGACCTCTGCCTCGTCATGGCGGAAGAGGACAAGGCTGGGATCGAATGGTGCCGGGCCAACCACTATCCGGGCTACACCTCCTACGGCTCGATCAACGACCTGCCGCAGCGGTTTCCCGAGTTCGCGACGCTGAAGCGCCTGCTGGACAAGCAGGCGGCGGCCTTCGCCAAGGCGCTGAATTTCGACCTGGCCAAGAAGCTTCAGCTCGACAATCTGTGGGTCAACGTCCTGATGCCCGGCGGCGGCCACACGGGCCATATCCATCCGCACGCCGTCCTGTCCGGCACGATCTACATTCACGTCCCCGACGGGGCCTCTTCCCTGAAGATCGAGGACCCGCGCCTGGCCATGATGATGGCCCGTCCCGGCCTGACCGCCGACGCCGGCGAGGCCGAACAGCCCTTCGTCTATCTGAAGCCCGCGCCCGGCACGGTGCTGATGTGGGAAAGCTGGCTGCGCCACGAGGTGCCCGCCAATCGCGCCGAGGAACAGCGCATCTCGATCAGCTTCAACTACGCCTGACCGCCTGTTCGCCCTCCCCTCGCCGCATTTGCCCCGAACCCTGCGCCAACGGCACAGCTTGGAGGAAATGGATGCGGGTTTTCAGCGCGGCGGCGGCGATCGCCATGTTCACGACAGGCGCCCTGCTTCTCGGCGCCTGCAGCGAGAAGGCCGACGCCGGGACATCGCTCCTTGAGCCAGGCGCCGCCGCCGAAGGCGCCCCCTATGTGCTGACCGGCGCCCAGGTCTGGAGCGTGCCCGACCCCGTGTCCGGCCGGAACTATCAGGTCTTCGTCAGCCTGCCCGCCGGTTATGAGGCCAACCCCGGCCGCAGCTACCCGACCCTCTACGTCACCGACGCCGACTACGCCTTCCCCATCATCCGCCAGATCGCCCGCCGCGTGAATCTGGAGGGACCGGTCGTGCAGGAGTTCATCCTGGTCGGCCTGTCCTACGCCGAGGGCGACAAGGGCGCCGAAAGCCGTCGCCGCGACTACACCCCGACCCCCAACGGCCCGCGCAGTTCAGGCGCCGCCGTGCATGGCGGCGGCGCGGCCTATCAGACCTATCTGAAGACCCAGGCCCTGCCCTTCATCGAGAAGACGTTCCGCGCCGATCCGACTCGCCGCGTGCTGCTGGGCCATTCCTACGGCGGCCTGCTGGGCGCCCAGATCCTGTTCAGCGACCCGGCGATGTTCCGGTCCTACGTGCTGGGCAGCCCGTCTCTCTGGTACGACAAGGGCTATATGATGGGGGTGGAAGCCGACTACGCCCGCGCTCATCGCGACCTGAACGCCCAGGTCTTCATGTATGTGGGTGGTCACGAGAAACCCGGCCCCACCCGCCGCAACAGCGAGGCCGACATGGTCGGCGACATGCAGACGCTGCAGCGGAATCTGGAATCGCGCGGCTATCCCGGCCTGAAGATCAGTTCCGTCGTCCTGGAGGACGAGGATCACCTGACCGTCGCCCCGGTCGGCTTCACCCGCGCCCTGGAAGCCGTTCTTCCCGTACATTGAAGAGCGCCTTCGAAAGCCGCGTCGGCGTCCGAAGATTTGCCCAAAGGCCTCGGGATCGCTACATCCCCCAGCGACTTCCCCATCCGCACTGAATCAAGGGCGTGACGCGACGCATGGCGCAGCAATATATCTTCCAGATGCAGGGCCTGACCAAGGCCTACCCCGGCGGCAAGAAGGTCTTCGAGAACATCTGGCTCAGCTTCTACAACGACGCCAAGATCGGCGTCGTCGGCGTCAACGGCTCGGGCAAGTCGACCCTGCTGAAGATCATGGCCGGCCTGGACCACGAGTTCCAGGGCGAGGCCCGCGCCGCCGACGGGATCAAGCGCGGCTATCTGGAGCAGGAGCCGCAGCTCGATCCCAACCTGAACGTCCGCGAGAACGTCGAGGCCTGGTGCGAGGAGAAGCAGTGGGTCAACCGCTTCAACGCCGTCGCCGCCGAACTGGGCGAGAACTACACCGACGAGCTGATGGAGGAGATGACCGCCCTCCAGGAGAAGATCGACGCCGGCGACGTCTGGGACATCGACAGCCGCATCGAAATGGCCATGGGCGCCCTGCGCTGCCCGCCGGACGACTGGGCCGTCACCAATCTGTCGGGCGGTGAAAAGCGCCGCGTGGCCCTGGCCCGCCTGCTGCTCAGCAAGCCCGACATGCTGCTGATGGACGAACCGACCAACCACCTGGACGCCGAGTCGGTGGCCTGGCTGCAGCACCACCTGGAGAACTTCCCCGGCTGCGTCATCCTGGTGACCCACGACCGCTACTTCCTGGACCAGGTGACGAAGTGGACGCTGGAGCTGGACCGCGGCAAGGGCCACCCGCACGAAGGCAACTACTCCTCGTGGCTGGAAGCCAAGACCAAGCGCGTCGTTCAGGAGCAGTCTGAATCCGAAGCCCGCCAGCGCGCCCTCACCCGCGAACTGGAATGGGTCCGCTCGGGCGCCAAGGCCCGTCAGGCCAAGTCCAAGGCCCGTCTGGCCGCCTATGAGAAGATGGTCGCCGAGCAGGAGAACTCCGCCAAGGCCCAGTCCTTCGCCGCCATCCAGATCCCGCCCGGCCCGCGCCTGGGCAACGTCGTGCTGGAAGTGAACGGCCTGTCGAAGAAGTACGGCGACAAGCAGCTGTTCAAGGACCTGACCTTCAAGCTGCCGCCCAACGGCATCGTCGGGGTGATCGGCCCCAACGGCGCCGGCAAGTCGACGCTGTTCAAGCTGATCACCGGCCAGGACACGCCCGACGAAGGCACGATCCGCGTCGGCGAGACCGTCAAACTGGCCTATGTCGACCAGTCGCGCGACGATCTGAAGCCGGACGACACCATCTGGCAGGCCATCTCGGGCGGCACCGACGTGATGATGGTCGGCAAGCGCGAGATCAACACCCGCGCCTATGTCGGCAGCTTCAACTTCAAGGGCGGCGACCAGCAGAAGAAGGTCGGCCTGCTGTCGGGCGGCGAGCGCAACCGCGTTCACCTGGCCAAGACCCTGGCCACCGGCGGCAACCTGATCCTGCTCGACGAACCGACCAACGACCTGGACATCGAGACGCTGCAGAACCTCGAAGAGGCCCTGGAGGAGTTCGCCGGCTGCGCCGTGGTCATCAGCCACGACCGCTGGTTCCTGGACCGTCTGGCCACCCACATCCTCGCCTTCGAAGGCGACGGCCATGTGGAGTGGTTCGAGGGCAACTTCGAAGCTTACGAACAGGACAAGATGCGCCGCCTGGGCGCGGACAGCATCATTCCCAAGCGCATCCAGCACCAGAAGTTCGGTCGCTGATCCGATTGATCGACTGACAATGAGCGGCCTCCCTTCATGGGAGGCCGTTCTGCTTTGGGCTGGCGCTGCGGCGAAAGCGGGATAGTCTGCGTTCATGACCCAGCGTCCCGCCGTCCTGATCATGCAGCGGCATCTGGCCCCGCTGAGCGCTTTCCTGGAAAGCGCCTATGACGTCTATCGCTTCTGGGAAGGCCCGCCGGTCGAGGCCGCCGGAGACATCCGCGCCATGGTCGTCGCGGGCGAGTTCGAACTGGACAAGGCCCTGATCGAGCGGCTGCCGAACCTGTCGCTGATCGCCTGCTTCACCGCCGGATACGACGGCATCGACTTGGAATGGTGCCGGGCGCGCGGCCTGCCCGTCACCCATGCGCCGGGCGTGAATCATGAAGACGTGGCCGATCACGCCATCGGCCTGATCCTGGCCGCCCGGCGCCGGATCGCCGAGGGCGACCGCGCGATCCGAGCGGGCGAATGGAGCCTGTCGAGCCGCAGCATCACCACCTCCCTGAGCGGTCAACGCTTGGGGATCGTCGGCCTGGGCCACATCGGCGAAGCCGTGGCGCGCCGCGCCGAGGTCATGCGCATGGACGTCCGCTGGTGGGCCCCGCGCCAGAAGCAGGCCCCCTGGCCTCGGGCCGACAGCCTGCTCGACCTGACGCGCGGTTCCGACATCCTGGTGGTCGCCTGCCGCGCGGACGAGCGCAACCGGGGCCTGGTCTCGGCCGAAGTCATCGAGACGCTCGGCCCGTCGGGGTTGCTGGTCAATGTGGCGCGCGGTCAGCTGGTCGATGAGGACGCCGTCATCGCCGCCCTGAAGGACGGCCGCCTGGGCGCCGCCGCCCTGGACGTCTTCGCCGAGGAGCCGACCGCGGCCGCACGCTGGGCGGGCGTGCCCAACACCGTCCTGACGCCCCACACCGGCGGCGCCACGACCGAGGCGGTGCAGGGAATGCTGGTGCTTCTGCTGCAGAATCTCTCGGCCCATTTCGCGGGCGAGCCGCTGAAGACGCCGGTCGGAACCTGACCGACCTTCTCCGGCCGGAAAAGAGAGTGCGTCGCACCTGACTGCAGATTGGGGATGATCCATGCCGCTCTTGGGTCGCCTATCCCCTCGCGCGACCAGATTTTGCTTGCATAATCGTATAAGGATATCTTTATACGACCCATGACGCTGAGCGCTGACCAAACCGTTGAAGCCCTACGCGCCGCCGGCGAGCCGACCCGGCTGCGGGTCCTGTCCCTGCTGGCCGCCGAGGAACTGTCGGTGATGGAGCTGTCGCGCGTTCTGGACCAGAGCCAGCCGCGAGTCTCGCGCCATCTGAAGCTGATGGCCGACGCCGGGCTGATCGAGCGGTTCCCGGATGGGGCGCGCGTCTTCTATCGCCTGTCGCACGACGCCCTGTCGCGGCGTCTGATCGACACCGTTCTGGACCTGCTGGACGACGCCGAGGGCGAGGCCGACCACCGCCGTCTGGAAGAGGTGCGCAAGGAGCGCGCCACCGACGCCGCCCGCTATTTCGAACAGGTCGCCCCCCAGTGGGACAAGCTGCGCAGCCTCTATGTCTGCGAAAGCGCGGTCGAGGCGGCGGTCGAGCGTGCGGCCGGCCCCGGCCCGTTCGAGCGGGTGGTGGACCTGGGCACCGGCTCGGGCCGAATGCTGACCCTGTTCGGCAGGAAGGCCAAGATGTCGGTCGGCCTGGACCTGTCGCAGAACATGCTGAACATCGCCCGCGCCAACGTCTCCAAGGCCGGGCTGGACAAGGTGGAGCTGCGCCACGGCGACATCTTCTCGACCCGCCTGCCGCACGAAAGCGCCGATCTGGTGATCGTGCATCAGGTGCTGCACTACCTGGCCGATCCCGCCGCCGCCGTGGCCGAGGCCGCGCGCCTGGTCATGCCGGGCGGCAAGCTGCTGATCGTCGATTTCGCGCCGCACGCCTTCGAGCATCTTCGCGACGCGCACCAGCACCGCCGTCTGGGCTTCCCCGACGCCGAGATCCGCGAGTGGCTGACCGGGGCGGGCCTGACCCCCTCGGCGCCCATCGCCCTGCCGCCCGACACGGAAGGCCTTACCGTTCACATCTGGACCGGCGAGCGCGCCGTCCAGCCCGTCCGAAAGACCGCCTGATGGCCCCCTCCTCCCTCGCTGAAGCCCGCGCCCTGCTGCTGTCGCCGCTGGGGCCGGTGGCCCGCGCCGGTTCCAACCGCAACGCCGTCAACGTCTCGTTCGAATTCTTTCCGCCCAAGACCGACGAGGCCGAGACCAATCTGTGGAAGGCGATTCGGCGGCTGGAGCCGCTGAACCCGGCCTTCGTCTCCGTCACCTACGGCGCGGGCGGCTCGACGCGCGAGCGGACGCACCGCACCGTCCAGCGCATCATCAGCGAGAGCGCCCTGCGCCCCGCCGCCCATCTGACCTGCGTCGAGGCCAGCCGCGCCGAGGTCGATGAGGTGATCGAAGGCTACAAGGCCATCGGCGTCGATCACATCGTCGCCCTGCGCGGCGACCCGCCCGGTTCCGCAGGCATCGGCGGCGCCTATCGGCCGCGCGCCGACGGCTACGCCAACGCCACCGAACTGACCGCCGCCATCGCCCGTATCGGCGGGTTCGAGGTCACGGTCGGCGCCTATCCGGAAAAGCACCCGGAAAGCCCGTCGATCGACCACGACATCGAGGTGCTGAAGGCCAAGGTGGACGCCGGCGCCACGCGCGCGGTGACCCAGTTCTTCTTCGACATCGAGGCCTTCCTGCGATTCCGCGACCGCGTGCGGGCGGCGGGCGTGACCATCCCCCTGATCCCCGGCGTCATGCCGGTGTCCAACTTCGCCGGGCTGAAGCGGATGACGGCGGCGTGCGGCGCGGCCCTGCCCGACTGGCTGGCGGGCCATTTCGACGGCCTGGACGACGATCCGGAGACGCGCAAGCTGCTGGCCGCCTCCATCGCCGCCGAGACCTGCGCCCGCCTGCAGGAAGAGGGCTTCTCGGACTTCCACTTCTACACCCTGAACCGGGCCGAGCTGGTCTATGCGATCTGCCGGGTTCTGGGCGTGCGTGAAACCAAGGCTGTTGCGTAGATGAGTTCCCCCCTGACCCGCGCCGAACGGATCGCCGCCCTGCACGCGGCGGCGAAAGAGCGCATCCTGGTGCTGGACGGCAGCTGGGGCGTGATGATCCAGCGCCGCAACCTGACGGAAGAGGACTTCCGCGGCGAACGCTTCCGCGACCACAACCACCCGCAGAAGGGCAACAACGACCTGCTGATCCTGACCCGGCCGGACATCGTCGCCGATCTGCACGACGTCTATTACGCCGCCGGGGCCGACATCTCGGAGACCAACACCTTCTCCTCGACCACCATCGCCCAGGCCGACTACGGGCTGGAGGATGCGGTTTACGACCTGAACTACGAAGGCGCCCGCATCGCGCGCGAGGTCGCCGACCGCTGGACCGAGAAGGAGCCGCACAAGCCCCGCTTCGTCGCCGGCGCCATCGGCCCGACCAACCGCACCCTGTCGCTGAGCCCCGACGTCAACGACCCCGGCTATCGCGCCGTCACCTATGACGAGGTCTATGAGGCCTATAAGCAGCAGGCCCGCGCCCTGCATCACGGCGGGGTCGACATCTTCCTGATCGAGACGGTGTTCGACACCCTGAACTGCAAGGCCGCGATCAAGGCGATCAAGGATCTGGAGGACGAGGGACTGGAGCCCCTGCCGCTGTGGATCTCGGGCACCATCACCGACCGCTCGGGCCGAACGCTGAGCGGCCAGACGGCCGAGGCCTTCTGGAACTCGATCCGCCACGCCAGGCCGTTCGCCGTCGGCTTCAACTGCGCCCTGGGCGCCGAGCTGATGCGGCCGCACATCGCCGAACTGAGCCGCGTCGCCGACACCCTGGTCAGCGCCTATCCCAACGCGGGCCTGCCCAACGCCATGGGCCAGTATGACGAGCAACCCCACGAAACGGCCCACTTCCTCGAGGAATGGGCGCAATCGGGCCTGGTCAACATCGTCGGCGGCTGCTGCGGCACCACCCCCGACCACATCCGCCACGTCGCCGAGGAGGTCGCGGGCGTGACCCCGCGCGCCGTGCCGAAGCGGCCGGTCGCCCTGCGCCTGTCGGGGCTGGAACCATTCGAGTTGGCGTCGTGATGTGGCCCTTCGCAAAGTCGCAACCTGAGCCGCCAAATCCCGATTGGTTCAACGATTTCGTCGAAGCTCTCGCTGCGTTTCAAGCCTCGCTGCCGGCAGGCCTGAAATCGCAGTGGAAAAACGGTGAACGCGGGTTCAAACTGACGATCGACGCGCCCACCGAGCATCATCGCTGCCTATCTCTGCATGGCGACCAACACGAGCTTGAGTACGCTTTGGGAGCGGTCCGGACAGAAGACCTAACGCCCTCGCCCGACGTCTGTCGGCGGTTGCTGGCCAGCCTGGACGCCGTACGATCCGGATCCGTGCGGGAGGTTGAGGATGTTCGGACTGGCGTCATCTACCATGCCTATCGGCTCAGAACGCGCGGGCTGCACGAGGTCATGTGGGACAGTCAGTATTCGATCTGGACGTGGTTGAAGCTGCGAGTTCGCCGCATCCGCATCCACACGCTCCCTCCCCTCGAAAGCACAGGGATGGCCGCCTGATGCGTCCTGTCTTCATCAACGTCGGTGAACGCACCAACGTCACCGGCTCGGCCAAGTTCAGGAAGCTGATCGTCGACGGCGACTACACGGCCGCCCTGTCGGTCGCGCGCCAGCAGGTCGAGGCGGGCGCCCAGGTCATCGACGTCAACATGGACGAGGGCCTGCTGGACGGCCCCGTCGCCATGCGCACCTTCCTGAACCTGATCGCGGCCGAGCCCGACATCGCCCGGGTGCCGGTCATGATCGACTCCTCCAAATGGGAGGTGATCGAGGCGGGTCTGAAGTGCGTTCAGGGCAAGCCGATCGTCAACTCGATCTCGATGAAGGAGGGCGAGGCCGCCTTCCGCCATCACGCGATCCAGTGCCTGCGCTATGGCGCCGCCGTGGTGGTCATGGCCTTCGACGAGGCGGGCCAGGCCGACACCGCCGCGCGCAAGATCGAAATCTGCACCCGCGCCTATAATATCCTGGTCAATGAGGTCGGCTTCCCGCCCGAGGACATCATCTTCGACCCCAACATCTTCGCCGTGGCGACGGGGATCGAGGAGCACGACAACTACGCCGTCGACTTCATCGAGGCGACGAAGGTCATCAAGGCGACCCTACCCCACGCGCGCGTCTCGGGCGGGGTGTCGAACGTCTCGTTCAGCTTCCGCGGCAATGAGCCAGTGCGCCGGGCCATCCACAGCGTCTTCCTGTACCACGCCATCAACGCCGGCATGGACATGGGCATCGTCAACGCCGGCGACCTGCCCGTCTATGACGACATCGACGCCGAGCTGCGCGAAGCCGTCGAGGACGTGATCCTGAACCGGCCGCAGCGGACGAACGTGTCCAACACCGAGCGGCTGGTGGACATGGCGCCCCGCTACAAGGGCGAGAAGGGCGCGGCCAAGGTCGTGGACCTGTCGTGGCGTGAGGCGACGGTCGCCAAGCGCATCGAACACGCCCTGGTCCACGGCATCACCGACTACATCGTCGAGGACACCGAAGAGGCCCGCCAGGCGTCCGAGCGCCCGCTGCACGTCATCGAAGGCCCCCTGATGGACGGCATGAACGTGGTCGGCGACCTGTTCGGCTCGGGCCGGATGTTCCTGCCTCAGGTGGTGAAGTCGGCGCGGGTGATGAAGCAGGCCGTCGCCCATCTGGAGCCCTTCATGGAGGCCGAAAAGGCCGGTCAGGAGCGTCAGGCGGCGGGCCGAATCCTGATGGCCACGGTCAAGGGCGACGTCCACGACATCGGCAAGAACATCGTCGGCGTCGTGCTTCAGTGCAACAACTACGAAGTCATCGATCTGGGCGTCATGGTCCCGGCCGACCGCATCCTGGACGCCGCCGTCGAGCACAAGGTCGACATCGTCGGCCTGTCGGGTCTGATCACGCCTTCGCTGGACGAGATGGTCTTCGTCGCCGCCGAGATGGAGCGGCGCGGCTTCGACATTCCTCTGCTGATCGGGGGAGCCACCACCAGCCGCACCCATACGGCGGTGAAGATCGAGCCCGCCTATCGCAAGGGCTCGACCACCTATGTCATCGACGCCAGCCGCGCCGTCGGCGTGGTGTCGGGCCTGCTGTCCCCGACCGACAAGGCCAAGAACGAGGCGGCCACCCGCGACGAATACATCCGCATCCGCGAGCAGTACGCCCGCGGCCAGGAGGTGAAGGCCCGCGCCGCCATCGCACAGGCCCGCGACAACCGCTGGCGGCCCGAGGAGGCGCAAAGCCCGGCCCAGGCGCCCTCCTTCCTCGGCGTGCGGGCCTATGAGGCCTGGGACCTGCAGGACCTGGCCGACCACATCGACTGGACCCCCTTCTTCGCCAGCTGGGAGCTGATCGGCCGCTATCCGCTGATCCTGGAGGACGAGATCGTCGGCGAGGCGGCCCGCGACCTGTTCCGAGACGCCCAGGCCATGCTGAAGCGGATCGTCGAGGAGAAGTGGTTCACCGCCAAGGGCGTCGTCGGCTTCTGGCCCGCAAATGCGCGCGGCGACGACGTGGTCGTCTGGACCGACGAAAGCCGCACCGAGGAAGCCGCCCGCTTCCACGGCCTGCGCCAGCAGATCAGGAAGTCCAACGGCAAGCCGAACCTGTGCCTGTCCGACTTCGTGGCGGAAGACGGCGCCGACTACCTCGGCGCCTTCGCCGTCACCGCCGGCCATGGCGAACTGGAAAAGGCCGCCGCGTTCAAGGCGGCGGGCGACGACTATTCCGCCATCATGGCCACGGCCCTGGCCGACCGCCTGGCCGAGGCCTTCGCCGAGCGCCTGCACAAGGAAGTCCGCACCCGGCTGTGGGGCTACGCGCCCGACGAACAGACCTCGGTGCAGGACCTGATCGAGGAGAAGTATCAGGGCATCCGCCCCGCCCCCGGCTATCCGGCCCAGCCCGACCACACGGAAAAGGCGACCCTGTTCCGCCTGCTGGACGCAGGGAACAAGGCCGGGATGAGCCTGACGGAATCCTTCGCCATGTCGCCCCCGGCCTCGGTCAGCGGCCTCTACTTCGGCCATCCCGGCAGCCACTATTTCGGCGTCGGCAAGATCGACCGCGATCAGGTCGAGGACTATGCGGCGAGGAAAGGCTGGGACGTGGAGACCGCCGAGCGGTGGCTGGCGCCCATCCTCAACTACGATCCCCTGACCCAGGCGCGCGAAACGGCCGCCTGACCCGGGAACCCGCCGCAGGCCTGGGCTTTGGCTCAGCATGGCTTCCGGCATCCATTTCGGCCCCATCCCGGCCAACGCCGTCCATCTATGCGTGGACATGCAGCGGATGTTCGCGGACGACACGGCGTGGCGCACGCCGTGGATGCCCCGCGTCCTGCCGGTGGTCGTGCGCCTGTGCGAGCACAAGGCCGAGCGCACCTGCTTCACCCGCTTCATTCCCGCCCGTTCGCCCGGCGACGGGCACGGAACCTGGCGGCGCTACTGGGAGCGATGGACGTCGATCACTCTGGAGAACCTCGGCGCCGAGGGGGTGGAGTTGCTGCCCGAGCTCCAGATCTTCGTCCCGCCCGCAAGAGTGCTGGACAAGGTTCGCTATTCCCCCTGGCTCGACACCGGCCTGGCGACGGCCCTGAGGACAGGCCAGGTCGACACCCTGGTGGTGACCGGGGCGGAAACCGACATGTGCGTGCTGGCGACCGTCCTGGGCGCCGTCGACCTGGGCTTTCGCGTGGTGGTGGTGTCGGACGCCCTGTGCAGTTCGTCAGACCCGTCGCACGACGCCCTGCTGAACCTCTATCATGACCGCTTCGGCCAGCAGATCGAGACGGCCGAGTGCGACGAGGTTCTGCAGGCCTGGGCCTAGGCAGGCTCGCGCAGCAGGCGCGCCAGCCGGGATTCGAAGCCCCGGGCGTCCGCACCCGGCAGCAGGTCGCCGATGGTCCCCGCCTCATACAGCGCGATCACGCGCGGATGAACATAGGACGCTCGGCAGACCGTCGGCGTATTGCCCAGCAGCCCCGCGACCGCCTTCATGCAGGCTGAAACATTGCGCCGGGCCTCGGCCTGGGAGGCGGGCGCCGCCATCTCGCGCAAGGCGCGGGCGGCCGAGACGGTGGCGGCCCAGGTCCGAAAATCCTTGGCGGAGAACTGATCGCCCATGGCCTCGCGAATATAGGCGTTGACGTCGTCCGAACGGATCGCGCACAGGGCCCCCTCGGCGTCGCGATACTTGAACAGATGCTGGCCCGGCAGCTCATCCAGCCCCCGCAGCACCCGCGCCAGGCGCCGGTCGCTGACCTTGACCCGGTGATCCTTGCCGCTCTTGCCCCGGAACTCGAAGGTCAGGACCGAGCCGTCCACGTCCAGGTGCCGCTTGCGCAGGGTCGTCAGGCCGAAACTGCGGTTCTGCCGGGCATAGGCGGCGTTGCCCACGCGGATCAGGGTGATCTCCAGCAGACGAACCGCCGTGGCCAGCACCCTGTCCTTGCGCGGTCCCCGCAGGGACAGGTCCCGCTCGACCCGGTCGTGGAGCCGAGGCAGACGGCCGGCGAAGGCGGGAAGACGGGCGAACTTGTCCGACGCGGCCTGGGCCGTCCAGTCGGGATGATAACGATACTGCTTGCGGCCGCGGACGTCGCGTCCCGTCGCCTGGATATGGCCGGTCGCGTCGGGGCATATCCAGACGGCCTCCCAGGCGGGCGGTATGGCCAGGGTCCGGATGCGGTCCAGAACCTCCCTCTGCCGGATCAGGCGCCCCTGCGCATCCCGATAACAGAAGCCGCGGCCGCTGCGGCGCCGCGTCAGGCCGGGGCCTTCGTCGCTGGACCAGGTCAGGCCCTCGGCGCACGGCGCTTCTGTCGCCTTCATCAGCATCGTCGCGGCCCTCGCCCGGTCTCACCTCCATGCAACGCCAGGGCCGGGTTTCGGCTCCCCCCGGGAGGCGCGGGCGGATCATCAGGCGGGCGACATCGTCGCAACGGCGTGACAGACTGAACGACCAGGCGCTCTGGCGCGTTTTCCACCCCCGCCCAAAGGAAGGCCGATATGATCGAACTCGTCATCGACCAGCGCCGCAAGGATCTCGGCGGCTTCGAGGTGGGCCGCGTCCTGCCCTATGCGAAGCGTCGCATGGTCGGCCCCTTCGTCTTCTTCGACCACATGGGGCCCGTCGACATGCCGGCGGGCCTTGCGCGCAGCGTCGACGTGCGCCCGCACCCGCACATCGGCATCTCGACCCTGACCTATCTGTTCGAGGGCGAGATCACCCACCGGGACAGCCTGGGCGTCCAGCAGGACATCCGCCCCGCCGAGGTCAACTGGATGACGGCGGGCAGCGGCGTCACCCATTCCGAACGCTTCGAGCGCGCCCGCCGCGAAGGCGCGCGTCTGGAAGGCATCCAGGCCTGGGTCGCCCTGCCCGACGGCCAGGAGGAGATCGACCCGTCCTTCCAGCATGTCATCCCCGGCGACCTGCCGACCTGGATCGAGGGCGGGGTCAAGGGACGTCTGGTCGCGGGCGAGACCCTGGGCATGAAGGCCGGGGTCAGCACCTTCTCGCCCCTGCACTACCTGCACCTGGAGCTTGAGCCCGGCGCCCGTTTCCAGACCCCGTCCGATCATTCGGAAAGCGCCGTCTATGTCGTCCAGGGCCTGGTCGAGATCGATGAGGGACAATCCCTGGGCCACGGCCAGATGGCGGTCCTGTCGAAGGGCGCGCCGTCCGTGATCCGCGCCCTGCGGCCGAGCACCGTCATGGTGCTGGGCGGCGAACCGGTGGGCGAGCGTTTCATCGAGTGGAACTTCGTCTCCTCCTCCAGGGAGCGCATCGAGCAGGCCAAGGCCGACTGGCGCGCGGGCCGCATCAAGCTGCCCGACCTGGACGACCAGGAGTTCATTCCCCTGCCGCCCAACTCGGCGCCGCCCGCGCCGCCCATGTCCTGATGGGCCGACGCAGGACCGCCTGCATCGCCCCTTTCCTCAGGCTGCAGCCGTCTCTGGCGGCGGCGCCCCGGCGTCCGCATCCTCCTCGCCCCGCGACACCACGGCGGCCACGACCAGGTCGCCGGTGACGTTCAGCGAGGTCCGGCACATGTCCAGGAAGCGGTCGACGCCCAGGATCAGGCCGATCCCCTCCGGCGGCACGCCCACCATGGCCAGGATCATGGCGATGACCGGCAGGGAGCCCGCGGGCACGCCCGCCGTGCCCACCCCGCCCAAGATGCAGACCAGCATGACGATCACCTGCTGTCCCAGGGTCAGGTCGACGCCGAAGAACTGGGCCAGGAACAGCACCGTCACCCCCTCGAACAGGGCGGTGCCGTTCTGGTTGGCGGTGGCGCCGACGGTCAGGACGAAGCGGGCGATCTTGCGCGGC
>JAFKFS010000098.1 GCA_017308115.1 Bordetella sp.
CCGGCCTATGAGGACAAGGTCGGCCGCCGCGCCATCCGCGTCTGCGACCTGGCCGATGAAGACGACCTGAAGGTCAAGATCGACCGCCTGCGCTCGCACCACGATCCCTTGCGCGCAGGCCTGGGGCTGGAGCCCATCGATCCGGCGGCCCTGCTGGCGCAACTGCTGGAGATCGCGCCGAAGATACTGCCCTACGTCAAGCCGGCGTGGCGGGTGCTGGACGCCGCCCAGAAGGCGGGCAAGCGGGTGCTGTTCGAGGGGGCGCAGGGCGCCTTCCTGGACGTGGACCACGGCACCTATCCCTATGTCACCAGCTCCAACACCGTGGCTGGGCAGGCGGCGGCCGGGTCGGGCGTCGGGCCGCGTGGCGTCGGCTATGTGCTGGGCATTGTGAAGGCCTATACGACGCGCGTCGGCGAAGGCCCCTTCGCCTGCGAATTGAATGATGAAGTCGGCGAGCATCTGGCGGTCGTGGGCCGCGAGGTCGGCGTCAATACGGGGCGGGCGCGGCGCTGCGGCTGGTTCGACGCGGTGCTGGTGCGCCAGTCGGTGGCGATCAACGGCATCGACGGCATCGCCCTGACCAAGCTGGACGTGCTGGACGGGCTGAAGACGCTGAAGATCTGCGTCGGCTATCGCATCAACGGCGAGGTGCTGGACTATCTGCCGTCCAGCCTGAAGGACCAGGCGGCGGCCGAGCCGGTGTTCGAGGAGTTGGACGGCTGGGACGAAAGCACCGGCGGGGTCCGCAGCTTCAAGGACCTGAACGCCCATGCCCTGAAGTATGTGCGGCGGATCGAGGAACTGATCGGCGCGCCGGTGGCCCTGCTGTCCACCAGCCCCGAGCGGGACGACACCATCCTGATGCGAGACCCGTTCCAGGGCTGAGTTTACATTTGAGGCAAAGTCAACGCCGCCTTAACCCGTGGCGAATAATGTCGGGGTCTGGAATGGAGCCCGCCCCTTGTTCGCCCTAGACGCCAAGACGATGCAAAGGATCGCACCGGTCGTCCGGCGGGTGGTGATCGTCGATCCCAATCCCGCCGCCGCGCGCCTGTTGACGGACCTGCTGAAGGGGTTCGGCTCGCGCGAGGTGGCGGTCGAGGGCGAAGAGGCGCGGGTGCTGGACCTGGCGCGCGAGATGGAGCCCGGCCTGATCCTGACGGAGCGGACGGGACCCAAGCTGGACGGCGAGGCCCTGGTGCGCCGCATCCGTCGCTCCAGCCTGTCGTGCCGTCGGGCGCCGATCATCATGGTGACGGCCGAGGCGACCGCCAGCGCCATTCGGGGCGCGCGCGACTCGGGCGTGCACGAGTTCCTGAGAAAGCCCTTCACCAGCGGCGACCTGCAACGGCGGATCGAGAACCTGGCGACCAAGCCGCGCGACTGGGTCGAGGCCGTGGGCTACGTCGGGCCGGATCGGCGGCGCTTCAACTCGGACGACTATGCGGGGCCGCAGAAGCGCAAGGCCGACAAGCCGCGTTCCGGCCCCGAGTCGGACGAGGCGGTCAAGGATCAGGCGATGCGGATTCTGTTCTCGGCCCTGGGGCAGTTCGACGACGATCCGCCGCAGGCCGTGCGCGCCATCAAGCAGCAGGCCGAGACGCTCAAGGCCCTGGCCGTCAAGACGGGCGACGCGCCCCTGGCGATCGCGGCCGCGGGGCTGGATACGGTCCTGGCCTCCGGTGCGCCGACGAAGGCCGTGCTGACGGCGCCGGTCCAGGCGGTGCTGAAGCTGGCCGCGCCCGAGACCCTGGCGCGGGCCGGGCAGGCCGCCGCCTCCGCCTCGTAGGACGCGGCGCCGGCCGCCTGGGCGTCAGGCGTCGACCAGATTCCGTTCTTCGGCGGCCGCGCGCATGGCCTTCTGCAGCTTTTCGAAGGCGCGGACCTCGATCTGACGGACGCGCTCGCGGCTGACGCCGTACTGGCCGGCGAGTTCCTCGAGGGTGACGGGATCGTCCTTGAGGCGACGCTCGGTCAGGATGTGCTTCTCGCGGTCGGTCAGCTCTTCCATGGCCTCCTGCAGCAGGCCCATGCGGATCGACTTCTCCTCGCTCTCGGCCAGCTCGGTTTCCTGGCTGACGGCGTTGTCGTCGGCCAGCCAGTCCTGCCATTCGCTTTCGCCGTCCGAACGCAGGGGCGCGTTCAGGGAGGCGTCGCCGCCCAGGCGACGGTTCATGTCGATGACGTCCTGCTCGGTCACGCCCAGCTTGGTGGCGATCTGTTCGACGTGATCGGGATGCAGGTCGCCGTCCTCGAAGGCCGAGATCTGGCTCTTGGCCTTGCGCAGGTTGAAGAACAGCTTCTTCTGCGCGGCCGTGGTGCCCATCTTCACGAGCGACCAAGAGCGCAGGATGTATTCCTGAATGGAGGCGCGAATCCACCACATGGCGTAGGTCGCCAGGCGGAAGCCCTTGTCGGGATCGAATTTCTTGACGGCCTGCATCAGGCCGACGTTGCCCTCGGAGATCACCTCGCCGATCGGCAGGCCGTAGCCGCGATAACCCATGGCGATCTTGGCCACGAGACGAAGGTGGGAGGTCACGAGACGGTGGGCGGCCTCAGGATCCTGGTGTTCGCTCCACCGCTTGGCGAGCATGAACTCCTCATCCTTGGTCAGCATGGGAAACTTACGGATTTCCGTAAGATAACGGGACAGTCCCTGTTCAGGCGACATCACCGTCAG
>JAFKFS010000099.1 GCA_017308115.1 Bordetella sp.
GCAGACCTCCTCATAGGTCGGATTGGGCGTGATCCCGCCCGCATAGCCGGCCGACGTCGTCCAGACGCCCGGCAGCCGCCAGAACACCCGCTCCACGCCCCAGAAACAGCCCATGCCGAACACGGCCGTCTCCATCCCCGCCGGATGCGGCCCCTTCAGCGCATGACCCAGCACGAAGTGGGTCTCATCGGTCGCCAGCGCCTGGGCGCGGCCCGGCAGAGCCGTCTCGGCCGTGGGCAGTTCATCATTCTTCTTCAACAGCATGGCGCGAACTCCGCGAAAACAGCGTCTTCGCCTATATGGAGGCTTCAAGGGCGCTTGCCCATGGGGTCGTCATGCTCTAATCAGCCCCTCCCGTCGGTCCGCTCCCGACGGCTCCGCCCCGGACGCATCCGGGCCCAGGTGGAATGGACAGGTGGCCGAGTGGTTGAAGGCGCACGCCTGGAACGCGTGTATAGGGGCAACTCTATCGAGGGTTCGAATCCCTCTCTGTCCGCCATCTAGTCTGAGCGACTTGTCTCCAGCCTCCCGAGCGAGCCGTTAGACCCCTATTCCACGCGCTATTAACGCCCCCAAACCGCCGTGGAGGCGCGCCTATTTGCGCCTGTAATCCCCCTGAACAGCTGTGTTTTCCGCCCCTGTCTCTGAGGGCTCAATTCCGACGGCGGTTTTCCCTGCTAACAGGGAAAAGAACAGGAAAGTTTCAAGAAAACTCCACGAACCAAAACAGCCGCCCGGACGCAAAGGTCCGTGGCGGCTGGATGGGCGTGACGTGCGAAGTCACCGCTTAGGGAAAAGATCAGGGAACGGCGGCGAACCCCAAAGCCTTGCGTTGGTCCGACCAGGCGATCGGGATCGGCTTTTTGATCAGCCGCTCCAGGGAGAGACTGGCCGGCTGGGTCCCCTCCAGGATCGCCGCCTGAATGTCCGGCGCCAAAAAGGCGAGCCGGGCCAGGGCGCGATGGTAGGCGTCGGCCACGCTGCGTCCCTGACGGTTTTCCTCCAGGGAGGATTGCGGGGACAGGCCATGCTCGCTGACGATAGCATGCGACCGTTTCAGCGCCCCGATCAAGGCGGCGTCCGGCGCGGCGCTGCTCGCCAGCGACCGACCATCGGGCGAAGCGACCCAGGTGCGCCCGCCGCTGAAGACGGGCCGGCCGAGCATGACGAGCTCCAACCGTGGCTCGCGTCCGGAAAGGCGCTTCAAGGCCTGGCCCGATTTGAGCCTCTGCTGCGCCGCCGCCAGTTGGGCGTCGCTGACCTCCGGAAGCGCCAGGCGAAACACCATGCGGTCTGTCTTCAGGTCGATCCGCTGGACCACTTCGCGGATCTCGGCCCAGCCCGCGCCGGGCTTCAGAAGTTGGCAGTCCGTGAGTTGCTGCATCACCACGCCCTCCAGCGGTCCTGCCGCCACGCGGCGAACCACGTCCCGTCCAAGGATCGCCTGGCTCTGGCCCAGCTGCAGAGGTTGGGACACATAGTAGCGGTAGCGTCGCCCCAGCTTGCCGTAGGCGCAGGTCGGCGTCATCGCCACGCCGTCCGCGTCAAACAGCTTGCCGCACAAAGGCGAGCCCTCCGGCCGGAGCGGCCGCGCCTTCACCCGCGCGCGATTGTCGTCCAGCGCGCGCTGGACGGCGTCGAACAGAGCGGCGTCCACGATAGCCGGGTGATTGCCCGGGTAGGATTTTTCCTTGTGGGGGATCTCGCCGAGATAGACCCGGTTGCGCAGCAGATGGAACAGGGCCCCTCGGCTCCAGACCTTGCCGCCACGCTCGGCGCCGTTGGCGAGCGTGCGGATCGGCGTGCGCACGTCGGCCTTCAAGAGCTCAGCCTGCAGGAGATGGACGCTGCCCAGTTCCAGGTAGCGTTCGAAGAAGCCGCGGACCTGCTCGGCTTCGGCGGGACTGACGACGAGCGCGCGGCTGACCGGGTCGATGGGGGCGCCGTAGCCGAACGGCAGATTGCCGCCCATCCACATGCCCTTCTTCTTGGAGGCGGCGATCTTGTCGCGAATGCGCTCGCCCGTAACCTCCCGCTCGAACTGGGCGAAGGACAGCAGCACATTGAGCGTCAACCGGCCCATGGAGTTGGTGGTGTTGAACGCCTGGGTGACCGAGACGAAGGATACCGAGCGCGCATCAAACCGCTCGACGATCTTGGCGAAGTCCGCCAAGGCGCGCGTCAGGCGGTCCACCTTATAGACCACCACCACGTCGATCAGGCCGCGATCAACATCCTTCAGCAGTTGCTGCAGCGCCGGTCGCTCCATGGTCCCGCCGGAAATGCCGCCGTCGTCGTAAAGAGTAGGCAGTACGACCCATCCCTCGCCGATCTGGGAGGCGACATAAGCCTCGCAGGCCTCGCGTTGCGCATGCAAGCTGTTGAAGGCCTGATCGAGGCCTTCCTCCGTGCTCTTGCGGGTGTAGATGGCGCATCTCAACTTGGTCGGTTTCACGGACGCGCTTCCTTTCTCAGGCCGAAGAAGCGTGGTCCATTCCAGCGCACGCCGGTGATCTCGCGCGCGATCTCCGACAAGCTGTCATAGCGGCGTCCCTCGTGGAGAAAGCCGTCCGACAACACCTCCACGTCGCAGCGCCGGCCCCGGTATTCCCGAGTGATGCGGACGCCGGGGGTGATGACGGGTCCGGGGGCCTGTGTCGTCCGCCGCGCCAA
>JAFKFS010000100.1 GCA_017308115.1 Bordetella sp.
GGGGAGGGTGGTCGGGGCGAAGCGGAGACCGGGTGGGGAGGACCGCGCGATCCCGGCCTCGACTCGATCCTAGCCTCAGCGCCTGAATAGCCTTGCCGCCCCCACCCGGCTTCGCCTTTCAGGCTCAGCCACCCTCCCCGGGACGGGGAGGGAGAACCGCCACGCTATCTCTTCGCCTCTCTTCACCTTCCGCCCTCGAACGCCTATCTTCATCGCGTGATCGACGACCTCTACAGCGCGCGCATCCTGTCGCTGGCGGCCAACCTGCCGCACAGCGGACGCCTGCCCGCGCCCGAAGGCTCGGCCGAGCGGGTGGCCAAGCTGTGCGGTTCGAAGGCGATCGTCGATGTGACGCTGGACGCGGACGGCCGCGTCCGCGACTTCGCCCAGACGGTCAAGGCCTGCGCCCTGGGCCAGGCGGCGGCGGGCGTGGTCGGGGAAAACGTCCTCGGCGCCTCGGTTCAGGAGATAGAGGCCGCGCGCGACGCCATGTCGGCCATGCTGAAATCCGGCGGCGACGGCCCCGAGGGCCGCTTCGAGGGCCTGCGGGTGCTGAAGCAGGTCGCCGACTATCCCGCCCGCCACGCCTCGACCATGGCGGCGCTGGAGGCGACGCTGGACGCCGTGAAGCAGGCCCAAGAGAATCGGGCATTGGAAAAACACCACAGCGATACGCGAACTCGCCTCGCCGGCGCGGCCTGAACGGCGCGTCGGTTGATCCCCCTGCTGGGAAGAGGGATAAGCGCGACGAACCCGAAACAGAGCCCCCGGCGAAGGGACCCCGGTCTCTCTAATGTCTCTCTACGAACGCGGCGTCCGCGCGGCCCATCGGGCCTATAAGCTGACGCTTTCCCCCCTGATCGGCCAGTCGTGCCGGTTCATGCCGACCTGTTCGGATTACGGGCGCGACGCCCTGATCCGGCACGGTCCGGTGCGGGGGGGATGGCTCACCGTGCGGCGCCTCTGTAAATGCCATCCCTTCGGCGGTTCGGGCTATGATCCCGTCCCGCCCGCCAAGACCGAAAAAGAACGACCGTCATGATCGAACTGAAATTCCCCGACGGCGCCGTGCGTCAGTATCCGGCCGGGTCGACGGGCCGCGACGTGGCCGCCGCCATCTCCCCCTCCCTGGCCAAGAAGGCGGCCCTGGTCGTCTGGAACGGCGAGCAGCGCGACCTGGACCGCGTCATCGACGGCGACGGCGACTTCCGCCTGCTGATGCGCGACGATCCCGAGGCGCTGGCGACCATCCGCCACGACGCCGCCCACGTCCTGGCCCAGGCGGTGCAGGAGCTGTTCCCCGACACCCAGGTCACGATCGGCCCGGCCATCGAGGACGGCTTCTATTACGACTTCGCCCGCGACGAGCCCTTCTCGACCGACGACTTCCCCAGGATCGAGAAGCGGATGGCCGAGATCATCGACCGGGGCGCCCCGCTGGAGCGCCAGGTCTGGGATCGCGACGAGGCCATCGCCCACTTCGAGACCATCGGCGAGACCTATAAGGCCGAACTGATCCGCGACCTGCCCGAGAGCGAGACGATCACCGTCTACAAGCAGGGCGACTGGTCGGACCTGTGCCGGGGCCCCCACTTCCCGACCACGAAATTCGTCGGCAAGGCCTTCAAGCTGACCAAGCTGGCGGGCGCCTATTGGCGCGGCGATTCCAGCCGCGCCCAGCTTCAGCGCATCTACGGCACCGCCTGGGCGACCCAGGCGGACCTGGACGCCTATCTGCTGCGCATCGAGGAAGCCGAGAAGCGCGACCACCGCAGGCTGGGCCGCGCCATGGAGCTCTTCCACATGCAGGAAGAGGGCCGGGGCATGGTTTTCTGGCACCCCAAGGGCTGGGTGCTGTGGCGCGTGCTGGAGGCCTATATGCGCCGCCGCCTGGACGCCGCGGGCTATGTCGAGGTCAAGACGCCCCAGGTGCTGGACCGCAAATTCTGGGAGGCC
The DNA here is from genome assembly GCA_017308115.1 of Bordetella sp. GTDB lineage: Bacteria > Pseudomonadota > Alphaproteobacteria > Caulobacterales > Caulobacteraceae > Brevundimonas. The sequence continues at coordinate 1,957 of JAFKFS010000100.1, forward strand.
TCGGGCCACTGGGACAAGTACCGCGCCAATATGTTCGTCTGCGAGACGGTCGAGGGCGAGACGCTCAGCCTCAAGCCGATGAACTGTCCCGGCCACGTGCAAATCTTCGATCAGGGCCAACGGTCCTATCGCGAACTGCCGCTGCGCATGGCCGAGTTCGGCGCCTGCCACCGCTATGAACCGTCGGGTTCGCTGCACGGCCTGATGCGGGTGCGCGGCTTCACCCAGGACGACGCCCACATCTTCTGCCGCGAGGACCAGATCGTCGAGGAGACGGCCGAGTTCATCAAGCTGGCCTATTCGGTCCACGCCGACCTGGGCATGGAGACCAAATACATCAGCCTGGGCACCCGTCCCGAGCTGCGCGCCGGCACCGAGGAATTCTGGGACAAGGCCGAGGCCCAGATGCTGGAAGCCGCCCGCGCCGCTGGGACCGAGCCGGTCGTCACCGAGGGCGACGGCGCCTTCTACGCGCCCAAGCTGGACTTCATCGTCAAGGACGCCATCGGCCGCGAATGGACCTGCGGCACGATCCAGCTGGACTATGTCCTGCCCGAGCGTCTGGATGCGACCTACATCGCCGAGGACGGCCAGAAGCACCGCCCGGTCATGCTGCACCGCGCGATCCTGGGCTCGTTCGAGCGCTTCATCGGCATCATGATCGAGAACTACGCCGGGGCCTTCCCGCTGTGGCTGGCGCCGAC
>JAFKFS010000118.1 GCA_017308115.1 Bordetella sp.
CTGGACCCGATCGACGGCACCCGCGCCTTCATCGCCGGCCTGCCGCTGTGGACCACCCTCATCGCCCTGCGCCGCGAGGGATCGCCCGCGATCGGCGCCGTCGGCCAGCCCTATCTGGGCGAGGTCTTCCTGGGCGGCCCCTCGGGCGCGCGCCTGCTGAAAGGCGGGGGCGAAACCGCGCTGAAGACCCGCGCCTGCCCCGATCTGGGCCAGGCCCTGATCGCCACCACCGATCCCGAGATCTTCCTCGGCGCCGACCGCGCCGCCTGGGACCGGCTGCGCGCCTCGGCCCGGCTGGCCCGGCTGGGCTGCGACGCCTACGCCTACGCCATGGTCGCGGCCGGGCGCATCGACCTGGTGGCCGAAAGCGAGCTGAAGGTCTGGGACTGGTCGGCGCTCAAACCCCTGGTCGAGGCGGCGGGCGGACGGTTCACCGACTGGCGCGGCGAGGTGCCCGACGAAGCCGACGGCCGCGTCCTGGCGGCGGGCGACGCGCGGCTGACGGCCCAGGCCCTGCCGCTGTTGGCCGCCGCCTGAGGATTCAGGCGGGTTCGACGGTCCGCGCCGCCGGCGAGGCGTCCGGCCCGGCCTCCGCGCCCGGCGCCACATAGTCCGCCAGGGCGTCGAACTCATGCAGGAAGACCCCGCGCAGTTCGTCGACCTCCATGATGACCTCATGCTTGGCCGTCGCAACCTCGACATAGCGGCCCCGGCCCATGCGGCGGGCCGCCCAGCGGTTGGTCTGCTTCCAGACCTTGTCGTCCTCGGCCGCCTGGACCACGCAGACCGGAATCTTCACGCCCTTCAAGGCGCGGGGCTTCAGCGCCCGCTCGCCCGCGTCCAGGGCGAAGGCCAGCCAACCCCAGGTCGGGCCGCCGATGGCCAGGTGAGGGCAGGCGTAGAGCTGCTGGCGCCACAGATCATAGCGCGCCTGATCCGAGGTCAGGCCGTCCTCATCGAAGGTGTGGTCGAAGGGATCGTCGGGATCGTCCAGCACATAATCCCCGCCCTTGCCGTTGCGCAGGGCCCAGCGGACCGCCAGCTTGACCGTCCACATCGACCGCTTGCCGGTCTTGATGCGCAGCATGGGGCTGGACAGGACGGCCCCGGCGAAGCGCGCCTCCCCGCCCTCCAGCGTCAGCAGGTTCAGGCAGCCGCCCATGGAGTGGCCGACCATGATCCAGGGCTTGGGCGCGCGCGTCTCATAGGCGTCCAGCAGGCGGGCGTAGTCGTCCAGGAACTCCTCGACCGCCCGGGCGTGGCCGCGCAGCCGGTCGGGCAGCAGGCGCGCCGACAGCCCCTGGCCGCGCCAATCGTGGGCCAGGACGCAGAAGCCGCGCGCCAGGAAGTTGCCGATCAGCTCGAAATACTTCTCGATCGGCTCGGTGCGGCCGGGGCTGAGCACCACCGTCCCGCGCGGCGTCCTGGCCTGAAGGGCGGAAGGGGTCCAGAAGGCGGCGCGCAGCCGCAGGCCCCCGGCGCCCCGGAACCAGTCGCCCTCCCCGCCCGGCGGGCAGGCGGCGCCGGGAACCCCCATCAGGGGCGCATGGGCGGCGAAGGCGGCGGGACGGCTCACTCGGGCTTCCTGAACTTCAGCGTCATGCGGTCGCTTTCGCCGATGGCGTCATATTTGGAGCGGTCGAACGCGGGATCGGCGGGCTGGCCCACCGGCGCCGTCAGGCGGCGCGGCGGCAGGGTCTCGACGCCGAAGGGATGATCCTTGGTGTCGGCCGGATTGGCGTTGATCTCGGAGGCCTCGACGAAGACGAAGCCCGCCTCCTCGGCCAGCTGACGGACGAAGGCCTCCTGCACATAGCCGTTGGCGGCGGCCGGGTCCTGATCCTCGTCCGGCTGCAGGCGATGCTGCTCGATCCCCAGCACGCCGCCGGGACGCAGGGCGGCGAAGGCGTCCGCGAAGGCCTTTTCGGCGATCCCCGCCGCCATCCAGGCGTGGATGTAGCGCATGAACAGCACCATGTCGGCCGTCCCCGCCGGGGCCACCGGCGGCGAGCCGGGGCCGAAGGCGGTGAACTGGACCGGGCCGTACAGCTTCTTGTCGGCCAGGATGCGGGCCTTCAGGGCGTTGTTGATGGCGACCTGCGCCGGATCGGCGTTGGGCCCCTCGACGAAGCCCGCCAGATAGAGGGCGCCGCCGCCCCGGTTCAGATAGGGGGCGAGAATCTCCGCATACCAGCCGCTGCCCGGCCAGAAGTCGATCACCGTCATCTTCGGCTGCAGGCCGAAGAAGCGCAGCGTCTCGACCGGATGGCGCCACACGTCGCGCGCCTTGTCGTCCGCCGGGCGCCAGGCCCCGGCGACGGCCCACTCCAGCGAGCCTTCCGGCGGCCCCTTGGGCGCTTCGGGCTCGGCGGGCGTCGGCGCCTCCTTCTTGCGGCCGCAGGCGGCCAGGCCGGACAGGGGCGCGACCAGGGTCAGGGCACCGGCGCCGGCCAGGACGGATCGCCGCGTCGATCGTTCTGTCATGCGCGCTTCCTCTCGCCGCCTGCCTGTTCGCCTGGAGTGTTCGTCTGGGGCTTAAGGCGCTTCTGCGCCAGGGTCAAAACCACGCACCGCATTGTCATCGAGGGCGTCAGTCGGCGACGTAAGGCTTGCGGAAGCGCAGGGTCATGCGGTCGCTCTCCCCGACGGCGTCCAGGGCCGCGCGCTCGTCCGGCGTCAGGGTCCGGCCGTCGCGCTCCGATGCGCGCGTGGGCTTGAGCGTCCACACGCCGAAGGGATGGTCGCGGTCGTCCCTGGGGTTGGCGTTCAGCTCGCTGCGGGCCTCCAGCTCGAAGCCCGCCCGACGCGCCGCGTGGATGACCCAGCTCTCGGGCACATAGCCGGTCGGCGCCGTCTCCGTCACGTTCAGCCCCTCGGCCGCGCGATGCTGCTCGACCGCCAGGACCCCGCCGGGCTTCAGCGCCCGGAAGAAGGCCGCCAGATAGGGCTCCGCCCGGCCGTCGCGCGACCAGTTGTGGAAGGCGCGGGCCACCACGATCATGTCCGCCGTCCCGTCGGCGACGCCCATGTCCTCGGTCGGACGGTTGACCGGGACGTAGCGCCCGCCGGTCGCCGCCGCATAGGGCTCCAGGATGTTGCGCCACCAGCCGGCGCGGCCCGGCTCGATCTCCACCACCGTCAGGCCGGGCTGCAGGCCCCAGAAGGTCAGGGTCTCGAACGGATGACGCTCGCCGTCGCGGGCGCGGTCCGCCGCGGGCCGGGCGGGCGAGGCCACCGCCGCCTGCAGCGCGGCGTCTTCGGAGAAGCCCGGCATCTCCATGGACAGCCCCTGCCGGTGGGGCAGGCGGGCCGCCTCCGGCGGGCCGGACTGGGCCAGGGCGGGCGAGGCGAGCAGGCAGGCGGCGGCGACGCTGGGGGCGAGGGTTCGCATGAGGGACTCCGGTCGATCCTGGTCGATGACCCTGGAACCCATACGGCGCTTCGCGGCGACGACAAGGCGCCGATGCGGCAAGCGACGATTTCGCGCGCCCCTTGCGCGGGAAAAACCGTCTCCTACCTCTTCATCCGAGGGCGCCGATCCGGGCCCTCCAGATCGGGCGGGGCCGAACGCGGACCGCCGGGTTTGAAATCCCACCGCCGACCGGGGCCTAAAATCGCCGGCCGGCTCAACCTTGCTGATCCTCAGGAGGATGACTGATGCGTACCTATGATTTCTCGCCGCTGTATCGTTCGGCCGTCGGCTTCGACCGTCTGGCCCGCCAGCTGGAGAACGCCGCGCGCGCCGGCCAGGAAAACGGCTGGCCCCCCTACAACATCGAGACGACGGGCGAGGACGCCTATCGCATCGAGATCGCCGTCGCCGGCTTCTCGGCCGATGAGCTGAACATCGAGGCCAAGGAGAACCTGCTGACCGTCACCGGCAAGAAGGCCGCCAATGACGCCGACGGCGCCCAGCGCACCTTCCTGCATCGCGGCCTGGCCGAGCGCGACTTCGAGCGCCGCTTCCAGCTGGCCGACTATGTGGTGGTCAAGGGCGCGGCCCTGGCCAACGGCCTGCTGACCATCGACCTGAAGCGCGAACTGCCCGAGGCGCTCAAGCCCCGCAGCATCGAGATCGCGACCGGCTCGACCCTGATCGAAGGCGAGGTCGAGACCAGGGCGACGAAGGCCGCCTGAGGCGTCGCGCCTGACTGAACGATCGAAGGGGCGGCGTCCGCGTCGCCCCTTTTTCGTGGGCGAGCGCCGAAAATTCCGGCGATCGCCTCTATTCCCGAGATTGCTCTCAGCCCGCGTTCAGGTCGGACAGGTCCAGGCCGCGCGCGCCGCTGGTCTGGGCGCCGGTGAAGTCGGCCTGCCTGGCGTGGGCGCCGTGCAGGGTCGCGCGGCTCAGATCGGCGTCCGCCAGCACGGCCCGGCGCAGGTCCGCCCCGGTCAGGTCCGCGCCGCGCAGCGTCGCCCCGGTCAGGTCGACGGGCAGCAGCCGGTCCGCCGCCAGCATCAGCGGCCCCAGCTGGGCCTCGCGCAGGTCCGCGCCGTTCAGCCGCGCCCGCGTCAGCCGCGCGCCCCGCAGATCGGCCCGGCGCAGATTGGCCGAGCGCAGGTCCGCGCCCTCCAGTTGCGCCCCCTGAAGCTGCACCCCTTCCATGTCCAGGCCGTAGAAGACCGCCCCCTTGGCCGACAGGGCCGTCAGGTTCAGCCCGCGGATGGCCTTCAGCGGGCGCAGGTCCACCCCGTCGAACACCGAAGGCCGCCCCTCGGCCCCGCCCGTCTCGCACCATTGGGCGTGTTCGCGCAGCATTTCGGCGGCGGGCATGTCGCTGACCGGCTCGCCCGCCGGGCGGTTATCGACCAGGGCGCCGTCCATGTTCGCCCCGTCGGTCCGCCACATGGCCGCCTTGACCCCCACCAGGATGGCGTCGCTGAGGTCCGCGCCGGACAGGTCCGCTCCCGACAGGTCCGCCCCGGCCAGGTCGGCGCCGCGGAAGCTGGCCTGTTTCAGGTTGGCCCGGACCAGCTTGCAGTCCTTCATGACCGCATCGGTGAAGTCGGCGGCCACGGCGATGACCCCCGTCATGCGCGAGCGTTGCAGGTTGGCGCCCGCCAGCACGGCGCCCTGCGCATCGGTGTCGGCGCCCTTCCTGGCTTCGACGACGCGGAAGCCCAGCTTGGCGTCCTTGGCGGCGATGGTCCCTTCGCGCAGGTCGGCCTCAAACAGGTCGGCGCCCGACAGGTCCGCGCCGCGCAGGAAGGCCCCGCGCAGATCGGCCCGCCGCAGGCTGGCCTCGACCAGGGTCGCGTCCTGCATGTCCGCGCCGAAGAAGTTGGCGTTGTCCAGCTTGGCGCCTGTCAGGTCGCAGCCGATCAGGCAGGCTGCGGTGAAGTCGGCGTCGGCCAGGTTGCGGCCGCGCAGGGACAGGCCCGACAGATCCATCCAGGCGAAGGCCGCGCGCGCGCCGCCCGGGCGCGCCTGCCACAGCCGGTCGTGCTTCAGGCAGACGGCGTCGACCTCGGCCTGCGTCAGAGTTTTCCGGACGGGATCGACGGTCTCGCTCATGAGGCCGAGGATGACTTAAGGCGGATTAAGGAAACTTTTCGGAAACCCTCTTTTTTCCGGGCCGGCCTACGCCGTCAGCAGCCCCTGTTCGCGCAGGGCCTCGGCCAGTTCGCCCTCCTGGGTCCACAGGCGGGTGTAGCCCGCCTCGCCCAGCCGGTTCAGCTCGGTCGTCAGATCGGCGCGCGGCGAGGCGGCGAAGCGCCCGTCGAAGCCCGCTCCGTCCACGCTGACGCGCACCATGGGACGGCCCGTCTCGAGCCGATGCAGGAAGCCTTCGCACAGCATGGCGGCTTCATCGCCCAGCAGGCCCGTCTCGACCGCCAGCCCCGACTGGCGCAGCCGCTCCGTGCCCCGGCCCGAGGCGAAGGGGGAGGGGTCCAGGGCGGCGATCACCACCCGCTCGACCCCGGCCTCGGCCAGGAAGTGGGCGCAGGACTTGCGCCCCGACGAGCGGGCGCCGCACGGCTCCAGCGTCACATAGGCGGTCGCGCCCTTCACGGCCTCGCCCGCCGCGGGCACGGCCTGCTCCTCGGCGTGCGGACGCCCGCCGGGCGCCGTCGCCGCCTCGGCCAGCACGACCCCGTCCTTGACCAGGACGCAGCCGACCGCCGGATTGGGCCAGGTCTCGCCCATGCGGGCCAAGGCCAGGTCGATGGCCCGCCGCATGAAGACGGCGTCTTGAGATTCCGCGCTCACGCGATCACTTTCGCAATGGAGGGCAGGGGCTGCGCCCGCCCCTCGTCCAGATAGCGGGCGGCGACCGGCTTCAGCGCGGCGTCCAGGTCGATCTCCAGCGGATTGCCGGTGGGGATCTCGACATCGACGATCCTGTCGTCCGGCACGGCGAACAACAGTTTGACGATGGCGCGCAGGGAGTTGCCGTGAGCGGCGATCAGCACGTCCTCGCCCGCCTTCAGGCGCGGGGCGATCTCGGCGTCCCAATAGGGCTGCACCCGGTCCAGCGTGGTCTTCAGGCTCTCGGTGTCCGGGATGGCCTTGCCGGCGTAGCGGGGGTCCGCGTCGAAATCGAACTCGCCGCCGGGCGCCAGCGGCGGCGGCGGCACGTCATAGCTGCGGCGCCAGACCTTGACCTGATCCTCGCCGTGCTTGGCGGCGGTCTCGGCCTTGTCCAGCCCGGTCAGGCCGCCGTAGTGGCGCTCGTTCAGGCGCCAGTCCTCGATGACCGGCACATCCTTCAGCCCGGCCGAATCCAGCGCCAGGGCGCCGGTGCGCTTGGCCCGCTTCAGCACCGAGGTGAACATGACCGCCGGCTTGAACCCGGCCTGCGCGATCAGCTCGCCGCCGCGCCGGGCCTGGGCCTCGCCCTCGGCCGTCAGGTCGACGTCGACCCAGCCGGTGAAGCGGTTCTCCAGATTCCATTGGCTCTGGCCGTGGCGCAGCAGGATCAGGCGGGTCATCAAAGTCTCCGGGAGCATCCGTGTCTTGGGTTTCTCGCTAGGCCCCCGACGCGGGGGCGGTCAAGGTTTGGCCGTGCGCGGAAAATTCCGGCCCGGCCCGCCGCAGCCATAACAGGGGTCGGGCGTTGTGGCCTCTCGGGCGAGGCGCGGCTATACGACGAGGTCGTGCTGCGGCCCCCGCTCTCCCAAGCCCCATCCAGGAAGACCCATGCAAAAGCCCCGTCAGGACATCCGCCCCAACACCGCGGAATATGAAACCCTGCCCCTGGTCAAGCCGACCGGCTTTCGCGAATACGACGCCCGCTGGATTCTGGAAAAAGAGATCAACCTGCTGGGCGTTCAGGCCCTGGGCCTGGGTCTGGCCACCTATGTCCACGAGATCGGCCAGACGCCGAAGATCGCCGTGGGCCACGACTTCCGCGGCTATTCCCTGTCGGTGAAGCAGGCGCTGATCCTGGGCCTGCTGGAAGGCGGCATGGAGGTGCTGGACATCGGCCTCGCCCTGTCGCCCATGGCCTATTACGCCCAGTTCGCGCTCGACTGCCCCTGCGTCGCCATGGTCACCGCCAGCCACAATGAGAACGGCTGGACCGGCGTGAAGATGGGCGCCCAGGCCCCCCTGACCTTCGGCCCCGACGAGATGGGCCGGCTGAAGGAGATCGTCCTGAACGGGCAGGGCGTGGCCCGCCCCGGCGGCCGCCTGGAGCGCGTCGAAGGCTTCCGCGAGACCTACATCAGGGACGTGGCGTCCAAGGTGAAGCTGTCGCGCCCGCTGAAGGTCGTGGCCGCCTGCGGCAACGGCACGGCCGGGGCCTTCGCCCCCGAAGTGCTGCGTCTGATGGGCGCCGAAGTGATCGAGATGGACACCGACCTCGACTACACCTTCCCCAAATACAATCCGAACCCGGAAGATCACGCCATGCTGGTGCAAATGGCGGCCAAGGTGAAGGAGACGGGCGCCGACCTGGCTCTGGGCTTCGACGGCGACGGCGACCGCTGCGGCGTGGTCGACGACACGGGCGAGGAGATCTTCGCCGACAAGATCGGCCTGATGCTGGCCCGCGACCTGTCGGCCCTCCATCCGAACGCGACCTTCGTCGTCGATGTGAAGTCGACCGGCCTGTACAAGACCGACGAGGTGCTCAAGGCCAACGGCGCGACCACCGTCTACTGGAAAACCGGCCACTCCTACATCAAGCGCAAGACGGCCGAACTGAAGGCCCTGGCCGGGTTCGAGAAGTCGGGCCACTTCTTCCTGTCGGGCGACCTGGGCCACGGCTATGACGACGGTCTGGTGGCGGCGGGCGCCGTCCTGGCCATGCTGGACCGCAACCCCGGCAAGTCGCTGTCGCAGCTGAAGACCGCCCTGCCCGACGCCTGGACTTCGCTGACCATGTCGCCTCACTGCGACGACGAGCTGAAATACGACGTGCTGGCGAAGATCGTGAAGGAATACGAGGATCTGGCGGCCTCCGGCGGCTCGATCCTGGGCCGCAAGATCGTCGAAGCGATCACCGTCAACGGCGTGCGCGTCCACCTGGAGGACGGCTCCTGGGTGCTGGTCCGCGCCTCCTCCAACAAGCCCGAACTGGTCGTGGTGGTCGAGAGCATGAGGTCCGCCGACGACATGCGCGACCTGTTCCGCAAGGAGGTCAAGCCGCGCCTAGCCGCCCATCCCGAGATCGGCGCCTTCAACCAGGAAATCTGACTGCGCCTTCCTCCCCATGAAATGGGAAGGGGGACCACGAAGCGGTGGAGGGGCTTTGCGGGAGCGAAACCAAGCAGCCCCTCCGTCTCGTCGCCTCCGGCTCCGATCCACCTCCCCATTTCATGGGGAGGAGAAGATTGACCTGCCGCCGCGTCTCTGGCGTCTTCCCCGGATGAACGACGCCGCCTCCCTTCCCGTGGTCATCGTCGGCGGCGGATTTTCCGGCGCCATGCTGGCCGCGCGCCTGGCCGAGCGGGGCCAGGCCTCGGTCCTGATCGAGCGCGGCGAGCCGGTCGGCCTGGGCGTCGCCTATTCCCCCGCCCTGGACGACCACCGGCTGAACGTCCGCGCCGAACGGATGAGCGCCCGCCCCGACCGGCCCGCCGACTTCACCGACTGGCTGGCGGCCCACGCCCCGGCCTTCGCCGATCCGAACGGCTTCGCCCCGCGCCGCCTCTACGGCCTCTATGTCCAGGCCCGTTTGGCCGAGGCTGAGACCGCCCATCCCGGCCTGATCCGGCGCGTGAAGGGCGAGGCCGTCCGCATCGAGGGCGAGGCCGTCGTCCTGGCCGACGGCGCCCGCATCGCCGGCCGCGCCGTGGTGCTGGCCACCGGCAACCCGCCCCCGCGCCCCGCCGTGGCGGGCGACGGTCCCCGGCGCATCGCGGATCCCTGGCGGCCCGACGCCCTGGCCGCCGTCGAGCCCGACGACGACGTTCTGATCCTCGGCGCGGGCCTGACCATGGTCGACGTCGTCCTGGCGCTTCAGGCTGAGGGCTGGCGCGGCCGGGCGACGGTCTTGTCGCGGCGCGGCCTGCTGCCTCTGGCCCACGGCGCCCGTCACGACGCCCCGATCGACCTGCCGCCCGAGGCTCTGCAGGGCGCCCTGTCGCGCCGCCTGGCCTCGGCCCGGCGACTGGCGCGCGAACACGGCTGGCGCCGGGTCATGGAGGGCTATCGCCCCATCACCGCCGACCTGTGGCGCGCGGCGACGACGGCCGAGCGCGCCCGCTTCCTGCGCCATCTGCGGCCCTGGTGGGACGTGCGTCGCCATCGCATCGCGCCCGAGATCGCCGGGGTTCTCGAAGCGCTGAAGGCCGGAAACCGACTGACCGTTGTGGCGGGCCGCGCCCGGACGATGACGACGGACGACCACGGCGCTTCCCTGACCATCCGTATACGGAATGGAGAAGCCCGCTCCCTCTCGGCCGCCTGGCTGATCGACTGCACCGGCCCCGGCCACGACGCCGCCCGCGCGCCGCTGACCGCCGCCCTGATCGCCGAGGGCCGCGCCCGCGTCGACGCCGTGGACCTGGGCCTCGACCTCGACGCCGAGGGCCGTGTCCTTCACGCCGACGGCGCGGCCGACCCGACCCTGTTCGTCCTGGGCCCGCCCGCCCGCGCCGCCTTCTGGGAGACCATCGCCGTCCCGGACATCCGCCGGCGCATCGAAGCCCTGGCCGACCGGCTGGCGGCCTAACCCGCCGCCTTCACCGCCTCGGCGACGTCGGCGACCACCCGCTTGACCAGGGCCTCGTCGTCGCCCTCGGCCATGACGCGGATCAGCTTTTCCGTCCCTGAGGGGCGCACCAGCAGGCGGCCCGCGCCGTTCAGCGCGGCTTCCGCCTCGGCCATCGCCGCCTTGACCTTGGCGTCCTCCAGCGGCTTTCCAGCCGTGTAGCGGACGTTCTGCAGCAGTTGCGGAACCGGCTCGAACTGGCGCGCCAGCTCGCTCATCGGCGCGCCGGCCTCGACCAGGACGGCCAGCACCTGCAGCGCCGCCATCAGGCCGTCGCCGGTCGTGGCGTGGTCCTTCAGGATGATGTGGCCCGACTGTTCGCCACCCAGATTGAAGCCGCCCTCGCGCATCCGCTCCATGACGTAGCGGTCGCCGACCTTGGTGCGCTCCAGCGTCAGGCCCTCGGCCTTCAGGCGGCGCTCCAGGCCGAGGTTGGACATGACGGTGGCGACCACCCCCTTGCCGTTCAGACGCCCGCGCCGGGCCCAGTCCAGGCCGATCAGGGCCATGATCTGGTCGCCGTCGACCACATGGCCCTTCTCGTCGCAGATGATGACCCGGTCGGCGTCGCCGTCCAGGGCGATGCCGATGTCGCAGCGATAGCGCTTGACCGCCTCGGACACCGTGGCCGGATGGGTCGAGCCGCATTCGGCGTTGATGTTCAGGCCGTTCGGCTCGACGCCTACGGGAAAGACCTCCGCGCCCAGCTCATACAGGGCCGTCGGCGCCACCCGGTATCCCGCGCCGTTGGCGCAGTCGATGGCGATGCGCAGACCCTTCAGGCTCAGCCGCCTGGGGAAGGCCTGTTTGGCGATCTCGATATAGCGCGGCGGGGCGTCGTCGATGCGCTTGACCCGGCCCAGCTTGTTCGACGGCGCCAGGTCCTGATCCAGGGCCCCGTCCATCATGGCCTCGATCTTCAGCTCGATCTCGTCCGACAGCTTGTAGCCGTCCGGTCCGAACAGCTTGATGCCGTTGTCGGCATAGTCGTTGTGCGAGGCCGAGATCATGATGCCCAGGTCGGCGCGCATCGAGCGGGTCATCATGGCCACGCCGGGCGTCGGCAGGGGGCCGAAGGTGCGCACGTCCATGCCCACCGAGGCCAGGCCCGCCACCAGCGCCGGCTCGATCATATAGCCGGACAGGCGGGTGTCCTTGCCGATCACCACCAGGTGGCGCCGGTCGTCGTCGGTGCGGAACAGCCGCCCGGCCGCCAGGCCGACGCGCAGGGCCACCTCGGCCGTCATCGGATGGGTGTTGGCCCGGCCGCGAATGCCGTCGGTGCCGAAGTATTTTCTCTCGCCCAAGGGCGCGGTCCTTCGCTGGCGGCCCCGGAATTGCAAAGAAACCTTCCGAAACCCATTTTTTGATGTCGCCGTCCCCGCGATTTCCTAGAGCGGAGATCAAGGGCGGAGGCTGAACCCTCTCGCTTACCTCAATTTCGCGGCCCGGCGCAAAGGCGGCCGTCGCGTCCGGATCGGAGCAGACCTCATGTGCGGCATCATCGGCGTCACCGGAACCGGCCCCGTCGTCCCCCGTCTGATCGACAGCCTGAAGCGGCTGGAGTACCGCGGCTATGACTCGGCCGGGATCGCCGTGCAGAACGCGGACGGCGTCGAGCGCCGTCGCGCCAAGGGCAAGATCCGCGAGTTGGAGGCCGTCCTGGCCGCCGACCCGGTCGCCGGGACCGTCGGCGTCGGCCACACCCGCTGGGCCACCCACGGCGCGCCGACCACGACCAACGCCCACCCGCACAAGGCCGGCCGCGTCTGCCTGGTGCACAACGGCATCATCGAGAATTTCGCCGAGCTGAAGGCCGAGCTGGAAGCCGAGGGCCGCGTCTTCGAAAGCCAGACCGACACCGAGGTCGTCGCCCACCTGCTGGACCACAAGCTGGCGGCCGGCCTGACCCCGCTGGACGCCTTCAAGGCCACGCTGGACCGGCTGACCGGCGCCTACGCCCTGGCCGTGCTGATCGAAGGCGAGGACGAGCTGATCCTGGGCGCCCGGCGCGGCAGCCCCCTGGTCGTCGGCTGGGGCGAGGGCGAGATGTACCTCGGCTCGGACGCCCTGGCCGTCGGCCCCTTCACCCAGAAGATCTCCTACCTGGAAGAGGGCGACTACGTCGCCGTGACCCGCACGGGCGCGCGCATGTTCGACGCCCACGGCCGACCGGCCGACCGCGCCATGGTCCAGGTCTCCGCCTCCTCGGCCCTGGTCGAGAAGGGCGAGTATCGCCACTTCATGGAGAAGGAGATTCACGAACAGCCCGACAGCGTCCAGCACACCCTGTCGGAATACCTCGACCTGGTCTCGGGCAAGGCCAAGGTCCAGTCCGTGGACTTCGCCGCGATCGAGCGCATCCAGATCGTCGCCTGCGGCACCGCCTTCTACGCCGGCCAGATCGGCAAATACGCCTTCGAACGCTATGCGGGCCTGCCCTGCGACATCGAGATCGCGTCCGAGTTCCGCTATCGCCACCCGGCCGTGACGCCGGGAACCCTGGCCCTCGCCGTCAGCCAGTCGGGCGAAACCGCCGACACCCTGGCCGGCCTAACCTGGTGCAAGGCGCAAGGATTGAAGACCGCCGCCGTGGTGAACGTCCACACCTCCTCGATGGCGCGCGAGGCCGACGTCCTGTGGCCGACCCATGCGGGCCCGGAGATCGGCGTCGCCTCGACCAAGGCCTTCACCGCCCAGGTCGCCGCCCTGCTGTCTCTGGCCGTGGCGGCGGGGGTGGCGCGCGGCCGGATCGACGCCGCCCAGGAGGCCGAACTGGTCAAGGCCCTGTTCGAGGCCCCGCGCCTGATCGCCGAGGCCCTGCAGATGGACGCGGGCATCCACGCCCTGACGCTCGACCTGGCCAAGGCCCGCGACGTGCTGTTCCTGGGCCGCGGCGCCATGTTCCCGCTGGCCATGGAAGGCGCGCTGAAGCTGAAGGAGATCAGCTACATCCACGCCGAGGGCTACGCCGCGGGCGAGCTGAAGCACGGCCCCATCGCCCTGATCGACGAGGCGACCCCGACCGTGGCCCTGGCGCCGCTGGACGACCTGTTCGAGAAGACCGCCTCCAACCTTCAGGAAGTCGCCGCGCGCGGCGGCCCGGTCATCATGATCGCGCCCGAGCAGGCCCCCGACCCGCACGGCGCCGGCATCCGCCGCGTCCACGCGCCCGACTGCCCGCCCCTGATCGCGCCCCTGGTCTACGCCGTGCCGATGCAGCTGCTGGCCTATTACACCGCCGTCCAGAAGGGCACCGACGTCGACCAACCCCGCAACCTGGCCAAGTCGGTGACGGTGGAGTAGGCGAACCAGGACGGCTCCGGGACGTTTGGAAGCTTCACAAATTGCGCCTATGACAGGCGGCCCCAAGGCTGATCAGGACGATCCATGACGACCTCACCCGCCCGCCTGCGCCCAGCCCCTCTGCGCAAGGCGGTCCTGCCCGTGGCCGGTCTCGGCACGCGGGTCCTGCCCGGCACCAAGACCACGCCCAAGGAGCTGCTGAACGTCGTCGACCGGCCGATCCTCTCCTACATCGTGGAAGAGGCGCGCGAGGCGGGGATCGAGCACATCGTCTTCGTCACCGGCCGCGCCAAACAGGCGATCGAGGACTATTTCGACCACCAGATCGAGCTCGAGGCCCAGCTGGCGGCCAAGGGCAAGACCGAGATCCTGGCGACCATGAACGCCGAACTGGCCCAGGCCGGCGAGATGAGCTTCACCCGCCAGATGCAGCCCAAGGGTCTGGGCCACGCCGTCTGGTGCGCCCGCGACATCATCGGCCATGAGCCTTTCGCCGTCATCCTGCCCGACGTCATCGTGGACTCTCAGCCGGGCGCCCTGAAGCAGTTGGCCGAGGTCTACGCCGAGGTCGGCGGCAACGTCATCGGCGTCGAGGCCGTGCCCGAGACCGACACCCATAAATACGGCATCATCGACCCCGCCTCCCACGACGGCCGCCGCTACGGCATGAAGGGCATGGTCGAAAAACCCGCCCGGGGCACGGCACCCTCGACCATGTCCATCTCGGGCCGCTACATCCTGCAGCCGGAGATCTTCGACCTGCTGGAGACGCAGGAACGCGGCGCCGGCGGCGAGATCCAGCTGACCGACGCCATGGCCCGGCTGATGCAGTCGCAGACCTTCACCGCCTATGAGTACGAGGGCGTGACCCACGACTGCGGCGACAAGATCGGCCTGCTGCGCGCCAACGTCGCCCTGGCCCTGAAGCGCCCCGACCTGGGCGCCGCCGCCCGCAAGGCGATCGAAAGCCTCCTGTAATCTCCTTTTCCTCTCTTGTGACCGCGAAGCACTCAAGCGGCCGGCGCGACGACACGCTCAAATCCTTCTCCCCTTGTGGGAGAAGGTGGGCGCCGTAGGCGCTCGGATGAGGGGTGTGAGCGATCGTTAGACGATGAGGCGGGACAGCAGCGGCAGGTTTGCAAACGCGCCGTCGCCACTCCCCATCCGTCAGGCTTCGCCTGCCACCTTCTCCCACAAGGGGAGAAGGGCGCATGACGCCTGAACGTCAGGCTTTGAAAACCTCTTTTATTTCAACCTCCGGCCTTCTGCGCACCCTGTTCAGCCCGCCTTACCGCCCCATCACCGCATCATCGCCGTTCAAGCCCGGCCAATCCCTCCGATTTCAGACGATTCAGACGAATTGGACTCTGTTTTTCCGTCCCGCGCCGGTTTCGCCGCCGCCCAGCGCCACGCTTTCGCCCCCTCGCGCGTTCGGCTAGGCAGGAGGGGACGTTGAAACGAGGTTCGACCGATGCGCGTGATGATTCTGGGCGGCGACGGCTTCTGCGGCTGGCCCACGGCCCTGCACCTGTCGGCGCGCGGCTGGGACGTGCTGATCGTCGACAACCTCAGCCGCCGCAACATCGATAATGAACTGGAAATCCGCTCGCTGACGCCGATCCGCACCATGGGCGAGCGCATCGCGGCGTGGAAAGAGGTGTCCGGCCGCGCCATCGACTTCGTCAATCTGACCGTCGGCAAGGAGTTCGACCGCCTGGTCGCCCTGATCGGGGACTGGGCGCCGGACAGCGTCGTCCATTTCGCCGAACAGCGCGCCGCGCCCTATTCGATGAAGTCGGCGCGGCACAAGATCTACACCGTCGACAACAACCTGAACGCCACCAACCATCTGCTGGCCGCCATCGTCGAGAGCGGGCGGGACGTGCACCTGGCGCACCTGGGGACGATGGGGGTCTATGGCTACACCACGGCGGGCCTGCGCATTCCCGAGGGCTATCTGAAGGTCACGGTCGACACCGACCACGGCCCCGCCGAGCAGGAAATCCTTTTCCCGCCGAACCCCGGCAGCATCTATCACATGACCAAGACGCAGGACGCCCTGCTGTTCCAGTTCTACGCCAAGAACGACGCCTTGCGGATCACCGACCTGCACCAGGGCATCGTCTGGGGCGCCCAGACCGAGGAGACCAGGCAGGACGAGCGCCTGATCAACCGCTTCGACTATGACGGCGACTACGGCACGGTGCTGAACCGCTTCCTGATGCAGGCGGCGGTCGGCTATCCGCTGACGGTCCACGGCTCGGGCGGCCAGACGCGGGCCTTCATCCACATCCAGGATACGGTGCGCTGCGTCGAGTTGGCGCTGAACAACCCGCCCAGGCGCGGCGACCGGGTCAAGATCCTCAACCAGATGACCGAGAGCCGCCGCGTGCGCGACCTGGCCCGCATGGTGGCCGACATGACCGGCGCCCAGGTCCACAACGTCGCCAATCCGCGTCAGGAAGCCGACGAGAACGACCTGGTCGTCGCCAACGACCAGTTCCGCGAACTGGGGCTGAAGCCGATCACCCTGGCCGAAGGATTGATGGCCGATGTGACCGAGATCGCCCGCCGCTACGCCGACCGCGCCGACCGGACCAAGATTCCCTGCGTCACCGCCTGGAACGCCGGCCGCGCCGAGGCCCTTCGCACCGAGACGGAAGCCTCCGTCTCGCCCGCCCGCGTCCTGTCCGCCTGAGAGACTGAAGCCCGATGACCGAACCCGCCGCCGCCCCGTCCCTGCTGGTGTTCGGCGGCGGCTATCTGGGACAGGCGGCGGCGCGCCAGGCCCTGCGGCGCGGCGGCCGGGCCTTCGCCACTTCACGCGACGCCGAAGCCCGTCGGGCGCTGGCGGCGCAGGGGATCACGCCGGTCGATCCGGCCGACGCCAAGGCCCTGGGCGAGGCCCTCGCCGCCGCCCAGGCCGTGCTGATCACCGCGCCGCCGGACGCCCGCGGCTGCCCCGCCCTGCGCGCCCTGACGCCGCTGGCGGGCGACGCCTGGCCCGACTGGATCGGCTATGTCTCCTCCACCTCCGTCTACGGCGACCGGGCGGGCGGCTGGGCCTTCGAAGGCGATCCGCTGAACGCCGCCACGCTGGAAGGCGCCCGCCGCGCGCGGGTCGAGCGCGACTGGCTAGACGGGGCGCAAGGCATGGGGCTGACGCTGCAGGTCTTCCGCCTGCCCGGCTTCTACGGGCCGGGACGCAGCGTCCTCGACCGCCTGCGCGCCGGAACGGCCCGTCTGGTGAGAAAGCCCGGCCAGGTGTTCAACCGCATCCATGTGGACGACGTGGTCTCGGGCCTGTTCGCCTCCATGGCCCGGCCGCGTCCCGGCGGCGTCTACAACCTGACCGACGACGAACCTACGCCTGCCGACGTCGTCACCGCCTGGGCCGCCGAGCGCCTGGGCCTGCCGCGCCCGCCCGAGGTCGACTGGACCGCCCCCGAGGTCAGCGAGGCCATGCGCCGCTTCTACCTGGACTCCAAGCGGGTCTCCAACGCCCGCGCCAAGGCCGAACTGGGCTGGCGCCCGCGCCACCCCTCCTACCGCGAGGGGCTGGAGGCCATCCTCGCCGAGAAGGCCCCCTGACATGCGAAAGGCGCGTCGACCGAAATCGACGCGCCTTCTTTTCTCTCAAGCAGCGAGGGTCCGCGACCCGAGCATGGCGAACCTAGAAGGGCAATATGTTGCGCTGGCGGCTGTAGCTCATGGTGCCGACGTTGGCGCCCAGGCGCACGCCGACGCCGGTGCGGATCGGAGCCAGGACGATGCCGTCGGCGCGCTGGTAATTCACGCCCAGCCCCGCGACCAGATAGGCCGAGCCCTCGACCCCCGGATAGCGGCGATAGAGCATGTCGGGGTGGTAGAGGCCATAGACCAGGGTGAAGACCCGGCTGGCGTTGCCGCCCCAGTCCCAGCCGATGGAGGCGCCCTGCCAGAACACCTCCTGCGAGGCCGACAGGTCCTTCATGTGCAGGGCGCCGCGACCATAGCGCAGGCCGGCGACGACGGCGCCCGCGCCCTCTTCGCCGGCGATATAGGCGGTGGGGCTGTCGCCCTGTTCGGCGAAGATGCGCTCGATGGCGCCGCCCACGGTCTCGGCCGCTATGCCCAGCTCGCGCGAGCCGGCGGCGACCAGCTCGTCGAAGGTATAGGCCTGGGCCCGGTTGTCCGAGGCGATCGGATAGTTGGGATCGGCGGGCGGGCGGCTGGCGCAGGCGCCCAGACCGGCGGGCAGGGTGCCGGCGGCGGCGAGGCCCAGGCTGGTGCGGATCAGTTGGCGGCGGTGCATGGTCGAGGCTCCCGGCTGAGGACGGTCCGCCCGTCGTCGCGGGCTTGGCCTACCGTCCGTGCCTTTTACGGCAGCCTTGGGGCTTTAAGGTTAATCGAAGATTGCTTGCGGCCCTTAAATCGCCCCGGCGGGTCAGTGCTTGTCGGTCTTGGCCGCGATCCAGTCCATCAGCGCCAGCAGCACGCCCGAGGCGACGAAGGTCAGGTGGATGATCACCGCCCACATCAGCGCCGCCTGGTCCAGCGGGTGGCCCGGCTTGCCGATGTTCATGAAGCTCTTGAGCAGATAGATGGCCGAGATCGCCACGATGGAGGCGATCAGCTTCATCTTCAGGCCCGAGAAGTCGACCGACCCCATCCACGGCGGGCGATCCACGTGGTTCTCGTCCAGGTCCAGCTTGGAGACGAAATTCTCATAGCCGGAATAGAGGACGATCAGCAGCAGGTTGCCCGCCAGCGACAGGTCCACCAGGCTGAGGATGGCCAGGATGGCGGTGTCGGACGTCATGTGGCCGTCGCCGGCGATGAAGGCCTGCGGCAGGTAGTAGAACAGCTCGCGCACGAAGACGGCGAGCAGCATCACCAGGGCCAGCACCAGGCCCAGGTAGAAGGGGGCCATCAGCCAGCGGGCGCGGAACAGGTTCCGCTCGAACTGGGTCTCGGCCCAAGGCTTCTTGTCCGTCATGCTCAGCTTCTCAGGGTTCCGCCCGCCTTGGCGGCGGCGGCCGTGACCTTGGCCGTCAGCGCCTCGATCTCGGCCTCGGCCAGGGTGGCGGCGCGGGGCTGGATCTCGACCTCGATCGCCACCGACTTGCGGCCCTCGGGCACGCCCTGGCCGCGATAGACGTCGAAGACGCGGACATCGGCGATCAGCGCCTTGTCGGCGCCCGCCACAGCGCGGGTCAGCTCGCCCACGGCCCTGGCCTCGTCCATCAGGAAGGCGAAGTCGCGGGTCAGCGGCATCAGGTTCGGCAGGTCCGCCGCGCCGCGCGCCTTGCCGCCCTTGCCCCGAGGCTCAGGCACCGAATCCAGCACGACTTCGAACGCCAGCATGCCAGACTCTTGGGGGCCGTCCGCGTCCAGCGCCTTCAGCACGCGCGGGTGCAGGGCGCCGAACTCGACGATGACGTTCTTGGGCCCCAGTTGCAGTCGGGCCGAGCGGCCGGGGTGCCACCAGTCGCGGTTGGATCCTTGCGCCAGCTGCAGGGAGGCGACCGGGGCGCCGATCTCTTCCAGCACCGCCAGCAGGTCGCCCTTCAGCGCGAACAGGGGGTCTTCGCCCTCCCCGCCCCAGTGGCGGTCGGCGTGCGGCGCGACAAGGCCGGCGATGACGGTGCGCTGGCCGGTCGGCTGGTCATCCAGATAGATGGGGCCGATCTCGAACAGGGCGACGTCGGCGTGGCCGCGCGCGGCGTTGCGCGCCGCCGCCTGGATCAGGTTCGGCAGGACGGAGGGCCGCATGCAGTCCAGATCGGCCGCGATCGGGTTCTCCAGCACCAGACGCTCGTCGCCGCCGCCGAACAGGGTCGCGATCGACTGCTTGGTGAAGGACCAGGTGACGGCCTCGGCATAGCCCAGGGCCGCCAGGGCGCGACGGGCCGTGCGCACCCGCGCCTGACGCGGGCTCAGCACCCCGCCCGGCGCCGGGGCGACCGGCGGCAGTGGCGCGTCGGGCAGGGCGGCGTAGCCCTCGATGCGGGCGACCTCCTCGACCAGATCGGCCGGGCCCTCGATGTCGCGGCGCCACGACGGCGGCGTCACCGACCAGGGCGCGCCGCGCATGACGGTGAAGCCCAGGGCGAACAGGATCTCGAAGACCCGGTCCTCGCTGAGGTCCATGCCCGACAGCCGCTTCACATAGGCCGGGTCGAAGGCGAAGGCGGCCGGGGCGGCGGGAGCCTCGCCCGCTGCCGTGACTGTCGACGGCTCGCCGCCGCACAGGTCCAGGATCAGTTGCGTCGCCAGCTCCAGCCCCGGCACGACCGAGGCCGTGTCTACGCCGCGCGCGAAGCGGTACTGGGCGTCCGAGTTGATCCCTAGCGAACGGCCGGTCTGGGCGATGGCGATGGGGTCGAACCAGGCGCTCTCGACGAAGACATCGACCGTCTCGTCCGAACAGCCGGTGGAGACGCCGCCCATGACGCCGCCCAGGCCGATGGCGCGCCGGCCCCCGGCGTCGGCGATGACGCAATCGGCGGCGCCCGGCGCATAGGTCTTGCCGTCCAGGGCCTCGATCCGATCGGCCTCGCCGCGACCGGCGCGGACCACGATCGCGTCGCCCGACAGGCTCGCCAGGTCATAGACGTGCAGCGGCCGCGCGCGGTCGTAGGAGATCAGGTTGGTGATGTCGACGAGGCGGTTGATCGGACGCAGGCCGATGGCCGTCAGCCGCTGTTGCAGCCATTCCGGCGACGGGCCGTTCTTCACGCCGCGGATCACGCGGCCGGCGAAGACCGGGCACAGTTCGGGCGCCTCCAGCGTCACAGAGACGGGGCTGTCGAACGCCCCGGCGACCGGGACGATCTCCGGCGTCGTCAGCTTGCCCAGCCCGGCGGCGGCCAGGTCGCGGGCGATGCCCGCCACGCCCAGCCAGTCGGGACGGTTCGGCGTCACCTCGAAGTCGATGACCGGCTCGGCGCCGAAGACGCCCGCCGCGGGCGTCCCGACCTGCAGGTCGTCGGACAGCTCCAGGATGCCGTCGCTCTCGTCCGCCAGCTCCAGTTCGGAGGCCGAGCACAACATGCCGTTGGACACCACGCCGCGCACCGGCTTCTCGACCAGGGTCACGCCCAGGCCGGGCACATAGGCGCCGATGGGGGCGTAGACGGTGGTCAGGCCCGCGCGCGCGTTCGGCGCGCCGCAGACGATTTCCTTCATCCCATCCACGGTCTCGACCTGGCAGACCTGCAGCCGGTCGGCGTTCGGGTGACGCTCGGCCGAGATGATCCTGGCGACGGTGAAGGGCGCCAGGGCGGCGATCGGGTCGTGGACCGCCTCGACCTCCAGCCCGGCCATGGTCATGGCTTCGGCGACCTGATCGACCTCGGCCTCGGTATCGAGATGGGCCTTCAGCCAGGAAAGCGTGAACTTCATTGGGCGGCGCCCGCCTGCGGCTGCGCCAGGGCCTTGGCCATGGCGTCGAGGAAGTCAGACGCCCCGGTGAAGCCGACGCCCAGGAAGTTGCAGTTGACGAACTTGCAGTTCCTGAACGGGATGGGGCCGGTCACGCGCTGCGGGCCCTGCGGGCTCAGCATCAGGTTGCGCGGGTCGCCATGGGCGTCGCCCATGTTGCAGCCGTCGAAATTGCAGCCTTCCAGCGGCAGCAGAACCGCCGGCCCCTCGATCAGGCAGTTCTCGAAGCGGCGGTTCTCGATGACCATGGAGCCGGCGCGGGCGCTTTCCATGAACAGCTGGGGCAGCCAGACCGTCTTGTTCTCATAGTTCGGGCCGGGACCCAGCAGCTCCAGGACGATCGGTTCGGCGGCGGTGTTGGTCGCGTCGGTCATGGGATGTCTCTCTTGATTCAGCTGAGGCCCGACGCCGGATTCGGCGCGGCGAAGGCGGAGAAGCCATAGTGCGCCAGCCAGCGCGTGTCGGCCTCGAACATGGGGCGCAGGTCCGGCACG
The DNA here is from genome assembly GCA_017308115.1 of Bordetella sp. Taxonomy (GTDB): domain Bacteria; phylum Pseudomonadota; class Alphaproteobacteria; order Caulobacterales; family Caulobacteraceae; genus Brevundimonas. Next base: position 21,386 of record JAFKFS010000118.1, read on the forward strand.
CCGTATTTCAGCATGGCCAGGCGGTCGACGCCCATGCCGAAGGCGAAGCCCTGATACTCGTCCGGGTCGATGCCGCAGTTGCGCAGCACATTGGGGTGCACCATCCCGCAGCCCAGGATCTCCAGCCAGTCCTCGCCCTCGTTCAGGGTCAGCTTGCCGCCGGAACGGTCGCAGCGGATGTCCATTTCGGCCGAGGGCTCGGTGAAGGGGAAGTGGTGCGGGCGAAAACGGGCGTGAACGTCGTCCAATTCGAAGAAGCGGGCGATGAAGGTCTCCAGCGTCGTCTTCAGATGGCCCATGTGGATGTCGCGGTCGATCACCAGACCTTCGATCTGGTGGAACATCGGCGTGTGGGTCGCGTCGGAATCCTTACGGAAGGTGCGGCCCGGCGCGATGATGCGGATCGGCGGCTTCTGCGACATCATGGTGCGGACCTGCACCGGGCTGGTGTGGGTGCGCAGCACCTTGCGCTCGCCCGTTTGCGGGTCGGGCTTCAGGAAGAAGGTGTCGTGCATCTCCCGCGCCGGATGCTTGGGCGGGAAGTTCAGCGCCGTGAAGTTGTGGAAGTCGTCCTCGATGTCCGGCCCCTCGGCGACCGAAAAGCCCATGTCGGCGAAGACGGCGACCATCTCGTCCATGACCTGCATGGTCGGATGCACCCCGCCCTTGCGGCGCGGGCGGCTGGGCAGGGTCAGGTCGACGCGCTCGGCCAGCAGGCGGGCGTCCAGTTCGGCGGCCTCCAGCTCGGCCTTCCTGGCGGTCAGTGCCGAGGACACCCGGTCGCGCAGGCCGTTGATGACGGGGCCGCGCTCGCGGCGCTCATCAGGGCTCAGCGCCCCCATGCCTTTCAGCAGGCCCGAGATCGAGCCGGACTTGCCGAGGGCGGCGACGCGGATGTCCTCCAGACCCGCCACGCTCTCGGCCGAGCCGATGGCGTTGATGAGGTCCAGTTCCAGTTGAGCGAGATCGGTCATGGGGGTCCGTCTAGCCGCTAGGATCGAAAGCAAAAAGCCCCCCGGCGCGAACCGGAGGGCTTTTGCTTCATCCCGTGCGGGAGAAAGGCCCGGAGCCTGATCGGTTGAAGGGAAATCGCTTCGCGATTTCACTGATACCGTGAATCAGGCTCCCACCTTAATTTATAAGCGAATATCTGAGTTCAGATGCTTTCGCATCTGAACCGATTTCGCTTTAGGCGAGGGCCGCGCGAACCTTGTCGGCGATGCCCTTGAAGCCGGCTTCATCGGCAGCGATGGCGGCCAGAACCTTGCGGTCCAGCTCAATGCCGGCCTTGTTCAGGCCGTGCATGAACTGCGAGTAGGTGAAGCCTTCGGTGCGGGCCGCGGCGTTGATGCGCTGGATCCACAGGGCGCGGAACGAGCGCTTCTTGTTGCGACGGTCGCGGTAGGCGTACTGACCGGCGCGATCCACCGCGGCCTTGGCGGTGCGGATGGTGTTCTTGCGGCGGCCGTAGAAGCCCTTGGCCTGCTTCAGGACCTTCTTGTGCTTGGCGTGGGACGTAACGCCCCGGGTGACGCGAGCCATTTTGGTTTTCCCTTCGGGAAGTCCCTACCGCTCGGCCCGCGGGGCCTCGCTGCTTGAGGGACTTTTGCTGTTTTAGCCTCTAGCGTTCGCCGCGCGGCGGCTCACTGCATGAGAGGCTTTAGTTCAAATTCAGTTGTGCGGAGAGGATCAGTGATGCAGCGCGCCGATCAGGCGTACGGCATGTAGGACTTGATCTTCTTGGCGTCGGCGTCGGCCATGACCGAAGTGCCGCGGTTCTGGCGGATATACTTCGAGTTGTGGCTGATCAGGCGGTGGCGCTTGCCAGCCACGCCAGCCTTGACCTTGCCCGTCGCGGTGAATTTGAAGCGCTTCTTGGCGCCCGACTTCGTCTTCAACTTCGGCATTTTCACTCTCTTCATTGAGGGGTCTACCGCCCTTCGGGCTACTTGAGCCCCAAGGTCAGATGACCGATTTAAGACCGCCCAGGCATGCCTGTTCGCCCGGCGGTCCGGTACGCGAAGGCGCGGCTTCTACGCCAAACGGGGGGCGGAGGCAAGAAGAGTCCGCGCGGGCGGGCTCAGGTCCGGGCCGCCCGGCGGCGCGCGGCGCGCCCGGCGTTGATCGCCATCACCGCCGCCGGAACCGTCAGCGCCGCCCCGACCAGAAAGGGCCAGTCCGGCCCCACGGCGGAATAGAGGACGCCGGCGACCATCGGACCGACGATGCGCGCCATCGACCCGGCCGCCATGTTCAGCCCCAGCATGGCGCCCTGCCGGTCGGGGGGCGAGGCCCGGCTGATCAGGGCCGAGATGTTGGGCATGGCCAGGGACATGCCGCAGGCGCCGACGCCCATGACGATGGGAATGATCCATCCGGCCGACACCGGGATGATGAACAGGCCCAGGTCGATCCGCCCCGCCGGGAACCAGGCCGGCGGGGCCGCCACCTGCAGAAGCAGCGAGGCCCCGAACAGCAGCATCCCCGCCGCCAGCACCCGGCCCTCGCCGAAGCGCCGCGCCAGCCGACCGGCGAGCAGGCCCTGGTTCAGCGCCGAGACCAGGCCGACGATCATGAAGCTGAGCCCCACCTCGCGCGCGGTCCAGGCGTAGCGGTGCTCGGCCCAGAGGCCGAAGGACGCCTCCATGGCCGAGAATCCGGCCAGATAGATCAGGGTGACCACCAGAACCCGCGACACCACCTCGTCCGCGCGGGCGAGCCGAAGCCCGGACAGGAAGGCGGGTCGCGGCGTCGCCGGATCGGCCTTGGCGCGGCTTTCGCGCAGGAAGAGCACCACCCCCAGCGCCGCCAGCACCGCCGCGCCCGAGGCGGCGAAGATCGGCAGCTGATAGCCGACATGGCCCATCTGCGGCTGGGCCAGCAGGCCGCCCAGGCCCGGCCCGACGATGAAGCCCAGGCCGAAGGCCGCGCCGATCAACCCCATGCGCCCGGCCCGACGCTCGGGCGGGGTGACGTCGGCGACATAGCCCTGGACCGTCGAGATGTTGCCCGCGCCCAGGCCGGTGAACAGCCGCACCAGCACCGCGGCCCAGATGTTGGGCGCGAAGGCCAGAAGCAGATAGCCGACCGCATTGGCGGCCAGGGTCGCCAGCAGCACGGGCTTGCGCCCGATCCGATCCGACAGCCGCCCCCAGAAGGGCTCGGCGAAGAATTGCCCCAGGGAATAGGCCGAGAACATCAGGGCGATCTGCCACGGCTCGGCCTGCAGGCTCTGCGCGAAGAAGGGCAGCAGCGGCACCACCAGTCCGAACCCGACCAGATTGATGAAGACCACGGCGAACAGGACCGCCAGGGTCGGCGTCCCGGCGCCGGGAGTCCCCGCGTTTGGCGTCCCAGCGCCTGGCGTCTTTGTCATGTGCGCCGTCATTCGTTCTCGTCTCGCCGGATAGTAAGACGCCCCGGCCATGCGGCCGGGGCGTCTTCAACGTCTTCAATCCAAGTCCGCGATCAGCGGGGCGCCAGGATCATGATCATCTGGCGGCCTTCCATCTTGGGCGCGAACTCGACCTTGGCCTCTTCCTCGAAATCGGCCTGGACCTTGTTCATCAGCTTCATGCCCAGTTCGGGGTGGGCCATTTCGCGGCCGCGGAAGCGGATGGTCACCTTGACCTTGTCGCCGTCGTCGAAGAAGCGGTGCATGGCCTTGGCCTTCACATCGTAGTCGTGCGTGTCGATGTTCGGCCGAAGCTTGATTTCCTTCAGCTCGACGACCTTCTGGCGTTTGCGCGCCTCGGCCTTCTTCTTCTGTTCCTGGAAACGATGCTTGCCGTAGTCCAGGATCTTGCACACCGGCGTCTCGGCGTTGGCGACGATCTGAACCAGGTCCAGGCCCGCCTCCTCGGCGGCCTCCAGCGCGGCGGACAGCGGCATGACGCCCTGCTTTTCCCCATTCTGATCGATGAGCAGAACGCGGGCGGCGCGGATTTCCTGGTTGATGGGCGGCCCGTCCTTTACGGGCGGCGCTTGCATGGGACGGCGAATGGGCGTCGTTTCCTTATGTGATCAGAAGACAGGCGAAATGAACGGACGAAAACCGGCGGCGACCAGCGCCACCTGCTCCGAGCGGCCGGAATATGGCGACAGAAGCCCCGGAATTCAAGGCGTCTCGGGGCCGGCGGCGCCCGCGACATAGGCGTCGTGCAACGCCAGCACCCCTTCGAACACATGATCGACGCTAAGGTCCTCGATCGGAGCGAACCGGCCGCGCGTCTCATTCGAGGCCGCCGTGCGCGTCTTCGGGCCCCACGGCCCATAGAGCCACCACTCGGTCGGGCCGAACAGACCCAGCGTCGGACGCCCCAGCGCCGCCGAGACGTGCATCAGGCCGCTGTCGTTGCCGACGAACAGGGTCGCCCGGTCGATGGCGGCCGCCGAGCACAGGATGTCGCCCTTGCCCACGCAGTCGATGGCGCGGTCGCCCGCCGCCTCCAGCGCCGGGGTCGCGGGCGGCCGGTCGCCGGGGCCGCCGACCGGCATGAAACGCCAGCCGTCGAAGCGCGGCTCGGCCTTCAGCTTTTCGACCAATTGCCCCCAGCGGTCGGCGGGCCAGGACTTGCCCGGCTGGTGGGCGATGGGCGCCAAAGCGATGATCGGCCCGACGCCCGGCCCGGCGGCCAGTTGCGGGTCGATGACGGCGGCGGCCTCGGCGCGCGCCTGATCGTCGAGGAAGATTTCCGGGTCCAGCGGCGTCGACGAGCCCATCAGGCGCGACACCATCTCGACCTTGCGCAGGCCCGTCTCCCAGCGGCGGTTATAGACGATGCGCCGCTTGGCCGGGATCAGATAGGCCAGGGCCGAGCCGCGGATATCGACGACCATGTCCCATTTCGTCCCGCGCACCTGCCTCCACAGATCGACCCAGTGTCCGGCGGCCTTCTTCTTGTCGAGGATGATGACCCGCTCGACGTTCGGCGCCGAGCGGAAGAAGGGGGCGGGCGGGCGGCCGCAGGCGACGGTGATCCGAACGCCCGGCAGCCGGCGCGCGATCTCGCGGATCACGCCCGAGGAGATGACGCAGTCGCCGATCCGGTTCGAGGAGACGAAGAGGGCTTTGGGTGCGGACAAGCGGGGCTCTCGCGGCCTGTGAACGATCGCCGTCTCTGCTAAAGCCATTCCGCGAAGAATGACAGTCCGAGGAGTTTTCATGTCCGACGTCCAGACCCTGAAGCGCCCCGACGGCGAGACTCTGGCCTTCAAGGCGGTCAAGGGCGACGGCCCGACCGTCATCTGGATCGGCGGCTTCCGCTCGGACATGGAGGGAACCAAGGCCCTGGCGCTGGACGCCGCCGCCCGCGAGCGCGGCTGGAGCTACGTCCGTTACGATCATTTCGCCCATGGCGCGTCGAGCGGCGACTGGAGGCAGGCCACGATCGGCCGCTGGCGCGAGGACGCCGTGGCCCTGATCGACAGCTTCGAGGGACCGGTCATTCCGGTCGGCTCGTCCATGGGCGGCTGGGTGGCGCTGCTGGCGACGCTGGCGCGGCCCGAGCGGGTCAAGGGGGTGGTGCTGGTCAATCCGGCGCAGGACTTCACCGAAAAGCTGATGTGGCCGGGGCTGGCGGACCACGAGCGCCAGGCCATCCTGCGCGAAGGCGAGACGGTCGTCACCGAGGAAGGGCTGGGCTCCTACGTCCTGACCCGGCGGATGTTCGAGGAGGCGCGCGACTGGCTGCTGCTGGACGGCCGGATCGAAGTGACGGCGCCGGTCCACGTGCTGCAGGGCCGCGCCGACGACGTGGTGCCGTGGCGCCATCAGGTCGAACTGGCCGAGCGCCTGAGCGGCGGCGACCTGCGGCTCGACCTGATCGAAGGCGGCGACCACCGGCTGTCTTCGCCCGCCGACCTGGCGCGTTTGGTCGAGGCCGTCGAGGCGATGCGGGGCTGATTTCCTCCCCATGCAATGGGGAGGTGGATCGGCGGCGAAGCCGACGAGACGGAGGGGCCGCTTGGTTCCAACGACATAAGCCCCTTCCCCACTTCGTGGTCCCCCTCCCCACTGCGTGGGGAGGAAGGGCGTCAGCCGCTCACAGGATGAACCGGCTCAGGTCCACGTTCTTGGCCAGGTCGCCGACCTTCTCGCGCACCTTGTCGCCGTCGAAGGTCAGGGTCTGGCCGGACAGGTCCGACGCCTTGAAGCTGGTTTCCTCCAGCACCCGCTCCATCACCGTCTGCAGACGGCGCGCGCCGATGTTCTCGACGGTGGAGTTGGCGGCCACGGCGGCGTCGGCCATGGCCTCGACCGCGTCGTCGGTGAAGACCAGCTCGACCCCTTCGGTCGCCAGCAGGGCCTGGTTCTGACGGATCAGATTGGCCTCGGGCTC
>JAFKFS010000101.1 GCA_017308115.1 Bordetella sp.
GCCGCGGCGATCTCACGCATCCGTTCATTACCACTGTCGGCCTTCATCAGGGCGGCGGTCTGGACGGCGCCGTAAAGCACCCCCAGGGCGCCGGCCGCGATGACCAGCCAAAGATATGACGTCATGGCGTTTCCAAGCCCTATGCAACTGGGCGCGCGGATCCATGGGCTGCGCTACGGGCGTTGTCGCCTCTCGGCCGCCTTCCGGTCCCCCCGTGCGCTTACGGACGCAAATTCACGCCCCTCGGGAATTGCGGCTAAATCGTGCCAAATGCTGAGGCGAGGCGCAACAGCGCTCTTTCAGACGGTGGATCAGACGCTGCGGACCGCCACGCGACGTCGCGCGGACTGGCTGACGACCTCGACGCGCACGATCGCGCCCTTGCCGACCAGGGCGTCGCCCGAACGGATGAGGCTGGCGCTCAGGGCCTCGACATCCAGCTGATTCCAGTCGTCGGCCAGGACGAAGGGCGTGCGGTGCGCGGCTCGGACCAGGGCGTCGCGCAGATAGGCCTCCTTGGCCTTCACTGAATCCAGGGCATGCCCCCGGCCCAGATGCAGCTTCACCACGAGGAAGACATAGTTCCGGACACGGCCGCCGACGATGATCGGCAAGCCGACGCCGGTCAGGTTGAAGGTCTCCGACTCTGCGGGCGTTTCAGCCGAGGGAGAGGCGGAGGCGGCGCCCGACAGGGCGGCGCCGGCCATGGCCAGGATCAGGGCGCGACGGTTCATGATCCCGATCATGCTCCCTTCCGGTTAGGATTCCGTTGCCCTCAGCCGTGAGTCCAGCCGGTGCGCGTCGGGCTGACGGCCTGGCCCAGATAGCGAGGGCGCAGCCCCCTGCCCTCGACCACGCGGCCGAGGCAGGTCAGGCGCAGGTGACGGCGCTCGGCCTCGCGGCGCAGGGCGTTCTCGGCGCCCGCCGGAACGGTCAGCAGGATTTCATAGTCATCACCGCCGCCGGCCAGCAACTCCAACGCCGCCTGAGCGTCGACGCGGCTGTCGAACCAGGCCTGGGCGGCGGCCGACAGCGGCAGGCGTTCCAGATCGATCTCAAGGCTGACGCCGCTGGCCTCTGCGATGTGGGCGGCGTCGGCCAGCAGGCCGTCGGAGACGTCGGCGCTGGCGGTCGCCAGGCTCAGCACCGCAGGCCCGAAATCCACGCGCGGCATCGGCGTGCGATAGGCGGCCTCCAGCGCGTCCATGCGCTCAGGCTCCAGGCTCAGGGTCGACTGGACGGCCTGAAGGCCCAGCCAGCCGTCGCCGATCGTGCCGGTTACGAAGATCAGATCGCCGGGCCGCGCCCCGGCCCGGCTGACCGCCGCGCCCGACGGCGCCCAGCCCATCATCGTGGCCGAGAAACTGGCCGGCCCCGGCGTCTTCACCGTGTCGCCGCCCAGCAGGGATATGTCGAAGATGGCCTGATCGCGCCGCAAGCCGGCGACGAAGGCTTCGCGCTCGGGCCAGCCGCAGCGCTCGGACCAGCAGCAGGCCAGCAGATAGCCGAACGGCTCGGCCCCTTTGGCGGCCAGGTCGGACAGGTTCACGCGCAGCAGCTTCTGCGCCACCGTGTCCAGCGGGTCGTCGGGCAGGAAGTGGACGCCCTCGACGATGGCGTCCTTGGTCAGGATGAGGTCGTATCCCGGACGCGAGGGCAGCGCAGCCACGTCGTCGGCCAGCCCCCGCGCCCATTCCGGATGGGCCAGCGGCTTCAGCAGCCGCTGGATGGTCTCGAACTCGCCTGCGACGTCAATCGCGGGCATCGCGCGCCACGCCGTCCAGCGCCGCGTTCACGAATTTCGCCTCCGCATCGTCGAAGAAGGCCTTGGCCAGTTCGACGTACTCGTCGATCACGATCTCGCGCGGGACGTCGGGCTTGTGCTTCAGCTCCCAGGCGCCGCTGCGCAGCAGGGCGCGCAAGGTGGCGTCCAGACGCTCCATCCGCCAGTTGGAGGCCAGACGCGCCTTGACCGCCTCGTCGATGGCCCGCTGATCCTCGACCACGCCGTGGACGATGTCGGAGAACCAGTCCTCGTCCGCCTCGGCCAGGGGGGCGCCGTCGATGTCGGCGTCGAAACGGTGATTGCGGAACTCGCGCACGACGCTGTCGACGCCCTCGCCCGCCAGCTCCATCTGATACAGGGCCTGGACGGCGGCCAGGCGGGCGACCGTGCGGGCGCGGCGCTGGCGGCTGGTCAGCTGGGGCTCCGCGCGGGCTTTGTCAGCCTCGGCCAGCTGGGCCATGACTTCAGCGACGGTCGCCGGGGCGTTGGTCGGTTCGCTCACGAGGCCAGGCCCCCGCGCAGGCGCTTGCGGATGGCGACCAGGTCCAGGCAGGCGCGGGCGGCGAAGCCGCCCTTGTCGCCCTCGCTGAGGCGGGCGCGGGTCCAGGCCTGCTCCTCATCCTCGGTCGTCAGGATGCCGTTGCCGATGGCCAGGCCCTTGAGGCCCAGATTGCGGATGCCGGCGGCCGACTGATCCGAGACGATCTCGAAATGGTAGGTCTCGCCGCGGATCACGCAGCCCAGGGCGACATAGCCGTCATAGCGCGGCGCGGTCGGATAGCGCCCGGCCTC